>NZ_JAOWGQ010000031.1:0-435736 GCF_030333085.1 Citrobacter sp. Cpa228 | reverse complement strand
GGTAATGACTCCAACTTATTGATAGTGTTTTATGTTCAGATAATGCCCGATGACTTTGTCATGCAGCTCCACCGATTTTGAGAACGACAGCGACTTCCGTCCCAGCCGTGCCAGGTGCTGCCTCAGATTCAGGTTATGCCGCTCAATTCGCTGCGTATATCGCTTGCTGATTACGTGCAGCTTTCCCTTCAGGCGGGATTCATACAGCGGCCAGCCATCCGTCATCCATATCACCACGTCAAAGGGTGACAGCAGGCTCATAAGACGCCCCAGCGTCGCCATAGTGCGTTCACCGAATACGTGCGCAACAACCGTCTTCCGGAGCCTGTCATACGCGTAAAACAGCCAGCGCTGGCGCGATTTAGCCCCGACATAGCCCCACTGTTCGTCCATTTCCGCGCAGACGATGACGTCACTGCCCGGCTGTATGCGCGAGGTTACCGACTGCGGCCTGAGTTTTTTAAGTGACGTAAAATCGTGTTGAGGCCAACGCCCATAATGCGGGCGGTTGCCCGGCATCCAACACCATTCATGGCCATATCAATGATTTTCTGGTGCGTACCGGGTTGAGAAGCGGTGTAAGTGAACTGCAGTTGCCATGTTTTACGGCAGTGAGAGCAGAGATAGCGCTGATGTCCGGCAGTGCTTTTGCCGTTACGCACCACCCCGTCAGTAGCTGAACAGGAGGGACAGCTGATAGAAACAGAAGCCACTGGAGCACCTCAAAAACACCATCATACACTAAATCAGTAAGTTGGCAGCATCACCCGTTTCTCAATTACACCCTCATTTACTGTTTTCACTGTGTAATCTCGCGTACACAATCTTTACCCCTCGCTTAGAACCCCCGCATCTCCGTTGCATATTTTTCTGCAAGATTATTGGGAATGAAAACAGATTGCCCCGTCGAAAACAGGCTCCACTCTGCCGCACACTATTTTCAGTCAAATTTTCCCTACTGCCGATAATGACGCGCACCGTCATCATCCGAACGTGACTCACTGGAGATGCCATGAAAATAATAACCTGCTTTAAGTTGGTGCCTGAAGAACAGGACATTGTTGTTACCCCAGAGCGCTCGCTTAACTTTGATCGGGCCGATGCCAAAATCAGTCAATTTGATCTGAATGCGATTGAAGCCGCCACACAACTTACCGCTGAAGGCGATGAGATTGTCGCCTTAACGGTGGGCGGCTCCTTGTTGCAAAACTCTAAAGTACGTAAAGACGTGCTGTCCCGCGGTCCGGATAGCCTGTTTATGGTGCAGGATCCACAGCTGGAGCACGCGCTGTCGCGCGATACCGCCCAGGCACTGGCTTGTGCGGCTAAAAAAATTGAATTCGATCTGATGCTGTTCGGGGAAGGGTCCGGCGATGTCTACGCACAACAGGTCGGTTTACTGGTTGGTGAGCTCCTGCAGCTTCCCGTGATTAACGCGGTAAGCCACATCCAACGTAACGGCGAGCGCATTGTGGTTGAACGTACACTGGAAGACGAAGTTGAAGTGATTGAACTGCCGCTCCCCGCCGTGCTGTGCGTAACCTCAGATATCAATACACCGCGGATTCCGTCAATGAAAGCCATTCTTGGTGCCGGCAAAAAAACCGTCACCCACTGGCAGGCCAGCGATATTGGCTGGACGCCAGCGTCACCGCTGGCGGAATTAGTCAGCCTTAGCGTTCCACCACAGACCGAACGTAAGCACATCATTCTGGAAAATGACTCAGCAGAAGCCATTGCCGAACTGGCCGAACATCTGAAAAAAGCCCTGAACTAAGCCCAACGGAGAACAATCATCATGAGTAAATTAGCCAACGTATGGGTGTTTAGCGATAACGTAGAACGCTATGAGGAATTAATGACCGGTGCCCGCCAGTGGGGCGAGCAGGTACACCTTATTGTGCAGGGCAACGAACAGGCCGATCAGCTGAAAGCGCTGGGTGCCGATGACATCATCGTGCTCGAACACGCCAGTGGACTGCAGCGTGTTGAAAACTACGCCGAGACTGTCTCAGCCTTACTGCAAGCGCACACCGGCCTGTTGCTGATGCCTGCGTCTAAACGCGCAAAATCACTGGGCGCGCGGTTAAGCATGCAACTCAATGCGGCGATGGTAAACGACGCCACATCGGTCACTCTCGATGCAGGTGCGCTGTTTGCAGAACACCGTATGTATGGCGGCCTGGCATTCGGTAAAGAAAAGCTGAATAGCGCGCTGGCGATTATCACGCTTGCCCCTGGCATGTTTGAACCAGTAGAAGCCCATCCTGCGCACACTTGCCCTGTCGTCTCAGCACCGTATATCACGCCACTTCATGAGATTGTTTGCCAGGAACGTCGGGCCAAATCCCTCAGCAGCGTGGATCTCAGCAAAGCTAAACGTGTGGTTGGCGTCGGTCGTGGCCTGGTGGCCGAGAGCGATCTGCAGATGGTACGCAATCTTGCCGCCGTTCTGGGTGCCGAAGTGGGTTGTTCACGCCCTATTGCCGAAGGTGAAAACTGGATGGAGCGCGAACGCTATATTGGCGTTTCCGGGGTGCTATTGAAATCAGATTTGTACCTGACACTGGGCATCTCAGGGCAAATTCAACATATGGTCGGCGGGAACGGCGCGAAGATCATCGTCGCCATCAATAAAGATAAAAAAGCCCCGATCTTCAACTACGCCGATTACGGTCTGGTTGGTGACATTTACAAAGTCGTCCCGACCCTTATCGAACAGCTCAGTCGCTAACGGCCACATTTAACGCACATATCCCGCTGCATTCGCGGCGGGAAAGGAGCAAAGAACATGTCAGATGAAAAATTTGATGCCATTGTGGTCGGTGCTGGCGTGGCGGGTGCGGTAGCAGGTTACGTGATGGCCAAGGCTGGGCTGGACGTGCTGGTTATTGAGCGCGGAAACAGTGCTGGCAGCAAAAACATGACCGGAGGACGACTCTACACGCATAGCCTGGAGCACATTATGCCCGGCTTTGCAGAGGAGGCCCCTGTCGAACGGAAAGTGACCCGCGAAAAAATCTCTTTCCTGACTGAAGAAAGTGCTGTCACCCTCGATTTCCATCGTGAAAAAGAAAATACCCCAGCGCAGGACTCCTATACCGTATTGCGCAACAGACTCGATCCCTGGTTGATGGAAAAAGCTGAACAGGCCGGGGCTCAGTTTATTCCGGGCGTTCGCGTCGATTCCCTGATCCGGGAAGGCAACAAAGTCACTGGCGTGCAGGCGGGTGACGATATCCTGGAGGCCAATATCGTTATCCTTGCTGATGGTGTCAATTCCATGCTGGGACGTTCACTGGGAATGGTACCGCCCTCTTCAGCACATCATTATGCCGTTGGCGTGAAAGAACTGATCGGCCTGCCGCCAGCAGTCATTGCAGATCGTTTTAATTTATCAGGAAATGAAGGTGCCGCCTGGTTGTTTGCCGGTTCGCCATCTAATGGCCTGATGGGCGGAGGTTTCCTGTACACCAACAAAGACTCCGTTTCTCTGGGACTGGTATGTGGTCTGGGCGATATCGGGCATGCGACAAAAAGCATTCCGCAAATGCTGGAAGATTTTAAACAGCACCCCACTATTCGCCCACTGATCGCCGACGGTGAATTGCTGGAGTATTCCGCGCACATGGTGCCGGAAGGCGGCCTGGCGATGGTACCGAAGCTGGTTGATGACGGGGTGATGATCGTCGGCGATGCCGCCGGTTTTTGTCTGAACCTGGGCTACACCGTGCGTGGCATGGATTTGGCGATAGCCTCCGCAGAAGCCGCAGCACAGACGGCCATTGCGGCAAAAGAACGCCAGGATTATTCAGCCAACAGCCTGATGGACTACAAACGCACCCTTGCACAGGGTTGTGTGATGCGTGATTTACAGCATTTCCGTAAGATCCCCGCGTTGATGGAAAACCCACGCCTGTTCACCCAGTATCCCCGTATGGTGGTCGATATCATGAGCGATATGTTCACCGTTGATGGCAGTCCAAACCAGCCAATTCGCAAGACAATTTTATCCCACGCGAAGCAGATTGGGCTGATAAATTTACTGAAAGACGGCATCAAGGGAGCAACCGCACTATGAGTCAGGACAACACCGTAAATGTTGACGTCAAACTGGGCGTTAACAAATTCAATGTCGATGAGGGGCATCCGCACATCATCCTTGCCGAACATCCTGACATGACAGAATTTCGCAAACTGCTGAATGCCTGCCCCGCTGGACTGTATAAACAGGACGAAAGTGGAAATATTCATTTTGATTCCGCAGGCTGCCTGGAATGTGGTACCTGCCGGGTGCTGTGCGGTTCCACTATCCTCGAACAATGGGAATACCCGGCTGGGACATTTGGTGTGGATTTCCGTTACGGCTAACACGTATCGCCTGTTGTACGCCGGAGACAGCACTTCTGTTATCCGGCAGGACGTGTACCGAAATTATCCAGGGAATAACTCATGAGTGTCACATTAACGTTTAATGCCGAACGTCGGGAAGCTTATCGACAACAAGGGTTTTGGGGGGATGCATCGCTGGGTGATTACTGGAGCCAAACCGCCCAGGCGATGCCGGATAAAATCGCTGTGGTCGATAATCACGGCGATTCATACACCTACGCCGTGCTCGACAGTGCAGCCAGCCGTCTGGCGACCTGGTTGTTAGCCTGCGGAATCCAGCCAGGTGACCGCGTCGCCTTTCAACTGCCCGGCTGGTGTGAATTTACCCTTATCTACCTGGCCTGTCTGAAAACCGGGGCTGTTTCCGTACCACTACTTCCTGCCTGGCGCGAAGCCGAGCTGGTATGGGTACTGAACAAATGCCAGGCAAAGATTTTCTTCGCACCTACGCTGTTTAAACAAACCCGGCCGGTAGATCTGATCCTGCCCTTGCAAAACCAGCTGCCGCATCTGCAACAGATTGTTGCCGTCGATAAGCTGGCACCCGCGACAGACTCATTGCCACTCAGCCAGCTTCTTTTATCACCACCATTAACCCGGCCAATTAGTGTGCATGCCGATGAGCTGGCTGCGGTGCTGTTTACCTCCGGAACAGAGGGGATGCCCAAAGGGGTAATGCTGACCCACAACAACATCCTGGCCAGTGAACGCGCCTATTGTGCCCGTCTTAATCTCACCTGGCTGGATGTATTTTTAATGCCCGCGCCACTTGGCCATGCTACCGGTTTTTTACATGGCGTGACCGCACCGTTTTTAATTGGCGCACGCAGCGTATTGTTAGATATTTTCACCCCAGCCGCCTGTCTCGAATTGCTGGTACAACAGCGCTGTACCTGCGTACTCGGCGCCACACCGTTCGTCTATGACATGCTGTGTAGCGTGGAAAAACATCCCTACGATCTCTCGTCGTTACGCTTTTTCTTATGCGGCGGCACCACTATTCCGAAAAAAATAGCCCGCGATTGTCAGCAGCGCGGCATTAAATTGTTAAGCGTCTATGGCTCAACAGAAAGCTCGCCGCACGCGGTGGTCAATCTGGATGATTCGCTTTCCCGCATGATGAACACCGACGGATATGCCGCAGCCGGCGTGGAAATTAAAGTCGTCGATGAGGCACGTAACACGTTGCCTGCGGGTATGGAAGGAGAAGAGGCATCCCGCGGGCCCAATGTTTTTATGGGCTACCTTGATGAACCTGAACTCACCGCCCGTGCGCTGGATAATGACGGCTGGTATTACAGCGGCGATTTGTGCCGGATGGACGATGCGGGGTACATCAAAATCACCGGACGGAAAAAAGATATCATTGTCCGCGGTGGAGAAAACATCAGCAGCCGCGAAGTTGAGGATATTTTATTGCAGCACCCCCGCATTCACGATGCCTGCGTTGTCGCGATGCCAGACGTACGCTTAGGTGAAAGGTCATGTGCCTATGTGGTGCTAAAACCGCCGCACCATTCGCTGTCACTGGAGTCAGTGGTAGCCTTTTTTAGTCGCAAGCGGGTGGCAAAGTACAAATACCCTGAGCACATTGTGATTGTGGAGAAATTACCGCGCACAGCGTCCGGTAAAGTACAAAAATACCAACTGCGTCAGGATATTATTCAGCGTTTGAGCGCGGAGAGTGTTGCAGGATAAAGTGCCGGATGGCGACGCTAGCGCATCTTATCCGGCCTACGTTGAATAGGCCGGATAAGGCATGATGTTACTTGTTCAGTTCAGCCAGACTTAGCCAGGTCTGTACGACAGTGTCCGGGTTCAGCGACAGGCTGTCGATCCCCTCTTCCATCAGCCAGGCCGCAAAGTCTTCATGGTCAGATGGGCCCTGACCGCAAATACCCACGTATTTGCCCTGTTTCTTGGCTGCACGAATCGCCATCGACAGCAGCGCTTTCACCGCGTCGTTACGCTCATCAAACAGTTCAGAAACCACACCAGAGTCACGGTCCAGCCCCAACGCCAGCTGTGTCATGTCGTTAGACCCGATAGAGAAGCCGTCGAAATATTCGAGGAACTGTTCAGCCAGCAAGGCGTTGGATGGGATCTCACACATCATGATTACCTTCAGCCCGTTCTCGCCGCGCTTCAGCCCCTGACGTGCCAGCTCTTCCACGACCGCTTTCGCCTGGGCAACGGTACGAACAAACGGTACCATTACTTCCACGTTAGTCAGCCCCATGTCGTTACGGACGCGTTTTACGGCATCACATTCCAGCGCAAAACAGTCACGGAAGCTATCCGCAACATAGCGCCCCGCACCACGGAAGCCCAACATCGGGTTCTCTTCATGCGGTTCATAACGCTCACCGCCGACGAGGTTGGCATATTCGTTGGACTTAAAGTCCGACATGCGCACGATGACGCGCTTTGGATAAAACGCCGCACCCAGCGTCGCAATCCCTTCCGTCAGACGACCCACGTAGAATTCACGCGGTGAATCAAACCCTTTCATCATCGCGCGGATTTCGTTTTGCAGTTCCGGCGTTTGATCATCGAATTCCAGCAGTGCACGTGGGTGCACGCCAATCATACGGTTGATAATAAATTCGAGACGCGCCAGGCCGACACCTTCGTTTGGCAGACAAGCGAAGTCAAAAGCTCGATCCGGGTTACCGACGTTCATCATCACCTTCAACGGCAGATCCGGCATGGTTTCCACGCTGGAGCTCTTCACGCTGAAGTCCAGCATGTCGGCATACACGTAGCCGGTGTCGCCTTCCGCACAGGAGACTGTGACTTTCTCGCCGTCTTTCATGCGTTCGGTCGCATCGCCACAGCCAACAACCGCCGGAATTCCCAGTTCACGGGCAATAATCGCCGCATGACAGGTACGACCGCCGCGGTTGGTGACGATCGCCGCCGCTTTTTTCATGATCGGTTCCCAGTCCGGGTCGGTCATGTCGGTAACCAGCACATCGCCTGGCTCGATACGGTTCATTTCGCTGATGTCATGAATGACTTTTACCGGGCCAGCCCCGATGCGGTGACCGATGGCGCGACCTTCAGCAATAATTTTACCCTGCGCATGCAGCGTATAACGCTCCATCACCTGGCCGCGAGAACGTACGGTTTCCGGACGAGCCTGTACAATGAACAGCTTGCCGGTATGACCGTCTTTAGCCCATTCGATGTCCATCGGACGACCGTAGTGCTTCTCGATTTGCACCGCCTGCTTCGCCAGCTCCTGCACTTCCTCGTTGCTCAGTGAGAAAATGTCACGTTGCGCCTGCGGAACGTCTTCAATGGTAACCTGCTTGCCATGCTCCTGAGTCGGCGCATAAACCATGCGGATTTTCTTAGAGCCCATTGTACGACGCACGATTGACGGACGGTTGGCCGCCAGGGTCGGTTTGTGCACGTAGAATTCATCCGGGTTCACTGCCCCCTGCACCACCATCTCACCCAGCCCCCACGCGGAGGTGATAAACACCACCTGATCGAAGCCGGATTCGGTATCAATGGAGAACATGACGCCGGAAGACGCCAGGTCAGAGCGCACCATCCGCTGCACACCCGCAGAGAGCGCCACACCACGATGGTCATAGCCCTGATGGACACGATAAGAAATCGCACGATCGTTAAACAGCGAGGCAAATACGTGTTTGACAGCGACCAGTACCGCATCAAACCCCTGGACGTTGAGGAAAGTTTCCTGCTGGCCCGCGAATGACGCATCTGGCATATCTTCTGCGGTAGCGGAGGAACGCACGGCAAAAGAAGCATTGGCATCGTCCGCTGACAGCTGCGCGTAGGCATCGCGGACGGCATTTTCCAGTTCAGGCTGGAAAGGAGTGTCGATAATCCACTGGCGGATCTGCGCGCCGGCTTTTGCAAGCTCGGTGACATCGTCAATATCCGTTTTATCCAGCAGCTCATAAATGCGCTGGTTTACGCCGCTTTGGTCCAGGAACTGGTTAAACGCATCGGCGGTCGTTGCAAAACCATTCGGTACGGATACGCCCATACCTGAAAGGTTAGTAATCATTTCACCCAGGGAGGCATTTTTGCCCCCAACTCTGTCTACATCATTCATGCCGAGTTGGTTATACCAAAGCACCAGCGGTGACGAGCCATTGTTGGACATCGAACAATCCTTATATATGAACGAGGTTAGGAAACTCAATTTAGCGTAATTATCTTGGCATATTTACTCCAGCGAAAAAAACGGTGAATCGTTCAAGCAACTTTATTTTTTATTTTTTCAGATTCTTTCCGCATTTGCGCAAACCCGCGAACGGCACGGGATCACCACAAAATCAGTCGGTATAAACATTTGTTCCGAAAAATGAAATGTACTTTTCATTAAATATAAAAATACTGTTTCACTTTATAAAAGTGATGCAGCAATATTCGCTTCTGACGAATTTTAATTTATGCTTTCAGAGAATTATGTCTGCCCCCAGGATGCGCAAAATGGATAATGCTGTTGATCGTCATGTATTTTATATTTCTGATGGCACAGCCATCACCGCAGAGGTATTGGGTCACGCGGTAATGTCACAATTTCCGGTCACGATCAGCAGCATTACGCTGCCGTTTGTGGAAAATGAGAGCCGTGCTCGTGCGGTTAAAGACCAGATTGATGCCATTTATCAACAAACGGGTGTGCGTCCTCTGGTGTTCTACTCCATCGTATTGCCGGAAATTCGCTCGATCATTTTACAAAGTGAGGGTTTTTGCCAGGACATCGTCCAGGCACTGGTCGCCCCGCTGCAACATGAGATGAAACTCGACCCCACACCGATCGCGCATCGCACGCACGGCCTGAATCCTGGCAACCTCAACAAGTACGATGCGCGTATTGCCGCCATTGATTATACCCTCGCGCATGACGACGGTATCTCGTTGCGCAACCTTGATCAGGCGCAGGTGATCCTGCTTGGCGTTTCCCGCTGCGGAAAAACGCCTACCAGCTTATACCTGGCAATGCAGTTTGGTATCCGGGCCGCTAACTACCCCTTTATTGCCGATGATATGGATAATCTGGTGCTGCCCGCCTCTCTGAAGCCGTTGCAGCATAAATTATTCGGCCTGACCATCGACCCTGAGCGCCTGGCGGCGATCCGCGAAGAGCGCCGTGAAAACAGTCGCTACGCTTCGCTGCGCCAGTGCCGAATGGAAGTTGCCGAAGTAGAGGCGCTGTACCGGAAAAATCAAATTCCGTGGTTGAACAGTACCAATTATTCAGTAGAAGAAATTGCCACCAAGATCCTCGACATCATGGGGCTGAATCGCCGTATGTACTAGAACGCTAGTGCATTGGTTCGATTTTTTGTTATTATGCTCGCCACCAGGCAGGATGAGTGTGATATTGTGATGTACATCACTTCCCGGTAGTCCTGCCGTTGAAGCAACAAATTTCTGAGATAAGTAATGAACAGAACCGATGAACTCCGTACTGCGCGTATTGACAACCTGGTCACTCCAGCAGAGCTTGCGCAACGGCATCCTGTTTCGTCCTCCGTCGCCCGCCATGTTACGGATTCCCGACGTCGGATAGAAAAAATCTTGAATGGTGAAGATCCTCGCTTGCTGGTCATCGTTGGACCATGCTCGATTCACGATCTCGATGCCGCCATGGAATACGCCACGCGTTTGCAGGCACTGCGCACTAAACACCAGGCACGTCTGGAAATCGTGATGCGTACCTATTTTGAAAAACCGCGTACCGTCGTGGGCTGGAAAGGCCTCATTTCCGACCCGGATTTGAATGGCAGCTATCGTGTAAATCATGGTATTGAGCTGGCACGTAAACTGCTGTTACAGGTCAACGAACTGGGTGTACCGACGGCCACTGAATTCCTCGATATGGTGACAGGTCAGTTTATTGCTGATCTGATCAGTTGGGGCGCAATTGGCGCACGCACCACAGAGAGCCAAATTCACCGTGAAATGGCTTCCGCGCTCTCCTGCCCTGTCGGGTTCAAAAACGGGACAGATGGCAATACACGTATCGCCGTCGATGCTATTCGCGCGTCACGCGCCAGCCACATGTTCCTCTCACCGGATAAAACCGGGCAGATGACTATCTATCAGACCAGCGGCAACCCTTATGGTCATATCATCATGCGCGGTGGTAAAAAGCCGAACTACTCTGCCGAAGATATTGCCGCTGCCTGCGATACGCTGCACGAATTCTCTCTGCCGGAGCAGCTGGTGGTGGATTTCAGCCATGGCAATTGCCAGAAGCAACATCGCCGTCAGTTAGAAGTGTGCGATGACGTCTGTCAGCAGATTCGCAATGGTTCGACGGCAATAGCCGGGATCATGGCGGAAAGTTTCTTACGCGAAGGTACGCAAAAAATCGTCAGCGGCCAGCCACTGGTTTATGGTCAGTCAATCACCGATCCCTGCCTGAACTGGGAAGATACGGAACTGCTGGTCGAAAAACTCGCCGCGGCGGTAGACAGTCGATTCTAAAATCATGCCCGGGCGGCGGTTTCGCCTGACCCGACCTACGGTTCGTGCCCATCCAGGCCCGGTCAGCGTAATGTGACCGGGCTTTTTTAATGCAGCGCAATCCCGCAAATTTGATCCCGTCACAATTATTTCACAAAAAGGCTTGATGCAAATTCTCAGTTTATTGATAATGATTATCATTGTTACATTGATTGTTATTTTTAAACACTATGTCACGTATGGATAACACTACAGCAACGCCTGCAAAAGAAAAAACACACCCTTCTGTCACGCCTGACGAACGTCGGATTGACAGTAAAAGCCTGCTGGGAAATGAAGGACGAGTGATCATAGAACATGATGGTCAGCACTACTTGCTGCGCCAGACCCAAGCCGGAAAACTCATTCTGACCAAATAAACAACACCTTTCGCCAGCCACCCAGGTGATACCCAGGCAGCCAGCGCTTTTCGATTTCCTAATGGAGAGTTGCTATGCCATACCTGCACACTGCATCCCTGCGTCCCTCGCTATTGGCGCTGGCGATTGTCAGTAGCCTGCCCACTTTCGCATATGCGGCGGTCGAAGATATGACCGTCACCGCCACCGGCAATGCCCGCAGTGCCTTTGAAGCGCCGATGATGGTCAGCGTGATTGATGCCACTGCGCCGGAAAACCAGACTGCCAGCTCAGCGGCAGATCTGTTACGTAAAGTGCCTGGACTTACCCTTGACGGTACGGGACGAACCAACGGTCAGGACGTTAATCTGCGCGGCTATGACCGCCGCGGCGTTCTGGTGCTGGTAGACGGCGTACGTCAGGGAACCGACACCGGACACCTGAACAGTACCTTCCTCGACCCGGCGCTAATCAAACGCATCGAAGTCGTGCGCGGCCCTTCTGCTCTGCTGTATGGCAGCGGCGCGCTGGGCGGCGTGATCGCCTATGACACTGCGGATGCCAAAGATCTGCTGGAAGCCGGACAAAACAGCGGTTACCGCGTGTTCGGTACTGCGGCAACCGGCGATCACAGCCTCGGTATGGGCGCCAGCGCATTTGGGCGCACCGATACGCTGGACGGACTGCTTGCATGGTCGAGTCGCGATCGCGGTGATTTGCGCCAGAGCGACGGTACTACAGCGCCAAACGATGAAGCGATCAACAATATGCTGGCGAAAGGCAGTTGGAAAATTGACAGCGCCCAGACGCTGGCAGGCTCGTTGCGCTACTACAACAATGACGCCCGTGAACCTAAGAACCCACAAACCAGCGCGGCAGATGCCACCAGCAACCCGATGACCGATCGCTCAACGATCCAGCGAGACGCACAGTTGACCTACACGCTCGCCCCTGCGGACAATGACTGGCTGAACGCTGATGCTCGCATATACTGGTCCGAGGCGCGCATTAATGCCCAGAATCCGGATGCGACTAATGAGTTTCGCAAACAAACGACCAAAGGCGGAAAAATTGATAATCGCAGCCGGTTGTTTAGCGACTCCTTTGCTTCTCACCTGTTAACTTACGGTGGTGAGTACTATCGCCAGGAACAACGCCCCGGTGGCGCGACGACCGGCTTCCCTGAGGCAAAAATTGATTTCAGCTCCGGCTGGCTACAGGATGAAATCACCCTGCGAGATCTGCCAGTAACATTGCTGGGTGGTACACGCTATGACTCATATCGCGGTAGCAGCGATGGTTACGCGGATGTCGATGCCGACAAATGGTCGTCCCGCGCAGGAATGACCGTCACGCCGGCCGACTGGCTGATGCTGTTCGGTTCATACGCTCAGGCCTTCCGTGCGCCGACCATGGGCGAGATGTATAACGATGCAAAACACTTCTCCATCGGCCGTTTTTACACTAACTATTGGGTACCCAACCCTAACCTGCGTCCGGAAACCAACGAAACGCAGGAATACGGATTTGGCCTGCGCTTCGACGATCTGCTGATGGCGAGCGATGCGCTCGAATTTAAAGCCAGTTATTTCGACACCAAAGCGAAAGATTACATCTCCACCAGCGTCGATTTTGCCGCCGCGACAACCATGTCCTATAACGTCCCCAACGCCAAAATCTGGGGCTGGGACGTGATGGCGAAGTACTCCGCCGATCTGTTCAGTTTAGACATGGCCTACAACCGTACACGAGGCAAAGATACCGACACCGGCGAATACATTTCCAGCATTAACCCGGATACCGTCACCAGCAAACTGAACATACCCGTGGCACACAGCGGATTCTCCGTGGGCTGGATCGGGACATTTGCTGACCGCTCCACGCATATCAGCAGCAGCTACGCTAAACAGCCCGGCTATGCGGTAAACGATTTCTACGTGAGCTATCAGGGTCAACAAGCGCTGAAAGGTATGACCACCACGCTGGTACTGGGCAACGCCTTCGACAAAGAGTACTGGTCGCCGCAGGGCATTCCGCAGGATGGTCGCAATGGCAAAATTTTCGTGAGTTATCAGTGGTAATCACTTTTCCCCGGTTCGCCGGGGTAGCAATCTGGAAGGAAGAGACAATGAATCATTACACACGCTGGCTGGAACTGAAGAATGAAAATCCCGGCAAATACGCACGCGACATTGCAGGATTGATGAATATTAGCGAAGCCGAACTGACCTTTGCGCGCGTCGGCCATGACGCCTGGCGCTTACGTGGCGAAGTCCGCGAAATCCTCGGCGCACTGGAAGCCGTAGGCGAAACCAAATGCATTTGCCGCAACGAATATGCGGTGCATGAACAGGTTGGCGCTTTTACCAATCAGCACCTGAACGGTCATGCCGGACTGGTTCTTAATCCGCGCGCCCTCGACCTGCGCCTGTTCCTTAATCAGTGGGCAAGCGCCTTTCATATCAGTGAGACCACAGCCCACGGCGAGCGTCAGAGCATTCAGTTCTTTGACCATCAAGGGGATGCGCTGCTGAAAGTCTATACCACACAAAATACCCTCGTTGAGGAATGGGCTGCGTTGCTGACCCGTTTCATCTTCGCTGAAAACCCGCCACTGGTACTGCAACCTACCAACACTTCTGCGCCAGCCCTCATCACGGCCGATGCGCAGACCGTTGATCAAGAGTGGCGAGCGATGACCGATGTACACCAGTTTTTCGGTCTGCTGAAACGCCACGATCTTACCCGCCAACAGGCATTCAATCTGGTGGGCGACGATCTGGCCTGTAAAGTTTCTAATAGCGCACTGGCGCAGCTACTCGACACCGCACGCCAGGATGGCAATGAAATTATGGTCTTCGTGGGTAATCGCGGCTGCGTGCAGATCTTTACCGGCGTGATAGAAAAACTGGTGCCGATGAAAGGCTGGCTGAATATTTTCAACCCGACCTTTACCCTGCATCTGCTGGAAGAGCGCGTAGCCGAAACGTGGGTAACGCGCAAACCGACCGCCGATGGTCACGTCACCAGCTTGGAGTTGTTTGCCGCAGATGGCACGCAAATTGCCCAGCTTTATGGACAGCGTACGGAAGGTGAACCGGAGCAGACGCAATGGCGAGCGCAGATCGATGCCTTAACGCCAAAAGGACTGGCCGCATGAAAAAACTGCTGGTCCTGATTGCGCTGCTGCCCATCGCAGCGCTGGCTGCTGACGAAGAACGCGTTGTGGCTCTCGGTGGCGACGTCACCGAAATTGTGTATGCGCTGGATGCGCAATCATCCCTCGTGGCACGTGACAGCACCAGCCAGTGGCCGGAAGCGGCAACCGCATTGCCAGACGTGGGCTATTTGCGCCAACTCAACGCCGAAGGTATCCTGGCTACCCGCCCTACTCTGGTGCTAGCCAGCGCACAAGCGCAGCCTTCTCTGGCGCTAAAACAGGTTGAGCAGAGCCATGTCAGAGTTGTCACGATCCCGGCAAGCAACGATCTCAACGTGATTGATGAAAAAATCCGCGTCATCGCCGAAGCAACCCATCGGGAGGATGAGGGCGAAACGCTGCGCACCCGCTTACGTCAGGAACTGGCAGCATTGCCGTCATCCGGACTTAACAAACGCGTTCTGTTTATTCTCAATCATGGTGGAATGAGCGCAATGGCCGCAGGGCAGGAAACGGGCGCTGATGCCGCTATTCGCGCAGCCGGCTTACGTAACGCAATGCAGGGTTTTAGCCGCTACCAGCCGTTATCACAAGAAGGCGTCATTGCCAGCCAGCCCGATCTCATCGTGATTTCACAAGATGGCGTTAAGGCGATGGGTGGCGAAGATAACCTGTGGGCGCTACCGGGACTTGCGCAAACGCCTGCCGGGCGCAATAAGCAGGTACTGCAGATTGATGATATGGCATTACTGGGCTTTAGCGTTCGTACGCCACAGGCCATTTTGCAGCTACGCGCCAAAGCGGAGCAATTGCCCTGATGTCCCGGCGGATCACCTGTTCGTTGTGGATGTTGGCATTGATGTTGGTTGTACTGACGGTTCTGGCTACCGGTTTTGGCGCATTGCGCCTGCCGGTAAGTCTGCTCTGGCGTGATGGCGATGAGGCACTACGTCAAATCTGGCTCACCATTCGGCTACCTCGCGTTTTGCTGGCGCTGGTGATCGGCGGCTCACTGGCACTGGCAGGTTGCGTAATGCAGGGATTGTTTCGCAACCCGCTTGCCGACCCAGGGCTACTGGGTATTAGCAGCGGTGCGGCCTGCGCCGTCGCCCTGTGGGTGGTGTTACCAGTCTCATTACCCGCGTTACTCATGCTGTATGCGCCAATGATGGCGGCATTTCTCGGTGCACTGGCTGCCACCGTGGTGATTTTTATCCTCAGCCAACAGCGCGACGGTTCGCTCTCACGTCTGTTACTGGTCGGTATTGCTATTAATGCGCTCTGCGGAGCGGCGGTTGGCGTTTTGTCGTGGGTCAGTAATGATGCGCAATTGCGCCAGTTGTCGTTGTGGGGGATGGGAAGTCTGGGAGCCGCGCAGTGGTCCACGCTACTGGCTGTCACGTCACTGACTATCCCGACGGTGCTGATCATCTGGCGTCTGGCTCCGGCGCTGAACCTGCTACAACTGGGTGAGGAGGAGGCGCATTATCTCGGCGTTGATGTTCGGATGATCCAACGTATTTTGTTGTTGTGCAGCGCATTACTCGTGGCCGCTGCTGTAGCGGTCAGCGGAGTCATTGGGTTCATCGGTTTGGTTGTTCCACATTTAATGCGTATGTGGCTCGGATCAGACCATCGGGCCGTGATCCCCGGTTCTGTTCTGGCTGGCGCATTTTTACTACTGATTGCCGACACTCTCGCCCGCACCGCAGTTGCGCCTGCGGAAATGCCCGTTGGTCTGCTGACCAGTATTCTCGGTGCGCCATGGTTTTTATGGCTTATTTTTCGTCAGCGAGGAGCGCATGGCTGAACATTTTATTGCCGAAGGACTTCACTATCGCCTTGCTGATCGCTCAGTAATTGACGACGTATCGCTCAAACTCGCTAAAGGTGAACTGGTCGCGTTAATCGGGCCGAATGGTGCAGGAAAATCCACCCTGCTACGTCTGTTGACCGGCTTTCTGCAACCGACGAGCGGACGCTGCGTGCTGGCAGGCAAACCGCTGGATGAATGGTCTACCCAGACCCTGTCGCGGCATCGGGCAGTGATGCGCCAGCAAACACAGCTGGGATTTGACTGGCCGATAGAGGCCGTCATCGCGATGGGCCGCGCGCCCTGGACCCAGCGCCCGGAGCCGCGACTCATCGCTCAGGTGATGGAAATGACCGGATGCACACCGTTGACGGGTCGGCAATACGCTGCGCTTTCCGGCGGCGAGCAACAGCGCGTACAGTTGGCCCGTGCGCTGGCGCAACTTTGGTGCGACGGTGCGCCTCGCGGCTGGTTATTCCTTGATGAGCCTACTTCTGCGCTGGATCTTTATCACCAGCAGCATTTGTTGCGCCTGCTGAAGACGCTCACCGCTTCACAAGAGCTACATGTGTGTATTGTGCTTCACGATCTGAACCTCGCCGCATTGTGGGCAGACAGAATAGTGCTGCTGCACAACGGTAGGCTGGTGTCGCAGGGAACGCCGGAGGCTGTGTTACAGGCCGATGACCTGCAGCACTGGTACGGTGCTCAGGTTCACGTTGGTCAACACCCGGCCAACGCATCCCCACAAGTTTTTCTCGCACCTTAGCTGGAACAACTTACCTCCAGCCGTTTACCCCAGTCAGGCGGACGGCTGATATAATCATCATCCCGATCGATAAACGGCGTACGTAACGCAGCGTGTAACCGATGTAGTTCGGTATAATCACCCTGCTCTGCCTGGCTTATTGCCCGCTGCGCCAGCCAGTTACGTAGCACCATAGCCGGATTTGCCGTCTTCATCTGCGCTTGTCTGACAACGTCAGCCACATTGTCTTGTTGCAGGCGCGTGCGGTAACGAGTGAACCAGTCGTCAAATGCCGCGCGGTCAATAAACTCATCGCGTAGTGGGGACAAGGTGCTGTGTTGCTCTGTCTGGCTGAGCATGCGGAATGTTCGCGTGTAGTCGCTACCTTCCCGCGCCATCAGGCTAAACAGTTCGCTAAGGATTTCGTTATCGTTTTTCTGCTCACTAAAGAAACCCAGTTTTTGCCGCATTCGTTGCCCATAGCGGGTTAGCAAGGCCTGTTGATAACCGTCCAGCGCAGCATTGAGCATATCAACCGGGATGAATGGCGACAGCGTCTGCGCCAGACGTTGTAGGTTCCACAAAGCCGCAGCAGGCTGATTATCAAAACTATAGCGCCCCTGATGATCGGAGTGATTGCAGATAAAATCTGGCACGTAATCATCAAGGAAACCGAAGGGACCATAATCCATTGTCAGGCCAAGAATCGACATGTTGTCCGTGTTCATCACCCCATGCGCAAAGCCTACGGCTTGCCAGTCGGCCATTAACGTCGCGGTGCGCGTAACAACATCCGTAAACCACAACTGATACTTATCCGCCTCTTCCTGCCATTGTGGCCAGTAATGACGGATCGCAAAGTCAGCAAGCTGCCGTACTTTTTCCGGTTCACGACGATAATAAAAGTGCTCAAAATGACCAAAACGCATATGGCTTTGTGCCAGGCGAATGAGCATCGCGCCTGCTTCAGTGGTCTCTCGCTGCACCGGAGTCTCACTGGTGACAATCGACAAGGCCCGGGTTGTAGGTATCCCCAAATAATGCATGGCTTCACTGGCCAGACTCTCTCTAATCGTCGAGCGCAGCACAGCGCGCCCATCCCCCATGCGGGAATAAGGCGTTAATCCAGCGCCTTTCAGATGCCAGTCAAGGGTTGTGCCATCTGCAAGCAATTGCTCACCCAGCAGAATCCCTCGTCCATCGCCGAGCTGCCCAGCCCAGACACCGAACTGATGCCCGCTGTAGACTTGTGCCAAAGGCGACATCCCAGGTAATAGCGATTCGCCCCCCCATACGCCTGCCCCACCAGAAACATCAAACAGTGCAGCTGGAATACCCAGGTGCGCAGCCAGAGCATCGTTATGCCAGATGATGCGCGCGTTTTTCAGAGGGGTGGGCGAAAGAGCGGTATAGGTTGCTGGTAATTCATCACGCCAGCGAGTAGTAAAAGACAGGGTCATAGAGCCTCCTGTCTCTAGTGTAGACTGTTAATAGCCTGTTAAACACCAGCAAATAAAAGGGTTATCATTTTACCAGTGAAATAATCTTTGCCGGTGATACCGCCGGCCACAGTCCCCCTTGCATCGCGCTGAATCCCAAAGGTAATACCCGCGTCAGCATCTCTTGTGTATCAATACCGCTAATGATGATTGATTCGCAGCAGGGAGATAATTGCGCCAGAATAGCCCGCATAAACGGCTCAAACGAAATATGTGTAATCCGTTGTTGAACAAAGTTTTTATCCAGCACGACCCGTTTAAAAAGACCATCAAAAATTGCCCGCGTGGATATGCCCCCGGCACCGTAGTTTGTCAGTATTAATGGGAATCGCGCAGCCAGAGCCGCCAGTGTGGGATTTTCTTTGCCACTGTTTAACTCTGGATAACTTTCATTAATCGTCAGTTCAATAAATGAAAATCGTTCAACACGTGAAGCATATTCAGCGTCTGATAATAAAGTATTAGCGACCGCTGGCGTTAAATTAATCCAGGCCGGAATTTTGCGTTGAATAAAAAAGTGTTGGCACGTTTCGATTAATTCCAGCTTCTCGGCAAATAAGCGGCATTGCTCTTCGTCTGACATCCGGGGCATAACCAGCTCTGTTGGCATGCGTACGTTACCATCCGGGCTGACAAAGTTTGTAACAATATCGACGTACTCAAGGTCACCTTTTTCACTTCGTGCAGGAAGAAAAGAGAACTCTGAATGATAAAGATAATCCAGTGAAACAATCATTGTGCCAGCCCCTCTGCATGGGTGTAATCCGGCATCCTGTAGCAAAGGATGGAAAAATACGTTGCTGCTGATACAAATAGAGGCCCTTTCATTTTTCCCTTTTTAGCCAGTAAATCGAATCCTTTTTTTTTAGCTTATCCTGATTATAAACGAATATCCAGCCTTGCACTTTTTAATATCTCGGAATAAATCATATTTTTAGCAAGATACGCTCTTAATGTTCAGGGTTATAGACCAACAAACAGCAGAAGTGAAAGTTGACATTTAAAATGTGGATGACGAGAAAGCTGCGAGCCAATCCCGTCACCCGTAATGATTAAATTCGGCGCGCCTGCCAAAAGTTTTTACGCCAGTAGACGTTATCCAGCGAAGAACGCATCACTCCACGACTGGTTGAAGCATGGATAAATTGATTATTGGTATCGTAAATTCCGACATGCAGACCACTTTCACCGGAACCCGTTTTAAAGAAAACCAGATCACCGGGTAGCAAATCATCTTTATCGATCTCAGTACCAATCTTTGATTGAGTACGCGTGTCGCGCGGTAATTGCAGATCGAATTGGTCACGCATTGTCATCAACACAAATCCCGAACAATCCACCCCGCTACGGCTCATGCCGCCATAGCGATAGGGAGTACCATGCCAGGTTTGCAACTGATCGTTAAGACCCGCGATAACGGCGATAGAGTCTGACAGTCGGGCATTCGGCGCAGGAGCACGATGGCTGCTGCACCCCGCCAAAAACAATGCTGTGATGAAAAGGAGCCAAAAGCGCATTCAGGACGAATCCTCTGATTTTTATTTTTGTGTCAATTTAGCGTGGAAATTATGTGATTTTCAAGAACCCATTTAACTTAAGTGGTTGATATGAGCATTCTGTGGCCTTCAATATCCAGGCGACGGAAATTTACACCGTAGGCCAACGACAGATTGGCTGGCGTCAGCACCCCATCACGCGCACCGCTCGCCAGTAGCTTTCCGCGCTTGAGCAACCACACCTTGTGCGCATGGCGTAACGTATGGTTAAGATCATGACTGCTCATCACAATGGCGATTCCCTGCAGACACAGCTGGCTCAACAATCTGTCCAGCGCGTTTTGTTGCGCCACGTCCAGACTATTCATCGGCTCATCCAGCAACAAAAGCTGCCCATGCGGATTAGACTGCGGACTCATTTGCAGGATGACGGCCGCCAAACGCACACGTTGCCATTCCCCCCCTGAAAGCTGATTAACACCACGTCCTAGTTTATCTCTCAGCCCAAGCGCATCAGCCACCTCCTGCAGCAGGTCTGTTCGCGCTTTATCAGGCTGATGTAGCGTCAGAAAATGCCAGACCGGCATCGCAAATGGCGGATTTTGCTGTTGCGCAAGATAAGCCCGATATTGCGCCAGCTTCGCTGCCGGCCAGTCACCGAGCGGTGTATCACCAAAGGTGATGCTCCCCTCGCCGGTGGTCAGTCCCGCCATTCGCGCCAATAACGTACTTTTCCCCGCGCCGTTGGGGCCCACTAAATGCAGGATCTCTCCTGCTTTAATTTCACCAGATAGCGGGCCGAGTCGGGTCGATTCCGCAACATCCTGTAGCAGCATTAATCGGGACATTAGTTGGCCAATGCAGTCTTTATAGCATGTACAAGAATCGGGTTCTCAGGCGTCATATCAGGTGAATAACGCTTCAGCACCTGTCCATCCCTACCGACCAAGAACTTCTCGAAGTTCCACAGAATATCGTCCGGGTAGAGCGGAGCCCGGCCTTTACTCGCCATACGCGCATAAAATCCGCTATCTGCAGGTGCAACCGCAGTAGGTGCCGCATCAATCAGCTTCTGATACAACGGATGGCGGGCTTCGCCATTGACATCAATCTTACTGAACATCGGGAAGGTAACGCCCCAGGTTGTGCTGCAATACGTCTTAATCTCGTCTTCACTGCCAGGCTCCTGCCCCAGAAACTGGTTGCAGGGGAATCCCAGAACGGTGAACCCCTGCCCATGCCAGGCTTTCTGCAGGTTTTCCAGTTGCTCATACTGCGGCGTTAACCCACATTTTGAGGCTACGTTGACAATTAACAGTACATTTCCGGCATACGCCTGCAATGAGGTCGCCTCGCCGTCGATGGTTGTCACTTCCGTATTAAAAAGCGTGTTTTGCATAGCATCTCCAGAACAACAGGTGAATAGTGGAATGACCCTGTTCAGCTTTTAAGCATAGACCGAACCTGCACTTTCTAGCGCGCAGCTTTTAACAATAACCAGATAAATACCGGTGCGCCCATCGTGGCCGTCACCACGCCAATGGGTAATTCAGCCGATGCCAGTACCAGACGTGCGACGACATCAGCAAACAGTAACGCAATTGCCCCCGCCAACGCACACCCGGGGAGTAAAACGCGGTGATCGGTTAATCCACACAGTCGCAGAATATGGGGGATTACCAGCCCGATAAAACCAATTGCCCCTGCCAGCGCAACACTTACGCCAACCATCCATCCTGTGGCAACCACCAGCAGATTGCGCCAGAACCATAAGGGCAGCCCCAGTTGGCGCGCGGAGGTTTCCCCCAGCGCCAGCATATTCATCGGCTGTGACTGGCAACAAATCCACAGCAATACGGGGAGCAACGCGACCATGAGCCAGGCCTGATGCCAGTCTACGCCACTGAAGCCCCCCATCATCCAGTACATCAACTGTCGAAGATCAAAAGAGGAGGAAAAATAGATAGCCCAGGTCATCAGAGCGCTGCAGATAATCCCCAGCGCCACGCCGGCCAACAGCAAACGACTGGTCGATAAATGTCGACGGGCAAAACGAAGAAGAATGAGGGTGATAATCAGCGCGCCAGCAATGGCGCATAGGCCCAATGTCCAGCCGGGAAATTGCCCTTGCCCCAACAGCACAGCCGCAATTAGCCCTACCCCCGCGCCATTAGACACGCCGAGTAAGCCAGGCTCCGCGAGCGGGTTTTCAAACAGCGCCTGCATCACCGCGCCAGCCAGGGCCAGTGCGGCGCCTACCAGCAATACGGCAAGTGTACGGGGAAGTCGAATTTGCCAGACGAACAGATCGCCGCGAGCGCTAAACCAATCTCCGGGAGCAATCCACTGTTCTCCTGCGCATAAACTTATCATTGTTGCCAGCAGCATCAGCACTGACAGAAACAGTATCCAGCGCACGTTTCGTCGCTGCTGTTGATGGGCGAAAGTCAGCATGTTTTCCATTCTGCTGAAAAAAGATGGGGAGATTCTACGGTGCTGATTCAGTAGTGAAAAGGAAAAAGGCCGCAGAGCGGCCTTTTTAGTTATACGCGTCATAGTTTGCGTATCGTTAAATCACTCTTCTTTGGGCGTTGCGTTTTCAACCCGGCTTTTTAACTTCTGTCCGGGTCTGAAGGTCACCACGCGCCGTGCTGTAATGGGAATATCTTCGCCCGTTTTCGGGTTACGTCCCGGACGTTGATTCTTATCACGCAGATCGAAGTTACCAAAACCAGAGAGTTTTACCTGCTCACCATTTTCCAGAGCACGACGGATCTCTTCGAAAAACAGCTCGACCAGTTCTTTGGCATCCCGCTTGCTAAGCCCAAGCTTATCAAACAGATATTCTGACATTTCAGCTTTTGTAAGCGCCATAGGTTCAATCCCTCAATGATGCCTGGAATCGCTCTTTTAATGCCTCTACACATTTGGCGACGGTAGCGGCAATCTCCTCTTCTTCAAGTGTACGGCTGGTATCCTGAAGGATCAGGCTGATAGCGAGGCTCTTATAACCCTCCGCAACACCCTTACCGCGGTACACGTCAAACAAGTTTACGCCAACTACCTGATTTACGCCAACTTTCTTACATTCGGATAAAATATCCGCTGCGGGAACGTTTTCTGCCACAACAACAGCGATGTCACGGCGGTTCGCCGGGAAGCGAGAAACTTCACGCGCCTGAGGCACCACGCGGTCTGCGAGCTTATTCCACTCCAGTTCGAACACCAGAGTGCGACCGTTCAGATCCAGTTTACGTTCCAGTTCAGGATGAACAACCCCAATGAAACCAATACGTTCACCTTTCAGATAAATCGCTGCAGACTGCCCCGGATGCAGGGCTGGATTCGCTTCAGCTTTGAACTGGATGTCCGCCAGTTTGCCGGTCAGGTCGAGAACCGCTTCCAGATCGCCCTTCAGATCATAGAAATCAACCGTCTCTTTCGCCAGATTCCAGTGTTCATCATGACGGTTGCCGCAGATCACGCCCGCCAGCATCAGATCCTGACGGATCCCGAGGTTAGCCTGCGTATCCGGGACAAAACGCAAACCCGTTTCGAAAATACGCACACGGTTTTGCTGACGGTTTTGGTTATACACTACTGTAGACAGCAAGCCGGTCCACAGAGACAGACGCATTGCTGACATATCGATAGAGATTGGGCTTGGCAGCAGCAGCGCTTCTTCACCTGGATGCAGCAGCGACTGGACTTTAGGATCAACAAAGCTGTAGGTAATAACTTCCTGGTAGCCTTTGTCATTCAGCATGGTTTTAACACGTTTCAGCGAGAGGTCCGCTTCACGATGCTCACCCATGATAAGTCCTGCCTGAATTGGGGTATTCGGGATATTGTCATAGCCGTACACGCGGGCGACTTCTTCGACCAGGTCTTCTTCGATCTCCATATCGAAACGCCAGCTCGGTGCTACCGCTTTCCACTCATCTTGCCCTTCCGTCACATCACAACCCAGGCGACGCAGAATATCGCTCACCTGCTCATCCGCAATATGATGCCCGATCAGACGATCCAGTTTGCTACGACGCAGTGTAATAGTGGCACGCTTCGGTAACGTCGCTTCGTGCGTCACGTCAATGATTGGCCCCGCTTCGCCACCGCAGATATCAATCAGCAGGCGCGTAGCGCGTTCCATGGCTTTATGTTGCAGAGCAGGATCGACACCACGCTCATAACGGTGAGACGCATCGGTGTGCAGACCGTGACGACGTGCGCGACCGGTAATGGACAGCGGGCTGAAGAACGCGCATTCCAGCAGGACGTTTTGCGTTTCATCATTCACACCAGAGTGCTCACCACCAAAGATCCCCCCCATGGCCAGCGCTTTGTTGTGGTCAGCAATCACCAGCGTATCCGCACTCAGTTTTGCCTCACTGCCGTCGAGCAGAACCAGGGTTTCCCCTTCTTTTGCCATACGCACGACAATTCCGCCTTCAATGCGGTCTTTGTCGAATGCGTGCATCGGCTGGCCCAGTTCGAGCAGCACATAGTTCGTCACGTCAACCACTGCATCAATGGAGCGAATACCGCACCGGCGTAGTTTCTCTTTCATCCACAGTGGCGTTGGCGCTTTCACGTTGATACCTTTCACCACGCGGCCCAAATAGCGTGGGCACGCGTCAGCAGCATCAACCTGAATAGGCAGCACATCGTTAATGGTCGCCGCTACCGGGGTGATTTCCGGTTCAACCAGCGGAGCTTTGTTCAGCACAGCCACATCGCGCGCAACACCGATAATGCCTAAGCAGTCGGCACGGTTCGGGGTGACGCTGATTTCGATAGTGTTATCGTCAAGCTTCAGATATTCACGGATATCGGTGCCAATCGGCGCATCGGCTGGCAGTTCGATAATACCGCTATGATCGTCGGAAATGCCCAGCTCGGAAAACGAGCACAGCATCCCCTCGGACGGCTCACCGCGAAGCTTAGCCGCTTTGATTTTAAAATCACCCGGCAGAACGGCACCAACGGTTGCCACAGCCACTTTCAGTCCCTGGCGGCAGTTCGGTGCACCACAGACAATATCCAGCAGACGATCGCCGCCGACATTCACTTTGGTGACGCGCAGTTTGTCAGCGTTCGGGTGCTGAGCACACTCAACCACCTCGCCCACCACAACACCGTTGAACGCGCCGGCAACGGCTTCCACACCGTCAACTTCCAGGCCCGCCATCGTAATTTGGTTTGACAGCGCATCGCTATCAATTGCTGGGTTAACCCATTCGCGTAACCACAGTTCACTGAATTTCATTGTATTACCCTGCCTTTATTTAAACTGTTTGAGGAAACGCAGATCGTTTTCGAAGAAAGAACGCAGATCGGTAACGCCATAACGCAACATGGTCAGACGCTCCATTCCCATGCCGAAGGCAAAACCAGAGTAGATTTCCGGATCGATACCGACGTTACGCAGCACGTTCGGGTGAACCATACCGCAGCCCAGTACTTCCAGCCATTTTCCGTTTTTACCCATGACGTCAACTTCTGCAGAAGGTTCAGTGAACGGGAAGTAAGAAGGACGGAAACGAACCTGCAGATCTTCTTCAAAGAAGTTACGCAGGAAATCGTGCAGCGTACCTTTCAGATTGGTGAAGTTGATATTGGTATCAACGATCAGCCCTTCCATCTGATGGAACATCGGAGTGTGCGTCTGATCGTAGTCATTACGATATACACGGCCCGGCGCAATGATGCGGATCGGCGGCTGTTTTTCTTTCATGGTGCGGATCTGCACGCCGGAGGTCTGTGTGCGCAGCAGACGCGTTGCATCAAACCAGAAAGTGTCGTGGTCAGCGCGCGCCGGGTGATGGCCTGGAATGTTCAGCGCATCGAAGTTGTGATAGTCATCTTCGATTTCCGGACCGGTCGCCACGGTAAAGCCCAGCTCACCGAAGAAACTTTCAATACGGTCGATAGTACGTGTTACCGGGTGCAGCCCACCATTTTCGATACGGCGTCCCGGCAGGGAGATATCGATAGTTTCTTCAGCCAGGCGCGCGTTCAGCGCGGCACTTTCTAATTCGGCCTTACGCGCGTTTAGCGCTTGCTGTACCTGCTCTTTGGCTTCGTTGATTACCGCACCTGCTGCCGGGCGCTCTTCTGGTGGCAGCTCGCGCAAGGTTGTCATCTGAAGGGTCAGGTGCCCTTTCTTGCCCAAATATTCGACGCGGACATTGTCTAACGCGGCAACATCTGAAGCCTGGTTAATGGCAGCCGTTGCACTGGCAACCAGCTCTGCGAGATGTGACATGGTTTTCCTCGTTATGTTGCGATATTCACTAGTCGCTCGTATATACGCAAAATCATTCAAGTTGTGTCACGGCGGCAAAAGAGCAAACCCTCAGGAACGTACATCAGTACGTGACTGGGGTGAGCGAATGCAGCCAACACAGAGACAACCTGAAGGATGACGCGTATAAAAAAAGCCTCCACCAGGGAGGCTTTTAGGCGCTGTTTTCCGTTTCTTCTTTCACGCGCAAGCCTCCTGAGTTCAGGTGCTAAAGTAAAAGAAGAAGCGGAAAATAGCAGCATTCATGCTTGCGTTACCTTGTGTGGTAAAAACCGGACAACCTTTATTGAAAAGGCTTACGAATAAATTGTCAACCAATTGATTGCACTACAAATAAAAGAGAGGGAGCCAGGCTCCCTCTTTTCACCGGCTTATGCCAGAGCTGCTTTCGCTTTTTCGACCAGAGCGGTGAACGCTACTTTGTCGAATACTGCGATGTCAGCCAGGATCTTACGGTCGATTTCAACAGAGGCTTTTTTCAGGCCGTTGATGAATTTGCTGTAAGAAATACCGTTCTGACGTGCTGCTGCGTTGATACGCGCAATCCACAGTTGACGGAACTGACGCTTTTTCTGACGACGGTCACGATAAGCGTACTGACCAGCTTTGATAACAGCCTGGAAGGCAACGCGGTATACGCGAGAACGCGCACCGTAGTAGCCTTTAGCTTGTTTCAAAATTTTCTTGTGACGTGCACGGGCAACTACACCACGTTTTACGCGAGCCATATGTGCTCTCCTGTATCTATATTCTTAGTAAAAAAATGAATTAAACGTTAACGGCTTATGCGTACGGCAGGCACGCGATAACCAGACCCAGATCGCCTTTAGACACGAGGCCTTTTGGACGCAGGTGACGTTTACGCTTAGTAGATTTTTTGGTCAGAATATGACGCAGGTTTGCGTGCTTACGCTTAAATCCACCACCACCGGTTTTTTTGAAACGCTTAGCAGCACCGCGTACGGTCTTAATTTTTGGCATTTTAATAACTTCCACTTCGCATTGTTAATAAACGAAACGTAGGCGAACAACGCCTGTGGTACCCGCAGGCTCCACAGACATTGCTACTTGAAGGCCTTACTGTTTCTTCTTAGGAGCGAGCACCATGATCATCTGACGGCCTTCGATCTTCGTTGGGAAGGATTCGACTACTGCCAGTTCACTCAGATCGTCACGGACGCGGTTGAGCACTTCCATGCCGATCTGTTGGTGGGCCATCTCACGACCGCGAAAACGCAGCGTGATCTTAGCCTTATCGCCATCTTCCAGAAAGCGTACCAGGCTGCGGAGTTTTACCTGGTAATCGCCATCGTCGGTACCAGGACGGAATTTAATTTCCTTAACCTGGATAACTTTTTGCTTTTTCTTCTGTTCCTTAGAAGACTTACTCTTTTCATAAAGGAACTTGCCGTAGTCCATAATACGACAAACTGGCGGTTCGGCGTTAGGGCTGATTTCAACTAAATCTACTCCAGCTTCTTCAGCCTTTTCGATCGCTTCTCTCAGACTCACAATACCCAAAGCTTCGCCTTCCAGACCTGTTAAGCGAACTTCCAGGGCGCGAATCTCGCCATTGATACGATTCGGACGTGCCGTTTGAACTCGTTTTCCGCCTTTAATACCTTATTCCTCCAGTTGTTGAAGACTGCGGCTGCGAATCTCTTGTTGCAGCTTCTCAATCACTTCATTTACGTCCAGGCTGCCCAAGTCTTTGCCACGACGGGTGCGCACGGCAACTTTGCCTGCTTCTACCTCTTTGTCGCCACAGACCAACATGTAAGGGACACGACGTAAAGTGTGCTCGCGGATTTTAAAGCCTATCTTCTCATTTCTCAAGTCTGCTTTTACACGAATACCCGCATTTTGTAGTTTCTGCGTTAATTCGTTAACGTATTCAGACTGAGAATCGGTGATGTTCATAACCACAACCTGAACCGGCGCAAGCCAAGTCGGGAAGAAGCCAGCGAACTCTTCAGTCAGGATACCGATGAAACGTTCCATAGACCCAAGAATTGCGCGGTGAATCATAACCGGCACCTGACGTTCGTTGTTTTCGCCAACATAAGAGGCGCTTAAACGGGACGGCAGGGAGAAGTCCAGCTGTACAGTACCGCACTGCCATGCACGATCGAGGCAGTCATACAGGGTAAATTCAATTTTCGGACCGTAGAACGCGCCCTCACCCAGTTGGAACTCAAACGGGATGTTATTTTCTTCCAACGCAACGGCCAGGTCTGCTTCAGCACGATCCCACATTTCATCGCTGCCGATACGTTTTTCGGGGCGAGTGGACAGTTTGACGACGATTTTCTCGAAGCCAAAAGTGCTGTACATATCGTAGACCATACGAATGCAGGCGTTAACTTCATCACGGATCTGCTCTTCAGTACAGAAGATATGTGCATCATCCTGGGTAAAGCCACGTACACGCATCAGACCGTGCAGCGCACCTGACGGCTCGTTACGGTGACAGCTACCAAATTCAGCCATACGCAACGGCAGATCGCGATAGGATTTCAGACCCTGGTTAAAGATCTGCACGTGGCCTGGGCAGTTCATGGGCTTAATGCAGTACTCACGGTTCTCAGAGGAGGTCGTGAACATTGCATCTTTGTAGTTGTCCCAGTGACCTGTTTTTTCCCACAGCACGCGGTCCATCATGAACGGACCTTTAACTTCCTGATACTGATATTCTTTCAGTTTCGAGCGAACAAAAACTTCCAACTCGCGGAAGATAGTCCAGCCATCGTTATGCCAGAACACCATACCCGGTGCTTCTTCCTGCATATGATACAGGTCAAGCTGCTTACCGATTTTACGGTGGTCACGTTTGGCCGCTTCTTCCAGGCGTTGCAGGTAGGCATTCAGGGCTTTTTTATCTGCCCATGCAGTACCATAAATACGCTGCAGCATCTTATTATTGCTGTCGCCACGCCAGTATGCCCCTGCGGTCTTCATCAGTTTGAAGTGATGGCAGAAACGCATGTTCGGCACGTGCGGACCACGGCACATATCGACATATTCTTCATGATGGTACAGGCCAGGTTTGTCATCATGGGCAATGTTTTCATCAAGAATAGAGACTTTATAGGTCTCGCCACGCTTCACGAAGGTTTCGCGCGCTTCGTACCAGCTGACTTTCTTCTTAATGACATCGTAGTTTTTCTCAGCGAGCTCGTGCATCCGCTTCTCGAGCGCGTCGACATCTTCCTGGGTTAACGTACGGTCAAGATCGATATCGTAGTAAAAACCGTTGTCAACAACCGGTCCGATCGCCATTTTGGTGTTCGGCCAAAGTTGTTTGATCGCATGCCCTAACAGGTGCGCACAAGAGTGACGAATGATCTCCAGACCTTCTTCATCCTTCGCGGTGATGATGGAGAGTTTCGCATCATGTTCAATCAGATCGGAAGCATCGACCAGCTCACCGTTAACACGGCCAGCAATAGTCGCTTTCGCCAGACCTGGACCGATGTCCAGCGCAACATCCATGGGGCTTACAGCGTGGTCGTAATGGCGTTGACTGCCATCAGGAAGAGTAATAACAGGCATGTTATATCCTTATTTGCAGTGGTGCCCCACACGTAAGAGCACATACAAAGATTCAATATTTAAAATTATCAAAAAGGTCTGGGCTGATTCCCGCTTCACTCTGCGAAATATGTCACTGGTTGCCTGAATGGCTACACTGGACCTACACCCGCTTTTTGATAACACCGTTTGACAGTGTACACGGCATTAGGATGCGATCAAAGCAACAATCAACGTGCACTCTATGATGTAAATCAATTCACTGACACCCTGACGTCTTTGTTACACTTGTAGAAAGTCATTTCACCGGAGCAGGAAAAAACAATGCCAACAAACCGCTTTGCGAAGAAACACTGGAAGATGGTGGTGATCCTGCTGGTTATTTGTGCGGCAATGCTGATGCTGCGTTGGGCAGCGATGATCTGGGGTTAAAATACTGGCCGCTTTTCTGGTTCCGTTGTATTTATCAATTATATCGAATTCGTCTGAAAAATAGCGCGTTATCGATAAGCATTAAAAATAAAACACAGATTAACCATTAAATAAACTTAACGTTAATAGATAAAAGCCGGGCCAATTATTTGACCCGGTTTGTCATTACATCCGATAGCCGAGTGAAACAGTCGTACGACGATCGGTATGCTCCGGCGCGGTTGCCGGCGGTTCGGAGTTCCAGGTCACGTTGTACGCAACCTTCAATCCAAAGTGTTCGTTGATAGCAACATTCAAAGCCGTTTCAGAATTCAGCGTTGTATCATCGGCACCAAATACCGACACACCCTGCGTAAACTTAGTGTTGTCCGTCATCTGCCACACATAAGCCCCGGACGCATAACCTAACGGTTGCGTTTCAGTGGTGCCATCAGTGTGCTCGTCATAACGTACACCAGGACCGAATTCAAAGCGGAAACTGTGCACCGGTCCATTAAGAAACTGGCGACCATAACCGGCCGTTAGCACGTCACGCTCACGGTATCCGTTATAACGGTCTGTTAACCAACTGGCCTGACCAAAGAGATAGTCAAAGTCAGTCATGTTGTAACGACTACGACCACCTACAGCATATTTCTCAGATGAACGCTCATCATTTGAGGAAGTGTTGCTGGCATTTCCCCACAGAGACCACGCCGTGGATTGACCATACCAGGTCATGGTGGTGTCGGCGGTTAAAGAAGAACTTTTTGTGTTGCCTGACTGGGCAAGGTATCCCGCGTTCAGATTACCTTCAAAGGGTTTTTTCGCGCTGGAAGGGTCATCCATGACAGTAAAAACGGAATCATCGGCGGCGGCATGCATTGACGCAAACACGCACCCCGTCAGCAATACTGCTGCGGGCACTGTCTTCAAAAGCTTCATTTATAAAGAGTCCGTACAACAAAAAAAGAGACCATAACGGTCTCGGAAACTTTCATATGGATCAACGACAAAAGACCCTTGAAAGGTAACAAATTATAAAAAGACTCGAATAACATAGCAATAAATTCTTATTTCATTTTTTGAATAAGAGCGTTCCTAATCCTTTATTTTATTTATATATCTTTGGCACGAGAATTTTAAATAAAGCTGCGAGAAATCATGTTGTTAATTACTTCACTTTCGTGGCGTTAAGTGCCAGACTGGGATCAGCCTAACAGGAGGTAAAGATGGTACGTATCTATACGTTAACACTTGCGCCCTCTCTCGATAGCGCAACAATCACCCCACAAATCTACCCCGAAGGTAAACTTCGCTGTACCTCACCGGTTTTTGAACCTGGCGGCGGAGGCATCAACGTCGCCCGTGCCATTGCACATCTTGGCGGAACTGCAACGGCCATCTTTCCGGTCGGTGGTGCGACCGGCGAGCACTTAGTTTCTTTACTTGCTGACGAAAATGTTCCCGTCTCGACTATCGAGGCCAAAGACTGGACCCGACAAAATCTCCATGTCCACGTCGAATCCAGCGGCGAGCAGTATCGTTTTGTCATGCCCGGTGCCGCGCTGACTGATGACGAATTCAACCAACTGCAGGATCAGGTACTGGAAATTGAATCGGGTGCGATACTGGTCATTAGCGGCAGTTTGCCGCCCGGTGTGCAAATAGAAAAATTGACACGGCTCATCACCACCGCACAAAAACAGGGCATTCGCTGCATTGTCGATAGTTCTGGCGAAGCGCTGACGGCGGCATTAGCCATCGGCGGTATCGAACTGGTAAAACCCAACCTCAAAGAATTGAGTGCGCTGGTGAAACGCGAACTCACACAGCCTGATGACGTCCGCAAAGCGGCACAGGAGATTGTACAAAGCGGCAAAGCGCTTCGCGTTGTGGTCTCTCTTGGACCACAAGGGGCATTGGCCGTCAATCAAGAAACGTGCGTCCAGGTCGTCCCTCCGCCGGTAAAAAGCCAAAGTACCGTTGGCGCAGGCGACAGTATGGTCGGCGCAATGACGTTGAAACTGGCAGAAAATGCCCCGTTCGAAGAGATTGTGCGTTTTGGCGTCGCTGCGGGTAGCGCAGCAACGCTGAATCAGGGTACGCGGCTGTGCGCGTTGGACGATACGCAAAAAATATATTCGTATCTTGCCCGATGATGACACCATCCCCCTTAGCAGGCATAAGGGGGATTTACCCACAAAACTGTCGGCATGCGTATTATGCGTCTATGATAAAAAATCACGTGATTACAAAGAAGTGAATCATGTTAAACCGAAAGTCGCAATGTCTCAGGGAGGTGTGGAAGAACGACATACAATAAGTGCCTTTCCAGCGATGACGCGTCCATGGTGTGCGTCAGTTCGTGTTTTTTTACCGCATTCTTGCGCTAACCTTATGATCTGGCAGACAACATGGGGAGAGACATCATGTGGCAGGCTATCAGTCGTCTTTTAAGCGAGCAATTAGGTGAAGGCGAAATCGAACTGCGTAATGAACTGCCCGGCGGAGAGATTCACGCCGCATGGCATTTACGCTATGCGGGGCGCGATTTTTTCGTCAAATGTGATGAAAGAGAGCTGTTGTCTGGCTTTGCGGCGGAGGCAGACCAGTTAGAACTGCTTTCCCGGAGCCAAACCGTCTCTATCCCCAAAGTCTGGGCAGTGGGTGCAGACAGAGACTACAGTTTTCTGGTCATGGACTTTCTCCCTCCCCGCCCGCTTGATGCCCACAACGCGTTTATTCTCGGGCAACAACTTGCACATTTGCATGAATGGAGCGATCAGCCACAGTTCGGCCTCGACTTCGATAATGCGCTCTCCACTACGCCACAACCCAATGCCTGGCAGCGTCGCTGGTCAACCTTCTTCGCCGAGCAACGTATCGGCTGGCAACTGGAACTTGCGGCGGAAAAAGGAATCGCGTTTGGCAATATTGACGCCATTGTCGATCATGTTCAGCAACGGCTCTCCTCCCATCAGCCACAGCCTTCTCTCCTGCACGGCGATTTGTGGTCGGCAAACTGTGCACTTGGACCGGATGGCCCCTACATCTTTGACCCGGCCTGTTACTGGGGTGACAGAGAGTGCGATCTGGCAATGTTGCCGTTACATACCGATCAGCCACCGCAGATTTATGACGGTTATCAGTCTGTCTCGCCGTTACCACTAGATTTTCTCGACAGGCAGCCTGTCTACCAGCTCTATACGCTGCTGAATCGAGCAATTCTGTTTGGGGGGCAGCATTTGGTTGTGGCGCAGAAGGCGCTGGACAGATTACTGGCGGCTTAGCACGCTTATCAGGCCTGACGTTTTACAATGCGACAGGCCTGATCGTGCAGCACTTACAAAAAGCCCAACAATGAAAAGAAGAAGTAGCCGATCACGATAACGATCACCGGCAAAATATAGAGCGGGAAAATTTGTAAAAAGATCGTATGGTGCGGAACCACGATACGTGACTCAAGCTGCTCGCGCGTTAACCCCTCACTGCCTTTTGCCTGTTCCAGAATCAATTGATCCTGAACGCCCTCGCGTAAAAAACGCGCCTGGCGGCTCATTCTGGCGCCTGAATCCTGCAGCGCCAGACCGATAAAAATCAGAATAAAAATCAACCAAAAAACAAGATTCAGTCCAGTCTGAAAATCCGGTGTCGGCGAGTTATACCAAAACAGGTTAAGAAACGGCGTATTCACCCGCATCATGTCGATCATCACGTGGGCAAAATCGAGCATTACCGCATTAATCCCTTCCTGCTTTTCGCTGTGCGCGTACATAAACTTCAGTACTGAAACCAGTGTTGAAATCAGCGTCGGGATGAAAATCACCCATCCCAGCAACCTTTTCAAGACAGCAATGCGTCCAGCTTGTTGATACGTCATGAGTTCCCCTTGATAAAGACGTGTCATTTTGGCCTGAGTTTACCCGTTGATAACCGTTTTCGCCTGATCTTTAAAGGCTGTATACTGTTGAATTAGCCATAATGAACGCTCAGAGCCTGTACAGACTGGCTCTTAATCCCTTTTATCACCGTAAAGGAGAGGTTGTAATGTCAACCCCGCGTCAAATTCTTGCTGCAATTTTCGATATGGATGGATTACTGGTTGATTCAGAACCGCTCTGGGATCAGGCCGAACTGGATGTGATAGCAAGTTTAGGCGTTGATATCTCCCGCCGCCATGAACTTCCCGATACCCTTGGCTTACGCATCGACATGGTGGTTGATTTGTGGTTTGCGCAGCAACCGTGGAGCGGTCCTTCACGTCAGGAAGTCACCGAGCACATCATCACCCGCGCAATTGCGCTGGTTGAAGAAACGAAACCTCTACTGCCAGGCGTGCGTGAAGCCGTGGCGTTGTGCAAATCTCAGGGAATCAAAGTAGGACTGGCATCCGCTTCGCCGCTGCATATGCTGGAAAAAGTGCTGACCATGTTTGATCTGCGCGATAGCTTTGACGCGCTGGCCTCGGCAGAAAAATTACCTTACAGCAAACCGCACCCGCAGGTTTACCTCGATTGTGCCCAGAAGCTGGGCATATCCCCGTTATCTTGTGTCGCACTGGAAGATTCTGTGAACGGGATGATTGCGTCGAAAGCAGCGCGAATGCGCTCAATTGTTGTCCCCGCGCATGAAAATCAGGATGATCCCCGATTTGTACTTGCCGACGTCAAACTGGCCTCGTTGACTGAGCTCACTGCCGGGCATCTGCACGGTTAATCTCCCGCCGGGCAATGACCATATTGCCCATTTCCTTGCCTTCTCAATATTTTTAAAACACAGTTTCATTTTAATTGTATTTTTATTTAACCTCTTCTATTCTTCTCCTATTGCAAGGCATTAACAGTAAAAATAGCTGAGGTGTACATGGTTCTGGACGCGTTTCGTCTTGAGGGTAAAGTCGCAATCGTCACTGGTTGTGATACCGGGCTTGGACAAGGTATGGCCCTGGCGCTGGCTGAAGCCGGATGTGACGTGGTTGGCGTAAACCGCAAAATCCCGTATGACACCGAGGGAAAAATCACCGCAGTTGGTCGGCGTTTTATGGCTATCCAGGCCGACCTCAGCCAACAGGAGGCGCTATCCAGCATAGTGACGCAAACTGTGGCGGCATTTGGTCGGATCGATATTCTGGTCAACAATGCAGGTACGATTCGTCGCCAGGACGCGCTGGATTTTAGTGAAAAAGACTGGGATGACGTAATGAATCTGAATCTCAAATCCGTTTTCTTTCTGTCGCAGGCGGTGGCGCGCCAGTTTCTGGTTCAGGGTAACGGCGGAAAAATCATTAACATTGCCTCAATGCTCTCTTTCCAGGGGGGGATCCGCGTGCCGTCCTACACCGCATCAAAAAGTGGCGTGCTTGGAATCACCCGCTTACTGGCTAATGAGTGGGCGGCTCAGGGAATTAATGTCAATGCCATCGCACCTGGTTATATGGCGACAAACAATACGCAGCAGTTGCGCGAAGACAGTACGCGTAATCAGCAAATTGTCGATCGTATTCCCGCCGGACGCTGGGGCACACCGGATGACCTGAAAGGCCCGGTCGTTTTTCTCGCCAGCGCTGCCTCTGACTATATTCATGGCTATACGCTGGCCGTAGACGGCGGTTGGTTGGCGCGTTAATCGTGCATTTGTGACAAAGGGTTACAACGTCACCTCTTCCGCCTACTGTATAAAACCCCTATACTGTATGAATTGACAGTTTATTGGGTTTTATCATGACGGCGGAAGGCCATCTCCTTTTTTCTATTGCCTGTGCAGTATTTGCCAAGAATGCCGAGCTAACGCCCATTCTTGCGCAGGGTGACTGGTGGCATATTGTTCCTTCAGCCATTCTAACGTGCCTGCTGCCGGATATTGATCATCCCAAATCCCTGCTGGGACAACGTCTGAAGTGGATATCTAAACCCATTGCCAGGGCATTTGGTCACCGCGGATTTACGCATAGCCTGCTGGCAGTTTTTGCCCTACTGACCACGTTTTACCTGAAAGTCCCTGATAGCTGGATAATCCCGGCTGATGCCTTACAAGGTATGGTTCTCGGTTATCTCAGTCACATTCTGGCCGACATGCTGACTCCGGCAGGCGTTCCCCTGCTTTGGCCCTGCCGCTGGCGTTTTCGTCTGCCCATCCTCGTGCCGCAAAAAGGCAACCAACTGGAACGGTTCCTGTGCATGGCACTGTTCGCGTGGGCAATCTGGATGCCGCAGACCGTACAAGAGAACAGCGCGGTACGCTGGTCATCGCAGATGATTAACACACTACAGATGCAGTTTAATCGTTTTATAACGCACCAGGTTGACTAATAAATCGGCCAAAATGTCATTTTAGGTATAAACAATTCCATTTGAATATAAGAGGCAAGTCACAGTTCTGCTAATCTTGCGCCAACAGAATCGCCATTGCATGGTGATACGCATAATAAGATCAGGAGAACGGGGATGAACTTTCCATTAATCGCGAACATTATCGTGTTCGTAGTACTGCTGTTCGTGCTGGCGCAAGCCCGCCACAAACAGTGGAGTCTGGCCAAAAAAGTACTGGTCGGTCTGGTCATGGGTGTGGTGTTTGGCCTCGCCCTGCATACCATTTATGGCTCCGACAGCCAGGTTCTTAAAGATTCCGTACAGTGGTTCAACATTGTCGGCAACGGTTATGTCCAGTTGCTGCAGATGATTGTCATGCCGCTGGTATTTGCGTCTATTCTCAGCGCCGTTGCGCGTCTGCACAACGCCTCTCAGTTAGGTAAAATCAGCTTCCTGACCATCGGCACGCTGCTGTTTACCACGTTGATTGCCGCACTGGTCGGGGTTCTGGTAACCAACCTGTTCGGTCTGACCGCCGAAGGCCTGGTGCAAGGTGGTGCCGAGACTGCACGTCTGAACGCTATTGAAACCAACTATGTTGGCAAAGTGGCTGACCTCAGCGTGCCGCAGCTGGTGCTGTCGTTTATCCCGAAAAACCCGTTTGCCGATCTGACCGGTGCTAACCCGACGTCGATTATCAGCGTGGTCATCTTTGCTGCATTCCTCGGCGTTGCGGCACTTAAACTGCTGAAAGATGATGCGCCGAAAGGCGAGCGCGTATTAACGGCTATCGATACCCTGCAGAGCTGGGTGATGAAGCTGGTTCGTCTGGTGATGCAGTTGACGCCGTATGGTGTTCTGGCGCTGATGACCAAAGTTGTTGCCGGTTCCAACCTGCAGGACATCATTAAGCTGGGTAGCTTCGTCGTTGCCTCATATCTCGGCCTGGGCATTATGTTCGTCGTACACGGTATCCTGCTGGGTATTAACGGCGTTAGCCCACTGAAATACTTCCGCAAAGTCTGGCCGGTACTGACTTTCGCCTTCACCAGCCGTTCCAGTGCCGCCTCTATTCCACTGAACGTTGAAGCGCAAACCCGCCGTCTGGGCGTCCCTGAGTCCATCGCCAGCTTTGCCGCCTCTTTTGGTGCAACGATTGGTCAAAACGGTTGTGCGGGTTTGTACCCGGCGATGCTGGCCGTGATGGTGGCACCAACTGTCGGCATTAACCCGCTGGACCCAATGTGGATTGCCACGCTGGTGGGTATCGTGACCGTCAGTTCCGCAGGGGTTGCGGGTGTGGGCGGCGGCGCGACTTTCGCGGCACTGATCGTACTGCCTGCCATGGGTCTGCCGGTCACACTGGTTGCTCTGTTGATCTCTGTTGAACCGCTGATTGATATGGGCCGTACCGCATTGAACGTTAGCGGTTCCATGACCGCTGGTACGCTTACCAGCCAATGGCTGAAACAGACCGATAAAACGATTCTGGACAGCGACGATCACGCCGAACTGGCGCATCGCTAACAGCCTGTCTGCGCAAAACAAAAAACCGCCGGTGAGTTATGCTCCGGCGGTTTTTTTTATCCGACTAATCGATCAGTTCGTTTTCCTGGCGAATCTGGTTAGCCCAGCGCTGGGCGGACTCCGGAACCGTAAATGCAGGCGAACGCTGAAACGCCTCCCCCATTAAGACAAAAGCGACATATTTTCCGCGCAGTATCCATACGTCACGAAACGCATCCATTTTCACCGCATGCTCTGGCGGAGCGGGCTCCACGCGAGGAACATAGCTGATAACCGGACGATTTTGTTGGCGAAGAGGTTTCATAATCAGTTGCTTCACTAAAGACAAATTCTAAAAATCTGAAAAACGCTATCTTAGCTGATTTTACCCCTGGACGGTGCAAAAACAGTGAATTCGTGAAGTGGGTGGCGATAATGGGGGGGACAGAGAGGTTGCAGCAAACATCAATGACGCAGACAAAAAAATGCGGCGCACCGACGCGCCGCCAACTCAGGAATTAAACGTTCAGAAAACTGCCAAGACGATAACCGCGCTCCGCAATAGCATATTTCAGTGACGAAGACGTCAGTACGTCAAGCTCAGTTAAACGGGGGTAACAGTAGGCACTTTGTCGAATGATGTCATCGATAAACGCCGGATGACACATCACTTCCAGCGAGGACTCTCCCCGGTCTGCTGACGCGTCAAGCATCTGCAAGAACAACGCTTCGGAAATCGCTTCGCCATAAAACTCGCTGCTGAATCCCTGGGAAGTCCGTAACGTTTGTGGAAAGTCAGACGCCTGAAATACCGTCTGACGATCGATCCGTAACGCAATCCCCTTTTGGGCAGCAAACCCGGCCACTATAGGGAAGAGCTGCGGGAACATATGCACATGGTGATGGCTATCCAGATGCGTTGGCTCCCGCCCGAACAGGTCAATAAAACGCTGATACTGCGCGGCCAGTTCCTGTGAAATTTCATCCAGCGGCAGAGAGTCTTCCTCAGCCATCTGCCAGATCCATTTCCCGAGCACCCCTTCACGAGTAAGGCCTGGCATTGCCGTCAACGGCCTGCCCAGCGTCAGAACAAAGTGCATTCCGACGGCAAGTTCAGGTATGTCGCGACTCAGCTGTACCGCATGGTCAATTGCCGCGCCGTTAACCAGCGCCGTTGTCGAGGTGACAACACCATTACGACAGGCTTCAACAATGCCGTAGTTTTGTCCTTTGCTCAGGCCAAAATCATCCGCATTCACAATCAGTACGCGTTCCATAACCGACCTCAGTTAGTGTTGTTCGCTTTTGAGCTTCTCGATGCACCCGGCGAAATTTGGCAACCATTTTTCATGCGCCAGGATCAGCTCACGCGCCAGAATTTCAGCATCAGTGTCTGAATGCACCAGTGGACTCAGGTTTAACGCCAACAGTACATCATTCAACTCGCCGCTCAGCGCCGCATTGCTCGCCGCCACTTCAAAACCTTTAATGGTATAGATAAGGCCCAGGACCTTTTCATCGAAATGGGTGATACGTGGGTGCGGAGTTGCACCATTGCGCCCCAGCGTGCAGGTCATCTCAACGGCCCAGTCCGCAGGAATATTATCAACATGGCCATGATGAGGAATGTTGACGTAATGTTCGGTCTGTTTGTCGTTGTAGATAGCATTGATGACTTCACACGCGGCATCAGAGTAATAAGCCCCGCCACGTTGTTCCAGCTCTTTCGGCTTAATATTCAACTCAGGATTTTTATACAGATCAAACAGTTGCTTCTCAACTTTTTGTACCACCTGAGCGCGCGCGCCGCCCTTATAGTATTCGCCCATTTCAATCGCCAGCATCTCTTTTGGCTTGAAGTAGTACAACAAATACGAGCACGGCAGCAGTCTCAGTGAACGAATCAGCCCTTCACTGAACGGCAGATCGAAGATGTTCTTCACCCCAGAGGCTTTCAACTGACCCGACGCAACGCCGTCCAGCAGTTCATCAAAGCGTGACACACCGTTGACCAGAACATCCTTAATGAAGACCATATGGTTCAGACCAAACAGGTCGATGGATAAGTCATCACTCTCTTTCAGCGCCAGCACGTCGCTGATGAACATTTTCATACCGATCGGAATATTACATACGCCGATGAATTTCTTGAAATTCGTATGGCGATAAACCGCCTCAGTCACCATCCCGGCTGGGTTAGTGAAGTTGATCACCCACGCATTCGGGCACAGTTCTTCCACATCTTTCACAATATCAAAGATAACCGGAATAGTACGCAGGCCTTTGAACAGCCCACCAGCGCCGTTGGTTTCCTGCCCCAGATACCCGTGGCTCAGCGGAATGCGTTCATCCTTTTCACGGGCTTGCAGTTGCCCAACCCGCAACTGGGTAGTAACGAAATCAGCATCTTTCAGCGCTTCGCGGCGATCCAGCGTTTTATACACTTTCATCGGGACGCCAGCTTTATCAATCATGCGCTGGCAGAGGTCAAAAATAATGTCCAGCTTCTCTTTACCGCCGTCGACATCCACCAGCCACAATTCAGAGACCGGTAATTCATGATAACGCTTAATAAAGCCTTCAAGTAATTCAGGGGTGTAGCTGCTCCCGCCACCGATAGTGACGACTTTTAATTTCTGGCTCATAATTTCTCCCTTCAGTGTAAAAACACTGACACGTATTATGCTCAACCCATTCGTCAGGTATAGCGTGGCTGTCCCGACGCTATTTTGGGCAAGCGATAAAAAATGGTTTATTGGCAAATAATATTTACTGATTAAATTCAGTTAATTTCTTACGGTAGCTATTAGGTGTAAACGACGTCAGCTTTTTAAACGTTTTAATAAACAGGCTCGGACTACTGTAACCAGACTCATAGGCAATATCAGTTACAGAATAGTTAGTCATTTCCAGTTGTTTTTTAGCAAAATTAATGCGGATTTCATTAATAATCTGCATTGGCGTTTTACTGTAATAACGCTGAGTTGCACGGGTCAGATACTCCTGGGATTTCGCGGACAGGTGTACCATATTTTCCAGCGCATTTTCGCTGAACTGCCTTTTGTCATGCATGCTTTCCACTGTAGTTTTAAGCCACTGTGGAATATCATCCAGCACCTGCTCTTCCCGGTGATGGCGTAACCGATTAATAATATAGAAGGTGACCACTTCTACAAATTCATCCAGTCCGCTTTCACGAAAATTCAGTGATGCTATAACCGTTTCGATGTAGGTAAGGAACGAGCTGTTCGCCCGATACACCTGCGATGCAACGAAACAAAATGGCAGCAACGGGTGGTAGTGTTGTTCAAAAAAACGTTTACTGATACCAACGTTAAGAATTCGCGTCGCGCCGAAATCATAGAAACTTTGGTGGTGCGATCCCAACGGGATAAAGACAAAGTCTCCGCGCTCAAGCAGTACACGCTTACCGTTGATTTCCTGATAGTAACGTCCAGTTAATACAAGGGTAAATTCGTAGTAATCATGCTGATGCAGCCCACTGATGCTCTCAGTTTTGTTATAGATGAACACATGAAAATTTTTGCCATTAAAAAGCTGCTGCTCATAGACGGTTTTGATTTCCGGTGCGTTAATCTGTAGCTGCATTATACACTCCTCGCTATTTCAGCTTCTCGTGAAGCTCAATCAGTTCTGCCACCAGTTCACGTGCCAGCATCGACGTCATCAGGTGGTCCTGCGCATGGACCAGCACCAGGCTGACTTTCATTTTACCTTCACCCTGATCGCCTTCAATCAGTTTGGTCTGGACAAGGTGTGCTTCGTTCAGCGCCATGCGAGACTGTTCCATCATGGTCTTCGCTGACTCAAAATCACCCTGTTTGGCCAATTTGAGCGCGCCGTACGCCAGACTACGTGCCTGACCCGAGTTGATGATGAGCCCCATCACCACTTCTTCAAGCTCTTCTGCTTCTGACTGCGTGTCGACGATATTTTCGATATCTAACATACTCTTTTCCTCTGGTTCAGTCCGGCATGGCCGCATAGCCATGCCGGATTAAATTTAGAATTTCAATGCGTTAGCGATATCTTCTTCGCTTTCTTCTTTATCAATTACGTTCTGAGCTTTGTTGGCGACGACCACGAATGGCAGGTACACCAGCGTTGCGATACCAAGGTTAAACAACGCGACCAGCAGAGCAGCGACGCTACCGTTGGTGTTAAAGAATGCGCCCAACCCGGTTGGCATAGTCCACGGTGCAATGTTGGTAATCGGTGGAATAATGCCTGTGTAATAAGCGGCCAAGGTAATCGCTGCCAGAATCGGCTGAACCAGGATGAATGGAATAAACATAACCGGGTTCATGATAATCGGCAGACCGAACAGAATGGGTTCGTTAATCTGGAACAGACCTGATGGCAGTGCCAGTTTTGCTACCTGACGATAATCAGCGCGTCGAGAAGCCAGGAAGATAGCAATAATCAGACCCAGCGTTGCCCCACTCCCTCCCAGGAAAATATAGGAGTCCAGCATCGGCTTCGCCCAGACGTGGAACGTCTTACCGGCTTCCAGTGCCGCGTCTACGGAACCAAACTGTTGGTAGATAGAGATGTTTTCCAGCGCCCAGGGGGTCATGATACCGCTGTCCAGTGCAGTCAGTGCCAAAGAACCGTGAATACCAAAGAACCACAACAGCGGAACAAAAATCACGTACGCCCAACCCACCACGCTACCCAGTGACGCCAGCGGAGTCGAAATGGAATCCATGATGATCTGGTGGAAGTTCGTTCCCCAGGTGTTCAACGCCCAGGCGATGATCCCCATAATAGAGAGGATAATGAAGCCAGGAATCAGTGCAGAGAAGGAGCGAGAAACAGAGGCCGGAACGCTATCAGGTAATTTAATAACCCAATTACGATGCACGACGAAGGTGAACATTTCCGCGACCACCAGGCCGATAATAATACCGGAAATAATGTTCGCACCGCCCAGCCAGTTAGCACCCACGGCATAGGCTTCTCCCACGCTGTATGGTGTGACTGTCATAAATGCGGCGACAGATAATAAACCAGCAGCCAGCGCATCGACTTTGCGTTCTTCCGCCAACGCCATACCGATAAAGAATGGCGCCATCAATGACATAATACCCAGCGTACCGTTATAGACGTTCCCACCAATGCCTTTTAAACTATTTAGTGTTTCAATAGTTGAAGCATCAAGTCGAATGCCCATGGAATAAAAAAACGACCCCTCCCCAAAGCTCAGGAAAACGTTATTGATTAATACAAACATAGCCCCTGCGAGGGTTAACGGCATTAAACGAATAAAACCGTTTTTGATTGCATTAACGTGTGGCTGCTTTCCAATTTTTACAGCAAAAGGAAGGAGTACCTTTTCAAGTGAAGCAATAGCGTTACTCATAGAAAAATACCCTTAAATACCGCAATTAACGATTGCGGTGAATGTTAATGAAATAACTCTTTGACGGGAAAATTTAAAATAATTAATTTGCTGCGGCTTTTTTAATTGCTGCAACTGCAGCCTTAAGCACGCCTAAACCATCGACTTTGCCATACAACAGCGAGTCAATCACTTCTACAGGTTTGTTGGGTAACAAACGCTGAATTTCGGGCAACATATAAGCAATCTGTGGACCTAATAACACAACATCGGCTACTGGGCCTTTTTCTCCGGCCAGCGTTTCGGGAAACGCTTCAATGATAACTGGCACTTCGTATTTTTCAGCCTGAGCACGCATCTTCGAGACCAACAAAGAAGTCGACATGCCCGCAGAACAAAACAGATAAATGTGTTTCTTTTCCATTAAAACGATCCTCATGTGCGATTATCTGTGTACCAGACACTCCGCAAGCCATAACCTGCATCCATGCTCTGGGTAACTTGCGTCAGCTAAATTACTTTTTTAGGTGGCTGAAATGAGTATACGGGATTGCACCGGTGGATGGTATTTCCTTGACTAACTAAATTGTCTCTCCTTGACCTGTGGTTATGACACCCCTCACACTTCGGGCAAATAATTCGCGACAATAAATAAGATCGCATGGCACAAAAAAACCGGCACAGCGGCCGGTTCGTCAGAGTGCTCAGGCAATAAACAGTTGTTACTTCTTCGCTGCCTGCGGGTCGGTGTCGTACTCCGCACAGGTCTGGTAGCCGGAATTAATCACGTGCCCAGTATCATCTAATGCAACAAAATAGGTCTCTGCTTTACCATCTCGTTGACCCAGGATGTAGGTCTGACATGTACCACGCGCATGGATCATGCTGACTTCAGATGAGGGCTTGCCGGCAATCTGCGCCACTTGCGCCCGGCTCATCCCTTTCTTCACATCTTTCACCACGGGCTGCACAAATTGGTCTTTGGTACGATCGTAAGCCGTACAGCCTGCCAGCATAGTCAATACCGCCGCTGCACTCAGAATTCCTGTTAGATTCTTGTTCATATTCCGTCCTCTTGTTTTTCAGCGTGTTATATAAGCCTGGAGCACAACAACGCATTTTTCAAGCTGTCAGTTGCTACTCGGGTCATTTCAGAAAATTCTATCAAAACAAAATGATGTTATATCCGGCTGCATCCCTTGTCGTTTGGACGTCAACGCGTTAGCTTTAACACATCGTTATTTTTGATCATTTCATTTTTCACAGGGGGTTAAATGACTCTGCAGCAAGAGATAATCCGGGCACTTGGCGCCAAGCCACATATTAATGCAGAAGAGGAAATTCGCCGCAGCGTGGATTTTCTGAAATCGTACCTCAAAACCTACCCTTTTCTTAAATCACTGGTGTTAGGGATTAGCGGCGGGCAGGACTCAACCCTGGCCGGAAAGTTATGCCAAATGGCGATTTCCGAGTTACGTGTGGAAACGGGTAACGATGCTTTGCAGTTTATTGCCGTGCGCCTGCCTTATGGTGTGCAGGCCGATGAACAGGACTGTCAGGACGCGATAGCGTTCATACAACCTGACCGTGTACTCACCGTCAACATCAAAGGCGCGGTATTAGCCAGCGAGCAGGCATTGCGTGAAGCAGGTATTGAACTGAGCGATTTTGTGCGCGGCAATGAAAAAGCCCGCGAGCGTATGAAGGCACAATACAGTATCGCCGGAATGACCAGCGGTGTTGTCGTGGGTACCGATCACGCCGCAGAGGCCATTACCGGATTCTTTACCAAATATGGCGATGGCGGTACTGACATTAACCCAATATTCCGCCTCAACAAGCGTCAGGGTAAGCAGCTTCTTGCAGCATTGGGTTGCCCTGAGCATTTATACAAGAAAGCGCCAACCGCCGACCTCGAAGACGATCGTCCCTCTCTGCCAGATGAAGCCGCATTAGGCGTTACCTACGACAACATTGACGATTATCTGGAAGGAAAAACGTTGGATGCCGACGTTGCGAAGAAAATTGAAGGCTGGTACGTGAAGACGGAACACAAACGTCGCCCACCGATTACGGTGTTTGACGACTTCTGGAAAAAATCGTAATTCGCTGATTTACCCGTGCCGGATAACCACAAAATGGTTTATCCGGCCCAAACGACGTCATTGCACCGAATCAGGCGAAAAACCTGGCTTCCAGTTAATCTCACTAAACAACAACTTCCCCTCGCGCTCCAACAGTCGCAACGTATGCTTACCGTCATGCCAGCACGCCCCCTGGTCAGCCGTCAGCAACTTATCCCCCAGTTGCCAGGCTCCGCTAATAACAAATACCACGCCGCCACGCGAACCAAAGGTCGTAAACGTCCGGTCAGCCACACGAACTTTAGCCTGGCAAACATCCCGACGGGTCATGATATTAAAATCCATCGAGATCTGCCCTGCCGTCAGCTTCGCTTTTACCACGCGGTCGCCGGCGAAAGTAAAAGGCTGATGCTGTTTTAGGATATGCGGTAGCGTGTTAGCGCCTTCCAGCGTGACTTCTCCCCCTTCGAGCAGCGTAATAACGCGCTCAACTCCGGGGAAGAGTGAAAATTCGCCGTTCGCAGCAATGGAGGCAATACTCGCCCGCCAGTGAAAGTCGCGCGTTGCTGGCGGAAAACAACATATTTCACGCGTTTCTCCCGCACCATTACGCCAGAGATTAACCGGCATTTTGCGGATATCAAAGTACTCCATCATCCCTCCAGAAAGGCACTGTGCGCCGACATGCCGTCATCAGGCAGCCAAATCATCATTGTTATCATTCACCCTGCTCGTTGTTATCGGCAGCAGAGTTGATTTGCCTTAGCGATGACCATGGCGTTTTGCTAAAAAGTTTAACGCGCTGATCCAGGTGGTATTTTCGCGGGCCTCAGGAGCATAACGTGTCCGAAGCGCTGTGCAATAGGTAGGAAAGAAAAAACCGCCGATCCTGCCCACATCGTTAAACGTGTTGTGGACAAGGCCGGCGGTCTTGAGTTTTTTTTCACGCTGTCCGGGGCAATCTGCTCCGACACAGCGTGAATGATTGAGTATAGACGCCTACCGATTATTCGGCAGCCTGTGGCATTTTACCTTTCTGTTCAGCTCGTTCTGTCAGACGCTTCTCAAAATTGGCATTAAACTGTTTTTTCTGTTCCGGGGTCAGAATGTTGTAAATTTTGTTCTGCGTTTCCATATGCGCCAGCATGTTAGCTTTGCGCTGCTCTTCCATTTTCGCAATCTGCGCTTCAGCTTTCGCTTTATCGAAGCTATCGCTGGCGATGATATCGTGCATTGCACGGCGTTCTTCCAGCGGAGGACGTTTCATCTGATCGCGCTGACCTTTCATGATGTCGCGGATCTGCTGCTTCTGTGCATCGGTCAGGTTCAGGTCTTTAAACATCATGTCATGATGCGGGGCAAACTTACCGTTGTGGTGCATCATCGGTTTGGCATCTGCCGGAGCTGCTGTGGTAGCATCAGCGGCATGAGCCAGGTTTGCAGCGCCCAGCGCCAGGGTAGAGGCAACAAACAGAGCAGTCAATTTACGCATAATTTCTATCCTTCCTTTCAGTTATTCTTACGACATTCATGCGATGCTTATGCAGTGTGATGTCGTGTTGACGAGATTAACTTTACCGGCTTAAGCGTCAATTAATCAGAGCAACGGTAAAACAATGAAAGTGTAAAAAACAAACTTTCATCAATTATGAAGAAAAAAAGAATAAATTGCGGAGAGTTGAAATAAAAAATTACAACATAATGATTTTGAAAGGATTATGAAGAACTATACCTGAACTCTGGTTATTAAGAAAGCAGCTTACCAGGAATAATCCGTAATAAATACAAACAGCACGCAAAAATAAGCCCTTAGAGATTAACCCAAGGGCGGATATATCTTTTACAACCTTTCCAGCATCAGTCCCGCGCGTAAACCACAGGCCACATTTGGATTAGGAAAGAGAACATATTCAACGTTATGGGTGACGATAAAACGTTCATCACCATCCTGAGCCAGCACGGTTCCCTCTTTAAATGCGGTAAAGTTCAGCGTCTGGTTGTCCATGTAGAGAATGAAATCGTCGCTGCGCCGTGTAATTTGCGCCACCACGCGATAGCGTAGCGGCGGTGTTTCAACTGCCGCTACGGGTCTGCCTGTCAACAACATTGCCAGCGCCTGCGCAGTGTGAGCAAACTGTGACAGGTTGTTTTGCCCAAACGGCAGCGCCTTGCCCAGCTCCAGCGTGCAGGCCAACGCACCAAAATGCTCCCCACTAAAATGGGTAAACGTTCCGCCTGGCGCCTGGTGGAAAACCAGAGCCTCCAGCCCCGCATCCCCCAACCAGTGAAGAAACGCCTCATCCCATGCCACATCACGCTGCGGTAGCACGCCAAAACGCAAATGACGTGACCCGCGAATAGCCGTGTGGAGATCGAGATGCCAGCGAACAGGTGCCTTTGCCCGCGCGTAAAAATCTTCCAGACTCAGCTCAAGCTCGCGGGCACGCCGTGTTTCACCGCTCTCATCGAAGAGCTGCCAGCGACCACCAAACATACGGTTCAGATCGCTATGACAATAGCGTTTGCCCGCAGCTAACGCCTGCGGATTGCCCAGGATCAGCAATAGCCGCCATGTCAGCGGCAGCGTGCCGCTAAACAATCCGGACAACAATGTATCCAGTATTTCTACTGGTGCGGTTTCATTACCATGAATGCCTGCAGACAAAACCAGCGAACGCTCAACCGGAACAACCGGCGTCAGCTCCAGCATGCCATGCCCAATCCATTGCCAGTCAAAACCATGAGCTTTCCCCCGGGTGGCATCTGGCGAATCCCCCGCAAGCGTCAGCGCAAGGAAATTATCCATGGCGTGCACGCTCCTGCTGGAAGGGATACACCGAACCGAGGTTGAGTAATTGTGTCAACGTATCCAATGCTTCACGCCCTTCGCGCAGCAACTGCGGGTCGGCAAGATCGGCGGCGGTAAGGCGATCGCGATAGTAACGATCAACCCAGTTATTCAGCGTGTTAAACAGCGCATCGTTCATGAGAACCGCCGGGTTCACCGCCTGTTGCTCCTGTGGGGTTAACACGACCCGAAGGCGCAGACACGCCGGGCCACCACCGTTGGACATGCTTTCGCGCAGATCGAATACCCGTAGATCGTCAATCGGGTTGTCATCTTCAAGCAGACGGTTTAAATAATGCCATACCCCTGCATGCTCCCGGCATTCCTGCGGCAAGACCAACATCATTGAACCGTCATCACGACTGAGTAGCTGGCTGTTAAACAGATATGTTGCCACGGCATCCTGCACTGATACTTCCGCCAGGGGAACTTCCAGCGCCGTAAATCCCGCCACCTGGCTATGCAACTGCTGTAACAAAGCCTGCTGGTTGGCAAACGCCAATTCATGACAAAACAGCACCTGACGATTTGATACCGCAATAACATCGTTATGAAACACACCAAGATCGATAACATCCGGGTTTTGTTGAGCAAAGATAATCTGATGAGGGTTCACCTGATTCAGGCGCGCAACAGCCTCGCTGGCCTCACGTGATTGCCTCGCCGGATAACGCTTCGGATGCGCGCCGTTGCCCTCTTCACGACCATAGACAAACACCTGTACGCCGGGATCACCATAATCACCACCGAGACGGTTATGGTTTGCCGCGCCTTCATCACCCAGTAACGCAACCTGTGGCAATGCACTATGAACCGTAAAGCGGCTCTCATCACGGAAAATCGCGCTTAGCAACGCTTCTGTGGTCGGAGCCTCCAGCGAACGGTGAAACTTGTTATTCAGATTCGCTACCGCCAGATGCACTTTCCCGTCCAGCGAATCTGCCGAAGGACAGACCGTTGCCGCATTCGCCACCCACATCGGCGAAGCGGAACTGGCACTGGAAAGCCAGTGAGGTGCCTGACGTGCCACCTTTTCCAGTACCTGTTCGTCACTGCCGCTAAATCCCAACTGGCGCAGCACGGGAATATAGGGGCGCTCGTGAGGTGGGATCACCGCCTGCGGGAATCCGGCATCGGCCAACGCCTTCATCTTCAATAAGCCCTGTTTCGCCGCCAGACGGGGATTCGAGACCTGAAAACGGTGTCGGGTTGAGGCCTCATTGCCAAATGACAACCCCGCATAATGGTGTGTCAGTCCCACCAGACCGTCGAAATTTACTTCGCGCGCTTTCATGGCTTATCCTCGCATGAAAAATCGAGTCCTGGGCTAAGCGCTGTCGGCAGCGTCAGGGTCGGAGATTCCAGGCTCGCCATCGGCCAGGCGCAATAATCTGCGGCATACCACGCACTGGCGCGATGGTTGCCTGAGGCACCAATCCCACCAAACGGCGCAGTGCTTGCCGCGCCGGTTAGCGGCTTATTCCAGTTGACGATGCCCGCACGAGCTTCCAGTAGCAATTGGTCAAACTGATTGCGATCCGGTGAAACCAGTCCGCACGACAAACCAAAGCGGGTATTGTTGGCCATGCGAATCGCATCATCAAAGCTGTCATAACGCCAGACACCGAGCAGCGGGCCGAAGACCTCTTCATCCGCGACATTCGCCACGCCGGTTAGCTCAATAATGCCAGGGGTCAACAGTGAAGTCCCCGCTTGTACCTGGCGTGGTGCCAGCAGGGTTCGTCCTCCCTGCGCTTCAAGGCGTTGCCAGGCGTCACAAACATGTTGCGCGGCCTGTTCAGAAATAAGCCCGCCAATAAACGGCTGCGGTTGTGCATCCCAGTTGCCGGGCATTAAACGCTGGCTGACATCCACCAGCCGCGCCAGAAACGCATCGCCCTGCGCCCCTTTTTTAACCAGCAGACGACGGGCACAGGTACACCGTTGCCCGGCTGTAACAAACGCTGACTGAATAGTCAGATGTACCGCCGCATCAATATCTTCGGGGTTCTCGATAATCAGCGGGTTGTTCCCTCCCATCTCCAGCGCGAGGATCTTTTCCGGCTGGCCAGATAGCTGACGATGTAACTGATAACCCGTATTTGCGCTACCGGTAAACAGCAGGCCATCAAGATCCTCCAGCGCACTCAATGCCTGTCCTGTTTCGCGCCCACCCTGTACCAGGTTCAATACGCCCGGCGGTAATCCCGCCTGTTCCCACAGTTTGGTAACCGCCTCACCGGTCCACGGCGTCAGCTCGCTGGGCTTGAAAATCAGCGTATTGCCAGCCAACAGCGCCGGAACGATATGACCATTAGGTAAATGACCGGGGAAGTTATACGGGCCAAACACGGCCAGAACACCGTGTGGGCGATGACGTAACGTCGCAGCGCCATCTGGCAGCGCGTTATGCTGTTCCCCGGTACGGATGTGATACGCCTTCACTGAGATGGCAATTTTATTGATCATCGCCGTCAGCTCGGTTGCAGCTTCCCAGCGCGGCTTGCCGGTTTCCCGTGCAATGATCGCCGTCAGTTCTGCTTTATTACTCTCCAGCAGCGTCGCGAATTTCTCGACAATGTCCAGGCGGGCGGCAAAAGCCTGTTTCGCCCAGCCCGGAAAGGCTGTCCGCGCCGCCTTGCATGCCAGTGCGACCTGAGTCGCATCGGCATCATTGCCTTGCCACAGCACGTCCCCGCTCACCGGGTTCGTTTTCACCCGACGTGCGCCCAGCCCGGTCACCCAGTCACCGTTTATCCATAATGTCATGCTGCTTTCTCCTCTGCACAAAGACGCACAAAACGTACATGGTCACCCGCGTGGCATTTCAGGGCGTCCAGTTGCGCTGCCGTCAGCACCAGTCGTTGGGTATTCGGGTCGGCACGCACTAACATGACGCGGAAGTTTTGGTAATTTTCATTAGCAACCAGGCAGGCAGGATATTCGCCCGACGCAGGCTGACCTTCAGCCACTTCCACCAGTCGACTTTTGCGGATAGCACGTACCCGGTCGATATCGCATTCCAGCGTCGGCCCGCCGTCGAAAATATCGATATAGTTGCGGTAGCGAAATCCTTCTTTCTCCAGCACCGCTCGGGCTGGCGCTGTTTGCGGATGCACTTCGCCAATCACGCTTTGTGCCTCTTCCGACAGGAAGTGAGTGTAAATAGGGTGTTTAGGCATCAGCTCAGCAATAAAGGCTTTTTGTCCGGTGCCACAGAGAAAATCTGCGCGGCTGAATTCCATTGAGAAAAAGCGCTTGCCAAGGCTTTGCCAGAATGGTGAATAACCGTGTTCATCAATGACACCCCGCATCTCTGCAACGACTTTTTCGTTAAAACGGTCACGAAACGCCGCCATAAACATAAAACGCGACTTCGACAGCAAGTAACCGTTACCTTCTTTACGCCAGTCCGGATCGAGAAACAGAGTGCAAAGCTCACTGCTTCCAGTGTGATCGTTACTGAGAAACAGCGTTGGCAATGCGTTATAGACATTCAACTCTTTCGAAGCATGAACCAGCGTACCAACACGGTAGTTATACCAGGGATCGTTAAGCCCTACCGCCACTTCAATAGCACAAATCCCCGCCACGGTTCCGGTGGCGCTGTCTTCCAAGACAAAAACGTAGCCCTGCTCGCTTTTAGGCAACTCGCCTCGCCAGGTTTTCAACGAACGATCAATACGCGCCGCCAACGTGGCTTCATTTACGGGTAATGACGTCAACCCACCGCCAGTCTTACCGGCAAGCTGCATTAACGCGGTGATATCCGCGTGTTCAATGGGACGGATCACCATCATGATGAACCTCCTGCTTTAATGCGTTCGCAGGCCAGCGCAAAACGATCCAGCCCGGTTGCCACCTCTTCCTGGCTGACGTTTAGCGCTGGCGCGAAACGCACCACATTCGCACCGGCAATCAGTACCATCACCCCGGCGATGGCCGCTTCTTGCGAGATGAGTTTCGCTTTCCCGGCAAATTCCGCATTCAGCACGCAGCCGATCAGCAGTCCCAGCCCTCGAATCTCGCTAAACAGGCCAAAACGTTCGTTAATGGCGTTAATACGTTCCACAAACCAGTCGTGTCGCTGCTTCACTCCGTTAAGCACTTCCGGCGTGTTAACAATTTCCAGCAGCTTTCCCGCCACAGCAGTGGCTAATGGATTTCCGCCGTACGTTGTGCCGTGCGTACCCACCGTCATCACACTGGCGCAATGCTCTGTCGCCAGCAGTGCGCCGATAGGGAAACCGCCGCCCAGCGCCTTTGCGGTAGTCAGCAGGTCCGGCGTAACGCCGTAATGCATATAGGCATACAGCTCGCCAGTACGGCCAACTCCGGTCTGAACCTCATCAAAAATCAGAAGTGCATTATGACGATCGCATAATTCACGCAGCCCCTGTAAAAACGCGGTGGTTGCAGGCACCACGCCGCCTTCGCCCTGTACAGGCTCGACGATGACCGCACAGGTGGTGTCATCAATCAGTTGACTGGCAGAATCGAGATCGTTATACACCGCGTGGCGAATATCCGGCGGTAGTGGTGCAAAATCCTGTGAATAGGCGGGCTGCCCCCCGGCACTGACGGTAAACAGCGTGCGACCGTGGAAAGCATTTTTAAATGCCACAATGCCACTTTTCTGGCTGCCAAACCGATCGTGGGCAAATTTACGCGCCAGCTTTAGCGCGGCTTCGTTGGCCTCTGCGCCGGAGTTGCAGAAGAAGACCCGCTCGGCAAACGTCGCGTCGATAAGCTTCTTCGCCAGACGCAATACCGGTTCGTTGGTGTAACCGTTACCGGTATGCCAGAATTTGCTGGCCTGATCGTTTAATGCCTCACGCAATGCCGGATGTGCATGCCCCAGTGCGTTTACCGCAATGCCTCCCGCGAAATCGATATACTCTTTACCCTGTTGATCCCACAGACGTGAACCTTCACCACGCACCGGAATAAAAGGCGCCGGGGCATAGACAGGCATCATCCATTCATCAAAATTATCACGCGTAACTGACAGAGACATAGCGACCTCAACGGTAAATAAAAGGTTATTTATATGTTAATAAATATAGTGTTTGCGGTGTAAATGTAGATTGCAGGGTTCGTGCCAGCCAGCGAAAAAAGTGCATAAACGGGGTCAGAGAACGGAATATCAACAAGTTACAACACAGCAATATTCACTATATGCGCATATAAAGTGAATATGTTTGCGTATCAGATGACTAAATAGAGGAAAAACCGCAATTTTATTCAGTCGCCAAATATAATTCTGGAATTGTGATCGTATACGAAATTTATCGGAAATTATTGCCCCATAGCGACGCGCTTCGCGCCAAAACGGTGCAGTTTTTGCTCCATCGTTAACACCATTAGCAATCATTGTTGGAATCAGGTGACAAGAAGCAGTCAGCTCGTGGAAATTCTGCTACCATCCTTGCACTATTCACCTTACAAAGTGGCAGCGACTATGAAATTTGTCTCTTTTAATATCAACGGCCTGCGTGCCCGTCCTCATCAACTGGCAGCCATTGTCGAAAAACACCAACCGGATGTGATTGGCTTACAGGAGACAAAAGTCCACGACGATATGTTCCCTCTCGAAGAGGTGGCTAAACTCGGTTATAACGTCTTTTATCACGGCCAGAAAGGTCATTACGGCGTCGCGTTGTTAACGAAAGAAACGCCGATTGCGGTGCGTCGTGGCTTCCCTGACGATGGCGAAGAGGCGCAGCGTCGTATCATCATGGCGGAAATTCCGTCCCCGTTGGGCAGCGTCACCGTCATCAACGGCTATTTCCCGCAGGGCGAAAGCCGTGACCATGAAACCAAATTCCCGGCGAAAGCGGCGTTCTATCAGAATTTACAAAACTATCTTGAGACGGAGCTGAAACGCGATAATCCGGTGCTGATCATGGGTGATATGAATATCAGCCCAACCGACCTGGATATCGGCATCGGTGAAGAGAATCGCAAACGCTGGCTGCGCACCGGGAAATGCTCCTTCCTGCCAGAAGAGCGCGAGTGGATGGAACGTCTGTTAGGTTGGGGGCTGGTGGACACCTATCGTCACGCGCATCCTGATAAAAACGACCAGTTCTCGTGGTTTGATTACCGCTCGAAAGGCTTCGACGATAACCGTGGTCTGCGTATTGATCTGCTGCTGGCAACCAATCCGCTGGCGGAACGCTGCGAAGAAACGGGTATCGACTATGAGATCCGTAGCATGGAAAAACCGTCCGACCACGCGCCAGTGTGGGCAAAATTCCGCGTCTAATCATCTGCTTTTTTTCGCTCTCCGGGCCTCGCCTGGAGAGTCAGTATATTCTGTGCAAAATCAATAAAGCGACGGTAATACATTGTTGCGACCGGGATTTTAATATATCTTCGCGCGCACTTTTCGCTGGTGAAAACGCATCATTGCCCACGGATTTACAGGAGGCCCCCATGCAAAAGAAGTTCGCATAAGGCAGAATACCGACTGCTGATTGTGGCAGTGCTATTCTGCGTCCTGGCTGGGGTTTTCCACTATTTTGGTCTGTCTGACCTGATAACCAATCTCCATCATTTGCAAGATGTCATCCGCCAAAGCGGGCTGTTCGGCTACGCGCTTTATATTCTGCTATTTATCGTTGCGGCGCTGTGCCTGATACCCGGCAGCATTCTGGTGATTGTCGGCGGTATCCTTTTCGGCCCACTGGTTGGCACGCTCATCTCTTTACTGGCAGCAACCGTTTCCTCGGCATTGTCATTTTTACTGGCACGTTGGCTTGGGCGGGAATTACTACTGAAACACGTCGGGCATACGGCGACATTTCAGGCGATCGAAAAAGGGATTGCCCATAGCGGTATCGACTTTCTGATCCTGACCCGCCTCGTTCCACTGTTTCCTTATAATATTCAAAACTATGCTTACGGACTGACTGCCATTCCGTTCTGGTCATTTACTCTGATTTCAGCTATTACCACGTTACCAGGTATCTTTATCTATACGCTGATGTCACACGAACTCGCCAGCGAAGGCATCACCTGGACGTTTATCGTTAAACTCAGTATTGCAGGCATTGCCTTGTTTGCCCTCGTGCAGGCGGCAAAAGCCTGGGCCCGATATAAACATGTCGACCCCTCTGCAGATCGAGAGCTTGCCGGTAAATGAGAACGCTGAATAAAACGCAGTTCAGAAAGTGTTGCCGGGCTGGGTTCATTGCCCTGTTGGTAGTCGCGTTGATGGCATGGGCATGGCTGCCCGATGTGAGAGACTTTCTCACGCAGAGCCTGGCTGCGTTTACCACGCTTGATCAGCATGCTCTTGAAAATTTCATTCGTTCCTGGGGGCCTCAGGCCGCGGTCGTATCATTCTTCCTGATGATCTTACAGGCGATCATCGCCCCGCTTCCCGCCTTCCTGATCACCTTTGCGAATGCCTCATTGTTCGGCGCATTCTGGGGAGGAGTTCTCTCCTGGACCAGTGCGATGGCGGGTGCAGCACTCTGCTTTTTTATTGCCCGCGTTTTGGGTCGCGGCGCGGTGGAAAGATTAACCGGTAAAACGGTGCTGAAAAATATGGACGCTTTTTTCGAGCGCTATGGCAAGCACACCATTCTGGTCTGCCGCCTGTTACCTTTCGTTCCATTCGATCCGGTCAGTTACGCCGCCGGCCTGACGTCCATCCGCTTTCGTCATTTTTTCATCGCCACCGGTATTGGCCAGTTGCCTGCCACTATCGTTTACTCATGGGCGGGTAGCCTGCTGACCGGCGGCACATATTGGTTCGTGACCGGGTTGTTTATTCTGTTTGCCCTGAGTGTAGTGATTTCAGTGGCAAGAGGCCTTTATCTTGAGCGGCACAGGAAGCATTCCTGAAGCCTCCATAAACGACTGGAGATACTATGCGTTACTGTTTATTGTGCCTGGGTTTGCTGCTCTCTCCGCTGGCGGCCTTTGCGCAGAGCGATAACTGGCAGCAAATCAAAAACGATGCCCGGGGTCAGACGGTGTGGTTTAACGCCTGGGGAGGCGATAACGCCGTTAATCAGTATCTCGACTGGGTTAGCGCCGAGATGAAAACACACTACGCCATTAACCTGAAAATTGTCCGTCTGGCGGATGCCGCCGACGCGGTAAAACGCATCCAGACCGAAGCGGCATCAGGGCGTAAAGCTGGCGGTTCGGTTGATCTCCTGTGGGTCAATGGCGAGAATTTTCGCACGCTGAAAGACGCTGGCCTGCTGCAAACGCAGTGGGCGCAAATCTTGCCCAACTGGCGCTACGTGGATACCCAACAACCGGTGACTGAAGACTTCGCCATTCCAACAGAGGGCGCCGAATCTCCGTGGGGTGGCGCGCAGTTAACCTTTATCGCCAATCGGGATATCACTGAACACCCCCCTCGCTCTGCGCAGGCACTGCTGGAATTTGCGCGAGCGCATCCCGGCACGGTAACCTATCCACGCCCACCCGACTTTACCGGTACCGCTTTTCTCGAACAGTTGCTGATTACGCTCACCGCTAAACCACAAGCACTGAAAAACGCTCCCGATACAGCCACGTTCGCCGAGGTGACTGCCCCATTGTGGCAGTATCTTGATGCATTACATCCCGTACTGTGGCGCGAAGGGAAAGACTTTCCCCCTACGCCTGCCCGGATGGACGCCCTGCTGAATAGCGGCACGCTGCGGATATCGTTAACCTTTAACCCCGCGCATGCACAGCAAAAAATCGCCCGCGGCGAGTTACCAAAAAATAGCTATAGTTTTGGCTTCTCTCAGGGCATGCTGGGCAATGTGCATTTTGTCACCCTTCCCGCTAATGCGCGTGCCAGTGCCGGGGCGAAAGTCGTGGCAAACTTCCTGCTCTCACCTGAAGCGCAACTGCGCAAAGCTGACCCGAGCGTCTGGGGAGATCCTTCGGTGCTTGATCCACAAAAATTACCTGTCGAACAGCGGGAAGCGCTACTGGCTCGTATCCCGAAGGGACTCCCCGCTGTACTGCCTGAGCCACACGCAGCCTGGGTAAATGCACTGGAACAAGAATGGCTACGCCGTTACGGTACGCATTAATTCTGCTGCTCTGGGCCTTCATGGCGGCAATCTATTTGCCGCTGGCCCCTGCGGCTTTTACGCTAATTGTACCCGCGCTTTCCATTGCACACTGGCTGGCGCTGTTTGCCGATCCCCAACTTCTGCAAGCGTTACTGGCGACGTTGGTTTCTGTCACGCTGGCAGCCACTGGCGCGCTCAGTATCGCCCTGCTGACCGTCCTTGCATTCTGGCCCGGCGCCAGATGGGCACGGCTTTGTACTCGCCTCCCCTGGCTACTGGCGGTTCCGCACGTTGCTTTTGCCACCAGCACACTGTTACTTTTCGCCGAGGGCGGCATGCTCTACCGTATATTGCCGTTTCTCAGCCCACTGTTGGACCACTACGGTGTGGGTCTGGGCATCACATTGGCGGTGAAAGAAAGCGCTTTTTTGCTCTGGATCCTTTCCGCTTTATTGAGTGAAAAGCAGTTGTCGCAACAGGTCATCGTGCTGGACTCTCTGGGTTACAGCCGGTTACAGTGTCTGAACTGGTTGGTACTGCCCTCTATCGCGCCAGCGCTAGGGAAAGTTATGCTGGCGATTGTCGCGTGGTCGCTCTCCGTCGTGGATGTCGCGATCGTCCTTGGCCCCGGCAACCCGCCAACACTTGCTGTGTTGAGCTGGCAATGGTTAAGCCAGGGCGACGCCGACCAGCAGACAAAAGGCGCGCTCGCCAGTTTGCTGCTGGTGCTGTTACTGGTCATTTTTGCGCTGGTGGGCTATCTGCTCTGGCGCGGCTGGCGACGCACAATTCCGACAATCAGTGGTGTACGCCTGCAGCTCTCATCCTGTACAGCCGGACGATCGCTGATACAACTTCTGCCCATCAGCGGCGTTGTGTGCGCAGTTGTTCTGCTCCTGATGGCGGAATACTCATCGCTGAACAGAGATGCGCTGTTCAACAGCCTGCAAATGGGGGTTCTGGCCAGTACACTTGCACTGGTCACACTATTGATATGGCTGGAATGGGGGCCGCAAACCGGACATCGTTGGGTCTGGTTGCCCATTATTTTACCTGCGTTACCGCTGGTCACCGGGCAATATACACTAGCGCTAAAGGCTGAACAGGATGGCCTGTTCATCACGGTGGTCTGGGGGCATTTATTGTGGGTAACACCGTGGATGCTGTTTGTGCTTAAACCTGCCTGGCAGCGTATTGACTCGCGCCTTATTGTGATTGCGCAAACGCTGGGTTGGACACAACCCCGTATCTTCTGGCAGATAAAATGCCCATTGATTCTGCGCCCGGCACTGATTGCCTTCGCGGTAGGATTTTCGGTCAGTATTGCCCAGTACATGCCAACATTATGGTTAGGCGCAGGTCGTTATCCCACACTCACGACCGAAGCCGTAGCATTAAGCAGCGGTGGCAGCACCGCTATTCTGGCGGCACAGGCGCTATGGCAATTGCTGTTACCGTTGGTTGTTTTCGCACTCGCAGCCTCGCTTTCCGCCTGGATTGGCCGCTTTCGACAAGGACTCCGCTAATGCTCATAGTGCAAGATGTTTCCCTGTACCAGGGTTCAACTCCCCTGCTGACGGGCGTCAACCTTCAGGTCAATAAAGGTGACATTGTCACTATTATGGGGCCTTCGGGAAGCGGCAAGTCTTCACTCTTTTCGTGGATGATTGGTGCGCTCTCCGCTCAATTTCGTGCATCCGGTCAACTATGGCTCAACGAACGGCGCATTGACACATTACCTACCGCGCAGCGCCAGATTGGTATTCTGTTCCAGGATGCCCTGCTGTTTGATCATTTCAGTGTTGGGCAAAATTTATCGCTGGCGCTTCCCGCTGACCTGAAAGGCACGGCGAGACGCGATGAAGTGGAACATGCCCTTGAGCGCGCGGACCTGTCAGGCTTTTATCATCGCGACCCGGCATCGCTGTCCGGGGGGCAACGCTCACGCATCGCCCTGCTTCGCGCCTTGCTGGCACAACCGCAGGCTTTGCTGCTGGATGAACCCTTCAGTCGCCTGGATGCGTCACTGCGGGATACCTTCCGCCAGTGGGTTTTCACCGAAGTGCGGAAGTTGGGGATCCCTGTGGTGCAAGTCACCCACGATACGCAAGACGTCCCCCCGGCAGGCCGGGTAGTTCAAATGAATTCCTGGGCGTGAATGTGGCGTTATGCTGCGTTAACGCAAGGATTTTACTTAACTGGCGGCACAAAATGTCGTCCTCTTTTTTTCAACGTCGGGCTATTCGATGAAACGTGTTTCTCAAATGACCGCGCTGGCACTGGCTTTAGGGCTCGCTTGCGCTTCTTCCTGGGCTGCTGAAACAGCACAGACGCTCACCCTCGACCAGTTACAGCAAAAGCAAGGTGCGGCAATCGATACCCGTCAGAGCGCTTTTTATAACGGCTGGCCTCAGTCGCTCAATGGCCCTTCCGGGCACGAGCCCTCCGCACTAAATCTGTCTGCCGCCTGGCTCGACAAGATGAACGATGAACAACTTACCGCCTGGGTTCAGGCACATCAGTTAAAAACCGATGCGCCAGTGGCACTGTATGGCAACGACAGCGATGTGAAAGCCGTCAAAGCCCGCCTGCAAAAAGTGGGTTTTAACCATATTTCGACCCTTAGCGATGCGCTACAGAACCCTGCCCGCCTGCAACGTCTGCCGCACTTCGAACAGGTGGTGTACCCGCAGTGGCTACACGACCTGCAGCAGGGTAAAAACGTAACCGCTAAGCCGGCGGGTGACTGGAAAGTGATTGAGGCCGCCTGGGGCGCGCCGAAGTTGTATCTGCTGAGCCACATCCCTGGTGCGGGCTACATTGATACCAACGAAGTGGAAAGCGAACCGCTGTGGAACAAAGTGTCCGATGCGCAGCTCAAAGCGATGCTGGCGAAACATGGCATCCGCCATGACACCACGGTGATTTTATATGGCCGCGATGTCTATGCCGCCGCGCGCGTGGCGCAAATTATGTTGTATGCAGGCGTAAAAGATGTTCGCCTGCTCGACGGTGGCTGGCAAACCTGGTCCGACGCAGGTTTACCGGTTGAACGCGGCACTGCGCCATCGGTGAAACCAGAACCTGATTTCGGCGTGACCATTCCTGCCCAGCCGCAACTGATGCTGGATATGGAACAGGCTCGCGGCCTGCTGCATCGCCAGGATGCGTCTTTAGTGAGCATTCGTTCATGGCCGGAATTTGTCGGTACCACCAGCGGCTATAGCTACATTAAGCCAAAAGGTGAAATCGCTGGCGCTCGTTGGGGCCATGCAGGAAGTGACTCCACCCACATGGAAGATTTCCATAATCCGGATGGCACGATGCGCAGCGCGGATGACATCGCCGCCATGTGGAAGCAATGGAACATTCTGCCGAATCAGCAGGTCTCTTTCTATTGCGGTACCGGCTGGCGCGCCTCAGAAACCTTTATGTACGCCCGCGCAATGGGCTGGGAAAACGTCTCCGTCTACGACGGCGGCTGGTATGAGTGGAGCAGCAATCCAAAAAACCCGGTCGCCAGCGGTGAACGGGGTCCAGAATCCAGTAAGTAAGGCTGTCATTATTGCCGGATAAGCGCAATCCGGCAACGCAATACGCTACGCCTGACGCTGAACCACTTTCAGTGTCAGGTATCCGCTCCAGATCCGGGTAAATGTCGTCATCCAGCACAGCGCGCCAAAGACCCACGCCATCACGACAAAATATTCCGGAAACAGACACCCCAACACAAACAACAAAATCGTCTCGGTACCTTCGGTCAGCCCCCCCAGATAATAAAACGATTTATGCGCGTAGCCCGGGTTATCAATTTGATGTTTCGCCGCCAGCGCGGCAAAGGCGAGAAAACTGCTCCCCGTTCCGATAAAGGCAAACAACAGCCAGCTCCCGGCCAGCGCATTCAGCTCCGGTGCGGCCAGAATAAAACCAAACGGTACTAAGGCGTAAAAAAGGAAGTCGAGCGAGATATCGAGAAACCCGCCGGCATCAGTAAGCCCCCTGCGCCGCGCCAGCGCACCGTCCAGTCCATCAAACAGTCGATTAATCACAATGGCCGCCAGCGCCGCCAGATACCAGCCTAACGCCAGAAATGGCAAGGCCAACACGCCAATGGCAAAACCGACCAGCGTAAGCCCGTCCGGGGTAATCGCAGGCTTATCAATAATGCCCACGCAGCGATGCAAAAGTGGTTTCAATCGCGGATGAAGATGACGGTCAAGCATGCGGGCGTCCTTTAAAGCTGTCGCACAACCCCTGGGAAGGAATATCGAGAGCGGCATTAAAACGCGCCGAGAGATTTTGAAACGCAATCAACGCGGTCATTTCAGTAATGGCGTCCTCGGTAAAATGCAGCTTCATTTGCGCCTTTAATGCCTCATCAACCCGAGGCGGCGTGGCGGTAACGGCATCCGCATAAGCCAGTGCCACACGTTCTTCCTCACTGAACAGCGTCGATTCTTGCCAGGCGGCAACCTGCAATACTTTATCCAGTGCGCCACAGCGTTCAGCCAGACGTAAGCTATTGGCATCCACGCAAAAGGCGCAATGGCACACCTGAGAAACGCGGGTCATCAACAGAGCACGCATCACCGGCGTTAAACGCGCCCTTTTACGCTCCAGGAAGCCAACAAACAGCGCTACCAGCCAGAACAGAAATGGCATCCGACCCCACCAGCGCGTGGGATGCAGCACATCGCCATAATGCTTTTTCTGCGTAGCAACAAGCGGTTTTAAACTGGAAGGGATACGCGTTAACGGTTTTACCCACGACTGAGGATCGTTCAACGGTTGCTCCTGAATACTTTAGATAAAACAAAGATAACGATAGTATGTCATTTTCTGTCGTTAGATCTTGATGAATATAATGAAAACCCTCGACGTGGTCGCCGCTATTATTGAACGTGATGGCAAAATTTTGCTGGCTCAACGTCCGCAGCATGCGGATCAATCAGGCATGTGGGAATTTGCTGGTGGTAAGGTTGAACCTGGAGAGAACCAACCACAGGCGCTGGTCCGTGAATTACGTGAGGAATTGGGTATCGAGGCTATCGTTGGGAATTATATCGCCAGTCATCAACGTGAAGTGTCAGGCCGATTGATACATCTGCATGCCTGGCACGTGCCGGCTTATCAGGGCTGTCTTTACGCCCATGAGCATCAGGATTTGGTCTGGTGCTCACCCGAAGAGGCGCTGCGTTATCCGCTGGCGCCTGCCGATATCCCACTACTGGAAGCATTTATTCTTTTACGCGACGCCAGACCAGCGGATTTGTGCTGATCGTTTTCTCATCGCGCTGGCACTGTAGCAGCACGCCATCGGCTTTCACCACCGCTCCTTCTGAATAGTTTTGATCCTGATAAATGCAGCACTGACTACAGGGTTGCGCCCGCTGACCGCTGGAGCTGAACACTTCCGGCGGCACATTCACTTGCACATCCGGACGATAAAGCTGATTTGCCAGTACCCCGTTGGATAACATCACCAACGCACCTGCCATGATTAAACGGCGCATATTCTTTCCTTTTTAACTGACATCTATGCTCAGTATAACGGTATAAACCGGCAGAAACTTTAGTTCCTCCATCATCGTTTTTGGTTATGAGCAACGCCGCGATATTAATTTACTTAGCGGGATTAATTTTTTCTTGCGTCTCGTCACACTGCTGATGGTATAGTCAAAAACTGCAAAACACTTAACACAAATATCAAAAATATAACCATATCAATACATAAGAGGTTCTTATATCTATGGATCAGACATGTTCTCTGGAGTCGTTTCTCAACCATGTACAAAAGCGCGACCCGAATCAGACCGAGTTCGCGCAAGCCGTTCGTGAGGTAATGACGACACTGTGGCCGTTTCTTGAGCAAAACCCGCGCTATCGTCAAATGTCCTTGCTGGAGCGTCTGGTTGAACCCGAGCGCGTGATCCAGTTCCGCGTGGTCTGGCTCGACGATCGCAATCAGGTACAGGTTAACCGTGCGTGGCGCGTACAGTTCAGCTCCGCGATTGGCCCGTACAAAGGCGGCATGCGTTTCCACCCTTCCGTGAACCTGTCGATCCTGAAGTTCCTCGGCTTCGAGCAGACCTTTAAAAACGCACTCACCACGCTGCCTATGGGCGGTGGTAAAGGCGGCAGCGACTTTGATCCGAAAGGGAAAAGCGAAGGCGAAATCATGCGTTTTTGTCAGGCGCTGATGACGGAACTGTTCCGCCATTTAGGGCCCGATACCGACGTTCCTGCGGGTGATATCGGCGTGGGCGGTCGTGAGGTCGGCTTTATGGCCGGGATGATGAAAAAACTCTCCAATAACAGCGCCTGCGTCTTCACCGGAAAAGGCCTTTCTTTCGGTGGCAGCCTGATTCGCCCGGAAGCAACCGGCTACGGTCTGGTGTATTTCACCGAAGCGATGCTCAAACGCCATGGTCTGGGCTTTGAAGGGATGCGCGTAGCGGTTTCTGGCTCCGGTAACGTTGCACAATTCGCGATTGAGAAGGCAATGGAGTTTGGTGCGCGGGTGGTTACCGCCTCCGATTCCAGCGGTACCGTGGTTGATGAAAGTGGATTTACCAAAGAAAAACTGGCGCGTCTGTGCGCGATTAAAGACAGCCGCGACGGTCGCGTGGCGGATTACGCCCGTGAGTTTGGTCTGACTTATCTGGAAGGTAAACAACCCTGGTCTGTTCCGGTTGATATCGCCCTGCCGTGTGCCACGCAGAACGAACTCGATGTGGAAGCCGCGCAAATGCTTATCGCCAACGGCGTCAAGGCCGTGGCTGAAGGCGCGAACATGCCAACGACCATCGAAGCCACCGACCTGTTCCTCGAAGCGGGCGTACTTTTTGCGCCAGGCAAAGCCGCTAACGCGGGTGGTGTCGCCACATCAGGTCTGGAAATGGCGCAGAATGCCGCGCGTCTGGGCTGGAAAGCGGAGAAAGTGGATGCGCGTCTGCACCACATCATGCTGGATATTCACCATGCCTGCGTCGAGTACGGCGGTGAAAGCAAACAAACCAACTATGTGCGCGGCGCCAACATCGCGGGCTTTGTGAAAGTTGCCGACGCGATGCTGGGCCAGGGTGTAATTTAATTCATCCCGTACGCCGGATGCGGCACACATGCCTTATCCGGCAAAGCCTGATGGCGCTACGCTTATCAGGCCTACAAACTACACGCCTGCCTCTTCGGATGGCGGGCTTTTTTTCGCCGTACGTTTACGCGGCGCGCCCTTTTTCTTCTCACCACTACTACCGCCCGGAGCGGCAATGCCACGGAAGCGTCGTACCGGCGTGCTGCGCGCCTGATCGATAAGCTGATATAGCGTTCCCACCAGCGGCTGCATGAAATCCTGATAACGACACTGCTTTTCACTGATTTGGGTCAGGATAGATTCCCAGTGCGCGGTCATATCCGGACGCGTCGCCATTTCAGGCAGTGAGTGAAACAGCGCTTTTCCGGCATCGGTGGAATGGATATAACGCCCTTTTTTCACCAGAAATCCGCGTTTAAACAGCAGCTCGATAATCCCGGCGCGCGTCGCTTCCGTTCCCAGGCCATCCGTTGCGCGCAGGATCTTTTTCAGATCTTTATCTTGCACAAAACGCGCAATCCCGGTCATTGCTGACAGCAGCGTGGCATCGGTAAAGTGTCGTGGCGGTTGGGTCTGACGTTCAACCACTTCGCCTTTTTCGCACAGCAGCTCGTCATCTTTTGCCACCACCGGCAACGGCGTCCCGTCGTTATCTTCGTCACGCTCTTTGTTGCCAAGCAGCGTGCGCCATCCGGCTTCCGCCAGAAAACGCGCTTTGGCGACAAACTTGCCTTTGGCGATGTCCAGCTCAATAACGCACTTCCTGAATACCGCATCCGCGCAAAATTGCATCAGATACTGACGGGCAATCAGGTTGTAGATTTTCGCTTCGTTATCATTCAGGTTGATGGATGAACTGCGCGCGGTAGGAATGATGGCATGGTGCGCATCCACTTTTTTATCGTCCCAACAGCGGTTTCGCGTATCGGGATTGACCGCCGGTTGCGGGAGCAGATCCGGCGCATGGACGCTAATCGCGTTCAACACCGCGTGACGTCCGGCAAAGTGTTCTTCCGGGAGATAACGGCTATCCGAACGCGGATAGGTAATCAATTTGTGGGTTTCATACAGCTTCTGGCAGATATCCAGAACGTTTTGTGCGCTTAAGCCAAAGCGTTTCGCCGCTTCAATCTGCAACGCCGATAGCGAAAACGGCAGCGGCGCGGATTCTGATTCCCGTTTATCGTTATAGCTGGTGACTATCGCCGGCTGACCGTTAATGCGGTTTACCACGTGTTCAGCCAGCGTACGATTCAGCAAGCGCCCTTCTTCATCCTGGTACGGCTCACACGCTTCGCTCGGCTGCCAGATAGCGGTAAAACGCTCATCAGTTGGCGTCACGATATGCGCCTTTACCTCAAAGAAGTCTTTGGCGACAAAGTTTTCAATCTCTTCATCGCGACGCACCACCAGGCCGAGCACTGGCGTCTGTACACGCCCGACCGAAAGTACGCCCTGATAGCCCGCATTACGCCCAAGAATGGTGTAAGCGCGCGTCATATTGATGCCGTACAGCCAGTCGGCACGCGCCCGCGCCAACGCCGAGACGCACAGCGGAATAAATTCACTGTTGGCGCGCAGACGCTCAATAGCCCGCTCCACGGCCTGCGGGTTGAGGTCGTTAATCAGGCAGCGTTGCACCTGCTGACGCTTTTCAGGCGCCAGTTGTAGGTAATCCAGCACTTCATCCACCAGCAGTTGCCCCTCACGATCGGGGTCACCGGCGTGAATGACTTCACTGGCCTCATGCAAAAAGCGCTTAATGACGTTGAGCTGTTTGGTCACCGAGGGACGCGGCTGCAGTTGCCACTTTTCCGGGACAATCGGCAGATCGACCAGACTCCAGCGAGCATAACGACTGTCGTAGGCGTCTGGCTGCGCCTGCTCAAGCAAGTGACCAATACACCAGGTCACCACTTGTCCGTTTCCGCATTCAATAAAGCCGTCACCTTTGCGATGCGGCTTCGGCAGCACATCGGCAATAGCGCGCGCCAGACTCGGTTTTTCGGCAATAAACAACCGCATCGAGTTAACGGATCTCAACCATGGCGCGACCGCCACGAGCTTCCACTAACTCACCAATCGCGGTGAGCTCGATGCCAAACTGCGCCGCAGCCGCTTTCACTTCAGCCTCAGCTTCCGGCGTTACCGCCAGCAGCAGACCGCCGGAGGTTTGCGGATCGCAGAGCAGATCGCGTACCGACTGCGGCATTTCACCCATCAGGTGTCCGTAGCTGGCAAAGTTACGCTGGGTGCCACCCGGCACTGCGCCCTGTGCAATGTACTCTTCAACACCGGGAAGCTTAGGAATATCCTGGTAGACGATCTGCGCCTGAATGCCGGCACCCTGACACATCTCACTCAGATGCCCCAGCAGACCAAAACCGGTAACGTCGGTCATGGCTTTCACGCCGTCGATATCGGCGAATGCCGCGCCGGCAATGTTCATCTGGCACATCACTTCCGTCGCCAGTCCTTTGTGTTCGTCCTTCAGCAGCGATTTTTTCTCTGCTGTCGTCAGAACGCCAATCCCCAGCGGCTTGGTCAGGAACAGTTTGCATCCCGCCTCGGCGGTACTGTTTTTCTTCACACGTTCGGTCGGCACGACGCCGGTTACCGCAAGACCAAAGATAGGCTCAGGGGCATCAATAGAGTGACCACCCGCCAGCGCGATACCCGCCTGACGACAGGCAAAGCGCCCACCTTCGGTGACTTCGCGGGCGATTTCCGGCGCCAGCTTATCAAGCGGCCAGCCAAGAATAGCAATTGCCATAATCGGTTTGCCGCCCATGGCGAAAATATCGCTGATGGCGTTAGTGGCGGCAATACGCCCAAAATCAAACGGATTATCGACAATCGGCATAAAGAAATCGGTGGTGCTGATTACGCTGGTGCCGTTCCCCAGATCGTATACCGCCGCGTCATCGCGGGTTTCATTACCCACCAGTAAGTTCGGATCAACAAACTTCGCCTGCTCACTGTGCAGGATGGTTTCCAGTACTTTGGGGGAAATTTTACAACCGCAACCGGCTCCGTGGCTGTATTGCGTTAAACGAATAGCTTGCTCGCTCATGGACATCTCCTGTCATTGCAATGCGGATATGGTAGCGCTCATTCCATGATGTGGTAAGAGTGACTGTCTGAATTCGGGTCTCTTTGCTCATAATCCAGACAGTTTTGCCGTCGTTATCAGAAATAACGGACGAATGCGCTCGGATCGGCAAGGTTAATCGTCGTGGAGGCTTTGAGCTGCGGTGTGCCCAGATAGAGAAATCCGACGATTTTATCCTGTGGGCGACAGTCAAACGCGTCGCGTACGACCGTACTTTCGGTTAATGCGCCGCTGCGCCAGATACCGCCAAAGCCCTGGGCAACTGCCGCCATCTGCATGGCCATTACGGCACAACCGGCAGACATTTCTTGTTCCCACATCGGGACCTTGTCGCTTTCTTCACATTTCGCCACCACGGTAATAATCAACGGCGCGCGAAACGGTGCGCTGCGCGCTTTTTCCTGAGCTTTTTCATCGCTACCTGCGGCAATCGCGCCTTTCTCAAGTACGGCGCTAAAACGTTCGCGCCCTTCACCTTCAATCACAAAAAATTGCCACGGTTGTAGCGATTTGTGGTCTGGCGCACGCATACCGGCGCGCAGAATATTTTGCAGTTGCTCTCCGGCCGGGGCCGGCTCGACAAGACGAGAGGCGCTGCGACGGGTGATAAGTAATTCGAGTGCATCCATTTGCTTAACTCCAACAATGAAATTTGTTCACAAAATTAACACGTGAGCGGATTTTGTTACAGCACAGGCGGCGATTCCTGCTGACAAGTGCCTGTCGGGTCATTACGATAGCCTCATCTTAACGCCTTTCTCCGGAATTTCGGGTGGCGTGTTGTTAATCGGTAGGGAGAATACATGCGAACCCTGTGGCGATTTATTGCCGGATTTTTTAAATGGACATGGCGATTACTCAATTTTGTCCGTGAATTTGTGCTTAACCTGTTCTTCATCTTTTTGGTACTGGTTGGCGTGGGCATCTGGATGCAGGTCAGTAGCAGCAACACCAGTGAACATGCTGAGCGAGGCGCACTGCTGCTGGATATCTCAGGCGTGATTGTTGATAAGCCCTCGAGCACCAGTCGCTTAAGCGTGATTGGTCGTCAGCTGTTTGGCGCCAGTTCCGATCGTCTGCAGGAAAACTCCCTGTTTGATATCGTGAATACCATTCGCCAGGCGAAAGATGACCGCAACATCACGGGCATCGTGATGGATCTGAAAAACTTTGCCGGAGCCGATCAGCCGTCCATGCAGTATATCGGCAAAGCGCTACGCGAGTTCCGCGACAGCGGTAAACCGGTCTTTGCCGTGGGCGATAACTTCAGCCAGGGGCAGTATTATCTCGCCAGTTTTGCCAACAAAATTTACCTCTCTCCGCAAGGTTCCGTTGATCTGCACGGCTTTGCCACCAACGGCCTGTACTACAAATCCCTGCTCGACAAGCTGAAAGTTTCCACGCACGTGTTCCGCGTCGGTACCTATAAGTCTGCCGTAGAGCCATTTATCCGCGATGATATGTCTCCTGCCGCGCGTGAAGCCGACAGCCGCTGGATCGGCGAACTGTGGCAGAACTATCTCGACACGGTCGCCGCCAACCGCCAAATTCCTGCGCAACAGGTGTTCCCAGGCGCGCAGGCCATGCTGGACGGTTTGACGAAAGTCGATGGTGATACCGCGAAATATGCCCTCGACAACAAACTGGTGGATGCACTCGCCTCCAGCGCTGAAGTTGAAAAAATGCTGACCAAACAGTTTGGCTGGAGCAAAGCGGATAAAAACTACCGCTCTGTCAGCTACTACGATTACACGCTGAAAACCCCGGCTGACACCGGCGACAGCATTGGCGTTATCTTCGCCAATGGCGCGATTATGGACGGTGAAGAAACCCCTGGGAATGTGGGCGGCGACACCACTGCCGCACAAATCCGCGAAGCGCGTCTTGATCCGAAAGTGAAAGCCATTGTCCTGCGCGTGAATAGCCCAGGCGGCAGCGTCAGCGCCTCGGAAGTGATCCGTTCTGAGCTGGCTGCGGCAAAAGCGGCGGGTAAACCGGTTGTTGTCTCCATGGGCGGCATGGCGGCGTCCGGGGGTTACTGGATCTCTACGCCTGCCAGCTACATTGTGGCAAACCCCAGCACGTTGACCGGTTCAATCGGCATCTTTGGTGTGATCAATACCGTTGAAAACAGCCTGGACTCTATCGGCGTACATACTGACGGCGTAGCAACCTCCCCACTGGCGGATATCTCGATCACCAAAGCGTTACCGCCGGAAGTGCAGCAGATGATGCAACTGAGCATTGAGAACGGCTACAAGCGCTTTATCACGCTGGTTGCGGATGCACGTAAGACGACACCGGAGCAGATTGACAAAATCGCGCAGGGCCACGTCTGGACCGGGCAGGATGCGAAGGCCAACGGTCTGGTAGACAGCCTCGGTGATTTCGATGATGCCGTCGCGAAAGCTGCAGAACTGGCAAAACTGAAACAATGGCACATTGAGTATTATCAGGACGAACCCACCTTCGTAGATATGGTCATGGACAGCATGTCAGGCTCCGTTCGCGCCATGTTGCCAGAAGCCATTCAGGCCATGCTCCCACCACCGCTGGCCTCTGCGGCCAGTGCAGTAAAAGCCGAAAGCGATAAGCTGGCCGCATTCAACGATCCGCAAAACCGCTATGCGTTTTGCCTGACCTGCGCCAACGTTCGCTAACTATTGACCCCTCTTCGGGATGAAGAGGGGTTTTCTTTGAGACAGAAGAAAAGTCATGCAGAAAAAATCAATTTACGTTGCCTATACCGGCGGTACCATTGGTATGCAGCGCTCAGAACAGGGTTATATTCCCGTTTCCGGTCACCTGCAGCGCCAGCTGGCATTGATGCCTGAATTCCACCGTCCGGAGATGCCAGACTTCACCATCCATGAATACGCCCCGCTGATGGATTCCTCCGATATGACGCCGGAAGACTGGCAGCATATTGCGGAAGACATTAAAGCGCACTACGACGATTACGATGGTTTTGTTATTCTGCACGGCACCGACACCATGGCATTTACGGCTTCGGCGCTCTCTTTTATGCTGGAAAATCTGGGCAAACCCGTAATTGTGACAGGGTCACAAATACCGCTAGCCGAGTTACGCTCAGACGGGCAAATCAACCTGCTCAATGCGCTGTACGTGGCGGCAAATTACCCGATTAATGAAGTGACGCTGTTTTTCAACAATCGACTGTTTCGCGGCAATCGTACCACTAAAGCGCACGCCGATGGTTTTGACGCCTTTGCCTCACCAAACCTTGCGCCGCTGCTGGAAGCGGGGATCCACATTCGTCGCCTGGGGACACCGCCAGCGCCACATGGCGCCGGCGCTCTGATTGTTCACCCCATTACCCCGCAACCGATCGGCGTGGTCACCATTTACCCCGGCATCTCCGCTGACGTGGTGCGTAACTTCCTGCGCCAGCCGGTAAAAGCGCTAATTTTGCGTTCCTACGGCGTGGGTAATGCGCCGCAAAATAAAGAGTTTCTGCAAGAACTTAAAGATGCGAGCTCGCGTGGCATCGTGGTGGTGAACCTGACCCAGTGCATGTCCGGCAAGGTAAACATGGGTGGCTATGCGACAGGGAATGCCCTGGCGCATGCTGGCGTGATTGGCGGCGCGGATATGACGGTCGAAGCCACACTCACCAAATTGCACTATTTACTGAGTCAGGGACTGGATACGCAAACCATTCGTGAAGCAATGACGCAAAATCTGCGCGGCGAGCTCACCCCGGACGAATAAAGGAGTTTATGCCCATGGCCCGAGCCTTACTATTGGTCGATTTACAAAATGACTTTTGTGCCGGTGGCGCGCTTGCCGTTCCGCAAGGCGACAGCACAATCGATATTGCCAACCGTCTGATTGACTGGTGTGTCCTACGCGGTGACACCGTCGTTGCCAGCATGGACTGGCACCCGGCTCATCACGGCAGCTTTGCCAGCCAGCATCAGGTCGCGACCTACAGCCAGGGACACCTCGATGGCCTGGCGCAAACCTTCTGGCCCGATCATTGCGTACAACACAGTGATGGGGCCGCCCTGCATCCTCTGCTGAACCAGCGAGCGATAACTCAAACCTTTACCAAGGGCGAAAATCCGCTGGTCGACAGTTACAGTGCGTTTTTTGATAACGGTCGCCGTCAGGCTACTACGCTGAATGCGTGGCTTCAGCAACATCATATTACTGACCTCCTCATCATGGGGCTGGCAACTGATTATTGCGTCAAATTTACCGTTCTGGATGCGCTCGATTTGGGTTATACCGTCAGCGTTATTACCGACGGCTGCCGTGGCGTCAATATTCAACCCCAGGACAGTGCAAACGCCTTTATGGACATGGCAGCGGCAGGCGCAACGCTGTATACACTTGATGACTGGCTGGAAACCCAGCGCTAACTTTAAAACGCCTCATCCGGCCTACAGATTCGCGCATTCATGCAAATCTGTAGGCCAAAAAAGGGACTCGCATCCCCATTTGGTGGTGTATGCCCCAACCGATAACACCGACCCAAACTGCTTTGCCGCTTCGCCAGCATGGCGTGAACCCCTTCGCATTTTTCCTGTTATGAAACTGTTAACCTGCAAGTGCTGTTTTTTCGCCACGCCATTTCCGTGGCGTGTCTGCTTGTTTAAATGTCAAAGAGGAACACCGATGAAACTTTTGCCTTTGTTGGCAGCATTACCCCTGCTCTGCGCGAGCGTTGTTTCCGCCAGTGCGCTGATGTCTGTTGGCTACTTCAATGGCGGTGGCGACGTCACTGCCGGTCCTGGCGGCGATATCAATAAACTGGATGTTCGTCAGATAACCCATCTCAACTACTCATTTGGCCTTGTCTATAACAATGAAAAAGACGAGGCCAATGACGCCTTAAAAGATGTCAGCAAGCTCCATCAAATTTGGCTTTCACAGAAAGTACAGGATGATTTGCTGAAAATTCCACAGCTACGTAAACAGAATCCGAACCTCAAAGTTCTGCTTTCCGTCGGCGGCTGGGGCGCACGCGGATTCTCCGGCGCTGCAGCAACGAAAGAATCGCGCGCGGTGTTTATTCAGTCTGCTCAGGAGATAATTGCGAAATATGGCCTGGATGGCATCGACCTCGACTGGGAATATCCGGTCAACGGCGCATGGGGACTGGTTGAAAGCCAACCAGCCGACCGCGCGAACTTCACCGCGCTGTTAACGGAACTGCGTGCCGCGTTGGGTCATAAAAAACTGCTAACCATCGCCGTGGGTGCGAATGCGGAAAGTCCGAAAAGTTGGGTGGATGTGAAAGCCATTGCGCCATCGCTCGATTACATCAATCTGATGACCTATGACATGGCCTACGGTACTCAGTATTTCAACTCGAATCTGTACGGTTCGACGCAATGGCCAACGGTCGCCGCGGCGGATAAGTACAGCGCCGATTTTGTCGTCAACAACTATCTCGCCGCTGGGCTAAAAGCGAGTCAGATGAACCTGGGCATCGGTTTTTATGGACGCGTTCCGAAGCGCGCCGTTGAACCTGGCATTGACTGGAGCAAACCTGACGCGCAGAAAAATCCAGCCACTCAGCCCTATTTCGAGCCTGCGCAAATTGAATTGTTCAAATCATTGGGCGTCGATCTGAGCAAAGATACCTATGTGAAGTACAACGATATTGTGGCGAAGTTGATCAACGATCCGCAGAAGCGCTTTAGCCAGCACTGGGATGATGAAGCAAAAGTGCCGTGGCTATCGGTGCAGTCTGCAGATGGAAAAGCACTCTTTGCCCTCTCCTATGAAAACCCGCGCTCGGTAGCGATTAAGGCTGACTACATCAAGAGCAAGGGGCTGGGAGGCGCTATGTTCTGGGAGTATGGTGCGGATGATAAAAACCAGTTGGCGAAGCAGTTGGCCGATTCGTTAGGTATCAAACACTGATCCCAACGCTTGCCACAATAGGTTATGATTAGCCCATTGCGCTGCGCCATTCTCTGGCGCAGCTTTTCATCTTCTACTGGAGGCATGAGCTGGTATGGCTTTCATCCCTAAAAATTACGCCCGTCTGGAAGTCGGTTATCGGGAAAAGGCGCTTAAGCTCTTTCCCTGGGTCTGTGGACGTTGTTCCCGCGAGTTTGTGTACTCAAATCTGCGCGAATTAACCGTACACCATATTGATCACGACCATTCCAATAACCCGGAAGATGGTAGCAACTGGGAGATGTTGTGCCTGTACTGCCACGATCATGAGCATTCGAAATACACTGAGGTGGATCAGTATGGTTCTACCGTAGTGGCGGGGGAAGATGCGCAGAAATACGTTGGCGAGGCGAAATACAATCCGTTTGCCGACCTTAAAGCGATGATGAACAAGAAATAACAGCAACTGCGGGCCCGACACCAATGTTTGCCGGGCCAGGTTAATCAGGATTTAAACGTCGCAATCGGTTCGGGCGTAATGCCAAACTCCACTTTTAGTTGCTGCTTACTCTTCATCACCATCTCACCGTTGGTATCAATAGTCATGTGTTGTGCATTCGTGTTGTTACGTGCCTGCCATAACATCACCAGTTGCAAACTGTTCTCTTTTTGTTCTGCGGTCAGCGCGACGCCATCCGGCCATTTTCCCAGTTCAACGGCAGTCGATAAGCGCTGATAAACTTCCGGCGTCATGCTGTTGATCATCTCATCAAGATTCATGTTAAATCCACTCTCCGTAGAATAATTAGCTGAATCGTTTCTTCAGCCTTTCGTTTGCTCACCGTTTTCGCCGTCTGTAAAGTTCAATGACGCTGAATTAACGCAGTAACGCTCGCCTGTGGGCTGAGGCCCATCCGGAAAGACATGTCCCAGATGCGCATCACAGTTTCCACAGCGGATTTCAATGCGCTGCATGCCGTGAGACGTATCTTTTATGTAACGGATAGCCTCTTCGCTCACCGGCTCGTAAAAGCTGGGCCAGCCGCAGCCAGAATCGTATTTTGTCTCTGAACGAAACAAGGGATTATCGCAGATCAGACAATGGTAGATGCCATCACGCTTATTGTGCAGCAAACGCCCGGTAAATGGCGGTTCTGTCCCATGATTTTGTGTCACATAAAACTGCATTTCGGACAAATTTTTTTTCAGTTCTTCTGGGGAAGGTTGCTTAGCCATTTGCTCACATCTCGCTTTATCTAAACTCACATCGCGAGACAGATTCTAACAAAACATTAACACCGTAGTGCGAACTTTTGTTCTAAACTTGATCCGTGCGAAATGGCAGCCCAGTAATCGTGATCGATATCACGTTTTTATCTTGATTGCCCTTTAAAATTCGAGCCGCCGCCCCCATGTGGTTTCAAGCCCAAAGGAAGAGTGAGGCGAGTCAGTTGCGCAAAGCTTAAGCAGCAGTTTGATTTGTCGCAATGATTGACACGATTCCGCTTGACGCTGCGTAAGGTTTTTGTAATTTTACAGGCAACCTTTTATTCACTAACAAATAGCTGGTGGAATATATGACTATCAAAGTAGGTATCAACGGTTTTGGCCGTATCGGTCGCATTGTTTTCCGTGCTGCTCAAGAACGTTCTGACATCGAGATCGTTGCAATCAACGACCTGTTAGACGCTGACTACATGGCTTACATGCTGAAATATGACTCCACTCACGGCCGTTTCAACGGTACCGTTGAAGTGAAAGACGGTCATCTGATCGTAAACGGTAAAAAAATCCGTGTTACCGCTGAACGTGATCCGGCTAACCTGAAATGGGACGAAGTTGGTGTTGACGTAGTAGCTGAAGCTACTGGCCTGTTCCTGACAGATGAAACCGCTCGTAAGCACATCACTGCTGGCGCGAAAAAAGTTGTTCTGACTGGTCCTTCCAAAGACAACACGCCGATGTTTGTTAAAGGCGCTAACTTTGACAAATACGAAGGTCAGGACATCGTTTCTAACGCTTCCTGCACCACTAACTGCTTGGCTCCGCTGGCTAAAGTTATCAACGACAACTTCGGCATCATCGAAGGTCTGATGACGACTGTTCACGCGACCACCGCTACTCAGAAAACCGTTGATGGCCCGTCTCACAAAGACTGGCGCGGCGGCCGCGGTGCATCCCAGAACATCATCCCGTCCTCTACCGGTGCTGCTAAAGCTGTAGGTAAAGTACTGCCAGAACTGAATGGCAAACTGACTGGTATGGCGTTCCGCGTTCCGACCCCGAACGTATCCGTTGTTGACCTGACCGTTCGTCTGGAAAAAGCTGCTTCTTATGAAGAAATTAAGAAAGCAATCAAAGCTGCTTCCGAAGGTCCGATGAAAGGTGTTCTGGGTTACACCGAAGACGACGTCGTATCTACCGATTTCAACGGTGAAGTTTGCACTTCCGTGTTCGATGCTAAAGCAGGTATCGCACTGAACGACAACTTCGTGAAACTGGTTTCCTGGTACGACAACGAAACCGGCTACTCCAACAAAGTTCTGGACCTGATTGCTCACATCTCCAAATAAGTTGAGATGAGTATCTGATCCAAAAAGGCGACTTCGGTCGCCTTTTTTTATGACCAAAATATTTACATACCAAGGATTGCATCATGATTAACAAAATTTTCGCTCTCCCGGTCATTGAACAGCTTACCCCTGTCCTCTCCCGCCGTCAGCTTGATGAACTTGAGGTTCTTGTTGTCGATCACCCACAGGTTAAAGCTTCTTTCGCACTGCAGGGCGCACATCTTCTTTCCTGGAAACCAAATGGTGAAGAGGAAGTCCTGTGGTTAAGCAACAATACCCCGTTTAAAACCGGCGTAGCGCTGCGGGGCGGAGTACCAATTTGCTGGCCTTGGTTTGGTCCAGCTGCCCAGCAGGGCCTGCCTTCGCATGGTTTTGCCCGTAACCTGCCCTGGACGCTGAAGGCACACAACGAAGATGACAACGGCGTGGTTCTGACGTTTGAGCTGCAAAGCAACGCTGAAACGCGTCAGCTATGGCCGCACGACTTTACCCTGCTTGCCCGCTTTAAAGTCGGTGCTACCTGTGAAATCGAGCTGGAAGCCCACGGTGAGTTTGAAACCACCTCCGCACTGCATACCTACTTCAACGTGGGTGATATTGCCGCAGTGAAAGTCAGTGGTCTTGGCGACCGTCTGATCGATAAAGTGAACGATGCCAAAGAAGATGTGCTGGCCGATGGTATCCAGACCTTCCCGGATCGTACTGACCGTGTTTATCTGAACCCGGAAGCATGTAGCGTCATCCATGATGATTCACTCAAGCGTAATATCGATGTCGTGCACCACCACCATCTGAACGTTGTCGGCTGGAACCCGGGCCCGGCGCTGTCCGTCAGTATGGGCGACATGCCGGATGACGGTTACAAAACGTTTGTTTGTGTAGAAACGGCTTACGCGACCGCTCCGCAGAAAACCACCGAAGAAAAACCATCTCGCCTCGCGCAGACTATTCGTGTGGCTAAACGCTAAGACAACTCTGCGCATCATGCCGGATGCGGCTAACGCCTTATCCGGCCTACAAACCGCTCGTAGCCGTAGGCCTGATAAGCGCAGCGCCATCAGGCAAATCAGGCCATATCCAGCGCCGTTTTACCTTTTGGCGCCGGATATGCCTCATTTAACAACTTCAGTTCATCAACCGAGAGCGTGATATTCAGCGCGGCGGCATTTTGTTCGACATGCGCTACGCTTGCCGCTTTTGGAATCGCGATCACGCCCGGTTGACGAATAACCCACGCCAGCAAGATCTGGGCGGTACTGGCATCGTGTGCACGTGCAATATCGCTAATCACCGAATGAGTGAGCAGACCACGGCGCAGCCGTCCTGCCTGTGCCAACGGGCTATAGGCCATAACCGGCATCTGCTGTTGCTGACACCATGGCAGCAAGTCATATTCAATGCCGCGCGACGCTAAATGATATAGCACCTGGTTAGTGGCGCATTGTTGTCCACCTGCAACCTGCCATAGCGCCTGCATCTCGTCATAATCGAGATTCGAAACACCCCACCGACGAATTTTCCCCTGAGCGATGAGTTTTTCCATGGCGCTGACGGTTTCTTCATAAGTAAAGTCCCCCGTCCAGTGCAGCAAATAGAGATCCAGATAGTCGGTTTTCAGCCGGCGCAGACTGCCTTCACAGGCAGCAATCGCTTTCTGGCCTCCGGCATTCCACGGATAAACTTTTGAAACCAAAAATGCACCATCGCGCTGTCCCGCTAATGCTTCGCCAACAATCTCTTCTGCTGCACCATCAGCATACATTTCAGCCGTATCAATCAGACGCAGTCCCAGATCCAGGCCAACCTGCAACGCCGAGACTTCATCACGACGACGGCAGGGATTCTCCCCCATGCCCCATGTTCCCTGCCCTATAGCAGGAAGCGAAACCTGCTCCGTAAACATCACCTGTTTTACTGTCATAGTTCCCCCCTGAGTACATGCACCACAGTAAAGCAAAACACGGGTGATGTGTCCTGTGATGGTGCACAAATTGCACCATCCTCGTTTGGAGGGTTCGTCGTTAATCAGATGCAATAAAAAGCCCGGGCACAGTATTTATTCCCGGACTTAGACAGATAACGTTTTAGCTGTGCAGAGATTATTTTAAACGGCCTAAATATTTACCTTCTTTCATGGCATTTATTTTTCCGTTCTTATATACAATAACCGAAATCAAGCCTGCACTATAGGTTTGCGCCTCTGCATTATTTTCATCATTTGCTGCCGGGCTACCATTTATGTAGGCAATGCCATCGGCACCACGTTTAAAATCGACCCCCAGTTTCTTCACATGTATGGGTTTTACCGTACTGCCGTTAACCGGAGCATTCACTTCACTAACCATGGTTTTATGATCATGCTGTAACTGACGGCGGTAAGCCTCGCTAATAGCATGAGCAGGTGCAATAGTTGATGCCACCAGCGCAGCGATAATAATTAATTTTTTCATGAGGAAAACCTTAATATTTATTATGACTATGATGATGGCTGGAATTAGCGTCATTTGTGCTGTACAGGCTCTGTGCATTTTCCATAGCCTGTTTTTCCGCTGCAGCATTGATTGTAGCCTGACGATTCTGCTCAGCAACGTAGCATGCGTCCCGACTTACGCCCTTGTTCTCACAGTCATTCATGCGAGAAGCCTCGATAGAACAACCCGCCAGAACCCCGCCCATCACAACTATCATGATTAACTTTTTCATTATCTATACCAGGTTTATACTCAAAAACCTTCATCGCAGATGATATTTCTGCAAGGAAGAATTACTCTCACTACTTTTTAAGTTTGAGTAATATCTGCAATAGAATATTTAATGTCAATTTAAATTTTTTCAGATAATTACCTAAAGAATGCAAAATAAAAATTAACCGTTTTGTTTTTTACTTTTCACATGAAAGATGACTTTCATGGTTAAATTAGACGATGAAAATAGTTGTCAGATATTTGCAATACGCCTTGCAAGGTTGATTGAGGTCCAGGAGTCATAACAAAACAGTGCATTTTCAGTATATTGCCGTAGTGACTTTTGTTAGCCGCTAACGATGATTGGTGATGGGATACCTGTATTTCTTATTCTGTAAGCAAATCGATATCTGATTAATTAAATCATCCGTTCCTTTTTGGTAACTACACCAGGTAAAACACGTTAATTATTCGTTGCAGCATCGCATAAGGCAGAATCAGCAAAAATCGTGAATTCTCATGCTTAAGATCAACATTCATTCCCGTCAGGCAAAAAAGCCCGCATAATGGGTTCAGTCCATAACACGGGCTCATGTTCAGCATTGGAAATGCATCAGAACTTATAGGTGATACCCGTTGAGATCAGAGCCGTCCAGGATTTGTCTACCATCGGGCTGTCTGTCACTTCATCAGACAAACGGGTGTAACGCGCAGTACCGTACACGCTCCAGTCGCCTAAGAAATTATAGTTGGCGCTGAGTTCAAGGTACGGGTTCCAGCTGCTTTCAGGATCGTAGCTGCGTAAACCACTGCGGGACGATTCGTGGTGCGATACACCATAGTAGTACTGGTTCTGGTTTTCACTGTTCCACTCAACACCAATCCCCGGTGTCAGCGTCAGGCCCCCGTTGGTATAACGGTACAGCCATGCCAGATCCCATACGATACCATTACTGTTATCCAGTGCGTCTCCCGCGAGGCTGGTACGCAGGAAACCATATTGTGTGTTATGCACGTAAGAAAGCCCGGCCATCATGGTGCTCTTACGCTTATCGAGATTGCGCAGACGGCTATCGTCGCTGTCGCCAGGCTTGAAGTACAGTGGCGACCAGTACGCCATCACAGATAATTTATCTGCATTGTCATTCCACAGGTAGTAACCGCCGCCCAGACCACGGAACCAGAAGTTGTCGCTTTCATAGGTCACAACAGGGACCGGGTAAACGTCACTATCGTAGTTTTTGTAAGGGTGTTCAACCACACCAACGCCTGCGCCCAGCGTCAGGTTGCTTTCTGCTTGCGCGACGCTCGCGGACGTGGCAATAAGCACGCCAAGTGCCAGAAGTTTGAGTTTGGTCACAATCCATAATTCCTTATTCAAATGTTTAGCGACGAAAGTGTAACCGCCAATACGCTTCAGCCCAACTATTTTACGTATTACCTGCCCAATGTAACCCCCTAATTTCTCAATGAGTGATGGCATTTTGTTTGCAGTGCGGTGAACAGCACATGAATTCAGCCCCATTTCTTTACATAACATGTGCTTTTTTTGCTGATGAGTTATTGATATGCCATTGAAATTCATTTGCGCGTACAGGCAAATTTTGCAAATGCCATCTACGCTTAAATTTAGAAGGTGTATCACCGAATACGTTGATCTCCTGACCATCGAAATGGCATGAGAGTTGCTTATTTCTTCAGCAGCGACGTCGTTCAGTTTACCTCTTCAGGGGCCTCTACTATTCATATGAACGGCTCTTAACATGTGCTAAAAAACGAAAGGACGGCATACCATGAATATATTCGATCACTATCGCCAGCGTTATGAAGCTGCCAAGGACGAAGAGTTCACGCTGCAGGAGTTTCTTACCACTTGTCGGCAAGATCGCAGTGCTTATGCCAACGCGGCAGAGCGGCTATTAATGGCTATTGGTGAGCCTGTCATGGTTGACACTGCCCACGAACCTCGACTTTCTCGACTCTTTTCGAATCGGGTGATTGCACGTTATCCCGCTTTTGAAGAGTTTTACGGCATGGAAGACGCGATTGAACAGATTGTTTCTTATCTGAAACATGCGGCTCAGGGGCTGGAAGAGAAGAAGCAGATCCTCTATCTGCTGGGGCCGGTGGGAGGGGGAAAATCATCGCTTGCAGAGCGACTGAAATCGCTGATGCAAAGAGTGCCCATTTATGTCCTCAGCGCCAATGGTGAACGTAGCCCGGTTAACGATCATCCGTTATGCCTGTTTAATCCGCAGGAAGATGCACAGATCCTGGAAAAAGAGTATGGGGTTCCGCGTCGCTATCTCGGCACAATCATGTCGCCGTGGGCTGCGAAGCGTTTGCATGATTTCGGCGGGGACATTACTAAATTCCGCGTCGTCAAAGTCTGGCCGTCTATTCTGGAGCAAATCGCCATCGCTAAAACGGAGCCTGGTGATGAAAACAACCAGGACATTTCCGCTCTGGTCGGGAAAGTAGATATTCGTAAACTCGAACACCATGCACAGAACGATCCTGACGCCTATGGCTACTCAGGTGCGCTGTGCCGCTCCAACCAGGGGATTATGGAATTTGTAGAGATGTTTAAAGCACCGATTAAAGTGCTGCATCCTCTGCTGACTGCAACCCAGGAAGGAAACTACAACGGGACAGAAGGTATCTCTGCCCTGCCGTTTAACGGAATTATTCTCGCCCACTCGAACGAATCTGAATGGGTGACGTTCCGCAACAACAAAAATAACGAAGCCTTCCTCGACCGTGTATACATCGTGAAGGTTCCGTATTGCTTACGTATATCTGAAGAGATCAAGATCTACGAAAAACTGCTTAACCACAGTGAGTTGACCCATGCGCCTTGCGCACCGGGCACACTGGAAACGCTCTCTCGCTTCACTATTCTTTCACGCCTGAAAGAACCTGAAAACTCGAGTATATATTCGAAGATGCGCGTTTATGACGGCGAAAGCTTGAAAGATACCGATCCTAAAGCAAAATCGTATCAGGAGTACCGGGATTACGCCGGAGTTGATGAGGGGATGAACGGTCTGTCCACACGTTTCGCGTTCAAGATCCTCTCCCGCGTGTTCAACTTTGACCATGCCGAAGTCGCGGCCAACCCCGTGCATCTGTTCTATGTGCTTGAGCAGCAAATCGAACGCGAGCAATTCCCGCAGGAGCAGGCCGAACGTTATCTCGAGTTCCTGAAAGGCTATTTGATCCCGAAATACGCCGAGTTTATTGGCAAAGAGATCCAGACGGCTTACCTCGAGTCCTACTCTGAATACGGACAGAACATTTTCGACCGTTATGTCACCTATGCGGATTTCTGGATTCAGGATCAGGAGTATCGCGACCCGGATACCGGTCAGCTGTTTGACCGTGAGTCGCTGAACTCAGAACTGGAGAAAATTGAGAAACCGGCGGGTATCAGTAACCCGAAAGATTTCCGTAATGAGATCGTCAACTTTGTTCTGCGCGCCAGAGCAAACAACAGCGGTCGTAATCCAAACTGGACCAGTTACGAAAAACTGCGCACGGTTATTGAGAAGAAAATGTTCTCGAATACCGAAGAGTTGCTGCCGGTCATTTCGTTTAACGCTAAAACCTCGACTGACGAGCAGAAAAAGCACGACGATTTTGTCGACCGTATGATGGAAAAAGGCTATACGCGTAAACAGGTGCGTTTACTGTGCGAATGGTATTTGCGCGTACGTAAATCGTCTTAACATAAGTGCCCGGTGGCGCATGCGCTTACCGGGCTTGCAAAATAATGTTCCGTAGACCGGATAGCGCCAGCGCCATCCGGCACTTACAGACATGGCGAACAGTTGGCAGTACGGGGGGCATATGACCTGGTTTATTGACCGGCGTCTTAACGGCAAGAACAAGAGCACGGTAAACCGCCAACGCTTCTTGCGCCGTTATAAATCGCAAATTAAACAGTCGATCTCCGAGGCCATTAACAAGCGTTCGGTGACCGATGTAGATAGCGGCGAATCTGTCTCTATTCCGACCGATGATATTAGCGAACCGATGTTTCATCAGGGGCGCGGTGGCCTGCGTCATCGCGTCCATCCGGGTAACGATCATTTTGTCCAGAATGACCGTATCGAACGTCCGCAGGGGGGCGGCGGCGGTTCAGGAAGCGGACAAGGCCAGGCCAGTCAGGATGGAGAGGGTCAGGATGAGTTCGTCTTTCAGATATCTAAAGATGAATATCTTGATCTGCTGTTCGAAGATTTAGCGCTGCCTAACCTGAAGCAGAATCAGCAGCGTCAGCTAACGGAGTTTAAAACGCACCGTGCAGGATTTACCTCCAACGGTGTGCCAGCCAACATCAGCGTGGTGCGCTCCTTGCAAAACTCACTGGCGCGTCGCACAGCAATGACGGCGGGTAAACGTCGTGAACTGCATGCGCTTGAGGCCGATCTGGAAACCATCGCCAAAAGTGAACCTGCGCAGTTGCTGGAAGAAGAGCGATTACGCAAAGAAATTGCTGAATTACGGGCAAAAATCGAACGCGTACCGTTTATAGATACTTTTGATTTGCGCTACAAGAATTATGAAAAACGACCCGATCCTTCCAGCCAGGCGGTGATGTTCTGTCTGATGGACGTCTCCGGTTCAATGGATCAGTCGACTAAAGATATGGCAAAACGTTTTTATATCCTGCTGTATCTGTTCTTAAGCCGCACTTACAAGAACGTGGAGGTTGTCTATATTCGCCATCATACTCAGGCAAAAGAGGTTGATGAACACGAGTTCTTCTACTCTCAGGAAACGGGGGGAACCATAGTTTCCAGCGCCCTGAAGTTAATGGATGAAGTGGTAAAAGATCGCTACAACCCTGCCCAGTGGAATATCTATGCCGCTCAGGCATCGGATGGCGATAACTGGGCAGATGATTCACCACTGTGTCATGAAATCCTGGCGAAAAAGCTGCTGCCGGTGGTGCGATATTATAGCTATATTGAAATCACCCGGCGCGCACACCAGACCCTGTGGCGTGAGTATGAGCATCTGCAATCTACCTTTGATAATTTTGCGATGCAGCATATCCGCGACCAGGATGATATTTACCCGGTATTTCGCGAACTGTTTCATAAGCAAAGTACGACCAGTAATAATTAACCTAAACAAATCAGTCAGCGCGTAGATGTGCTGACTGATTTTATAAATAGTGCCCCATCCTGTTTTTATTTTCCCTTAACAGAGCAGCAGGCAATGTAGTTTAGCTGATGGCGTTGCGAACGGAAGAAGCGAAACATTTTCAGGAATCGACGGCGATTTTCGTAAGTGCGTAAACCGTTAAACATAATTTTAATCGCCCCTGTAACCCCCTCATCACGAATTAATCCTCGTGGCGACATCAGCGACATAGCGCCATTATGCTGCATGACCTGTTCAAAACCGCAGTTGAGAAATAACTCACGCCAGCCTTGTCTGGTCATCGGACTCACGTTTGATTTCACCACCTCCACAAGCTTGCCCTGCTCGCTCGCATCCAGTTTTTGTGTGGTGAACATAATGTCGTGGGTTAACAGACGACCGCCGGGTTTCAACACGCGATAATATTCGGCAATTAATTTCGCCTTCGCTTTATCGGCATACATTGTCAGCATGGCCTCGTTAATCACCACATCGAAGCTGTTATCCGCAAAAGGTAGGGTACTGGCATTCGCCGCCATCACATGAATGTGATTTTCCAGTCCATTTGCTGCCACATTATTTCTGGCATTTGACAGCGCGGTTTTATCCATATCGATAGCGTAGACCGTACAACCAAAGCGTTGCGCTATCTCTATTGCCGTGGTGGCCATATTACAGGCCACTTCCAGCACCTGGCTGTCGGGCGTCAGCTGTGACTGGCTGAACAACCACTCTGTTGCTTCAACGCCCCCCGGACGCAGACGGGTTTTGCCCAGGCTGGCTAAGAACGTATGGCCCGCTTTTTCAGTCGTGCTCATCTGCCTGTCTCCTTTTCTATAAGTTGCATTATAAATACAACATTAAGCGTTAAAGGTGAAGAGTACGAATGTTTTTTATTACAAAATGTCCTTCCCCGTAGCGTTAGAGAGGAGGTATACCGTGTGATAGACTGAAGTATCAGACTTACAGGGCTGTAAATCATTATGAAATTGCATCATAAAGCGCTCAGGCTCTTTATCTCCGTTAGCGTAATTGTTTTGACGTCTTCTTTTTTGGTTTATGAGCTCATTGCCAGCGATAAAGCGATGAATGCGTACATGCGCTATATCAATGAGAAAGCCGACTCATCGTTTCTTTATGATAAGTATACTAATCAAAGTATTGCCGCCCATCTGATGCGCACATTTTCATCCCCTCAGGAACCCGCGTCTGTCGAACAACAAAAAGCGCTTTGCAACGCTTTCGACAGCGTTAACGGCACTCATGGACTCAATCTCACAGAGCATAACTACCCGCCATTGCACGGGACGCTGCAAACCACCTCAACGAAATGTAGCGAACAACTTGAAGACATATTCCTGCTGCCCTCTTTTGATAAGGCGGTAAGCGCTAATCGTGAGCAGAAAGACTACGGTCAGGGATTAGGTACGCTGGAGTATAAATTACGATATTACGTCGACCTCAAAAATAACTACGTCTATTTCTATGACCGGATCGACTCGCGCCAATTTGCGATACATAACTGGACGTTTTTGCAAAAAGGTACCCTCGGCATTGACCAGAATGATATTGACGCTATTTTCACGGGGCGCACGGTGATCTCCAGTATTTATCAGGATAACCTGACCGGGAAAAAGGTGATGAGCTTTTTAACACCGGTCTACTATACCGGTAAGTTAAAAGGTGTAGTAATGGTGGATATCAACAAAGAGAATTTAAAGAATATCTTTTATACCAGCGACCGGCCTCTGGTATGGCGCTATCTTAACGTTACGCTCTCAGATACCAGCTCCGGTAAAGAGATTCTCGTTCACCAAAGTGAGACTAACCTGTTTCACTATGTTCACTACGAGAAGGACATTCCAGGCGGTATACGCATCACTTTATCGCTTGATTTAATGTATTTTATTGTCTCGTCCTGGAAAATCTTCGCTTTCTATCTGCTGGCAACAATTCTGCTGTTGAATTTGGTCAGAACGCATTTTCGCTTGTATCACAACGTCACGCGCGAAAATATCAGTGACGCCATGACCGGACTCTACAATCGGAAAGTTTTAACCCCGACGCTCGAAAAACGTTTGCATCAGTTGGTCAATACGGGCACTCTCGTCACCTTTATCGCCATCGACTGCGATAAGTTGAAAGTCATCAATGATACGTTAGGGCATAAAGAAGGCGACCGGATTATCACCCATCTGGCCAAAGCCATTCAAAGCTCCATTCGCAAAAGCGATTACGCAATCCGCCTCGGCGGCGATGAGTTTTGTATCATCCTCATCGACCATCCCAGTGATTTAACGCCCCGCCTGCTGGAGAGAATTCGCTATAACTTACAAATTATTGCGCATGATATATCCATCAGCTTCTCCGCCGGGGTTTATAATATGCAGCCGAACGACACTATTGATGATGCTTACAAAGCATCTGATGCACAGCTCTATCTGAACAAACAGAAAAAACGCGCCGGTGCGTGATTATTTTTCTGCAGGATTTTCATTGTTGTACCAGGAGTAAAGTAAGTCATGACGGAAGTGAACAAAGGTAACGCAACGCATCAGCGTTTAATTTCGTTGTTGTCAGAGCAAGGCGCAACGTACCGCGTGGTAAGCCATGAAGCCGTTGGCAAATGTGAGGCTGTTTCTGCAATTCGTGGTACCGCGCTCGGCCAGGGAGCAAAAGCCCTGGTCTGTAAGGTCAAAGGCAACGGCGTTAATCAGCATGTGTTGGCCATTCTCCCGGCTGACCAACAGGCTGACCTGAACCAGCTTGCAGGACATATCGGCGGTTTACGCGCATCACTTGCCAGCCCGGCTGAAGTGGATGAACTGACCGGCTGCGTATTTGGTGCTATCCCACCGTTTAGTTTCCATCCAAAACTCAGGCTGGTTGCCGATCCGCTGTTGTTTGAGCGCTTTAATGAAATTGCGTTCAATGCCGGACTGCTGGAAAAGTCCGTGATCATGGACACTCAAGATTATTTGCGCATTGCGCAACCTGAATTAGTCCCATTCCATCGCGCACAATAGCAGGCCGGTAATATCAGTATCAAAACGCGATATTATGCGTTCGCCCAAAAAAGATCATAATCATTAAAAAAAGCCTGTTCCGTCACGCGTTTACGCGTACAGTAAGCAGGCTTATTTTTTCTTTTGGCAAGGAAACTACGATGTTTGATGTCACACTGCTGATCCTGCTTGGACTGGCAGCTCTGGGCTTTGTCAGCCACAACACCACTGTCGCCGTTTCAATTCTGGTGCTGATAATCGTCCGTGTTACTCCGCTGAATACATTCTTCCCGTGGATTGAAAAGCAGGGGCTTACCGTTGGGATTATTATTCTGACGATCGGCGTCATGGCTCCCATCGCCAGCGGCACGCTGCCCCCCTCTACGCTTATTCACTCCTTTGTAAACTGGAAGTCGCTGGTCGCTATCGTCGTCGGCGTTGTTGTCTCCTGGCTTGGCGGGCGCGGCGTCACGCTGATGGGCAGCCAACCTCAACTCGTCGCTGGTTTACTGGTGGGCACAGTATTGGGCGTTGCCCTCTTTCGCGGCGTGCCGGTGGGTCCGCTTATTGCGGCAGGTCTGGTGTCGCTGATTGTTGGGAAGCAGTAGTCAACCCCGCCAGATAGCGACCTGGTGTTTGACCCAGACCTTTTTTGAACATGGTGATAAACGCGGTCGTAGAATCGTAACCGAGCATTTGAGCGACCTGTTGTACATTGTGCCCGTCGATCAGTGCCTGCAGCGCCAGGATCAGCTGTAGCTGATGGCGCCAGCGGCGAAAACTTAGCCCCGTCTCTTTGACGACCAGGCGGGCAAGGTTACGCTCACTCATCGCAAACACGTTGGCCCACTGCCCCAGTGTTTGCCATTGTGCAGGTTCCCGCGCCATCGTCGCCACCATCTTGCGAATTTTCGGGTGATCGGATACCGGTAACTGCATTTGCTCCTGTGGCTGCTGTGGGAGTTCGTCAAACAATACCTGCGTTAACCTCTGGGTGGCTGGTTCACAGAGCTGGGCATCCGTTTTGCTCGCCAACGCAAGAATAAGTTCCCGGCATAATGGCGCTATTTTCAGCGTACAACACCGATCCGGCATCACCACTACGTGAGGTTCAATGAATAAAAAGCACAACTGCGCGCCAACGGTAACGTGGTTACTGTGCGGAATTTCACCAGGTATCCACACCGCATATTGCGGCGGCACCATCCACATGGCGTTCTCCACTTCACAGGTAATTGCACCATGCAACGCCAGGATTAACTGACCTTTGCGGTGTTGATGCAGTGGGCTGAAAAGCTCATCTTCCTGAGCCTGAATACAAAAAGCCACGGCGGCATCGTGGTAAAGATCGGGTTGATACCCGTCCAGCCTCAGCCCAAACATAAGAATGTCCGATTTTAGCGATAAACTGTCATTTTAGCTTGATTCATCCACAGAGTAAAAACGCTAAGGTAACGCCTCGCCTGACGATATGAGAAAAAAATGACTAACTCCCCTTCTTCCCGTGGTAAAAACAGTGCGCTGTTAATTGCGGGTATCCTGATGATCGCGACCACACTACGCGTTACGTTTACCGGCGCAGCCCCGCTGCTGGACGCGATTCGCACTGACTACGGTCTGACCACCGCCCAGACGGGACTCCTGACCACATTACCACTGCTTGCTTTTGCGCTGGTGTCGCCTTTGGCGGCAACCGTCGCTCGCCGTTGGGGCATTGAGCGCAGCCTGTTAGCCGCCATGCTGCTGATCTGTGTGGGTATTGCTATACGTTCACTCCCCTCATCCGGAGCCTTGTTTGGTGGGACAGCAGTCATTGGCTGTGGCATCGCGCTGGGAAATGTCCTTTTGCCGGGACTCATTAAGCGTGATTTTTCACAGCATGTGGCAAAGCTCACCGGGGCGTATTCGTTAACGATGGGCGCTGCAGCAGCGCTGGGTTCGGCAATGGTCGTGCCGCTGGCGTTAAATGGCTTTGGCTGGCGCGGCGCGCTAATGATGTTAATGATCTTTCCACTGCTGGCGTTATTGATCTGGTTACCTCAGTGGCGCCAGACGGCCAATGCCAGCCTCAGTAATTCGCGAGCGTTGCACTCCCGCGCAATCTGGCGCTCCAGTCTCGCCTGGCAGGTCACGCTGTTTTTGGGCATCAACTCACTCATCTATTATGTCATTATCGGCTGGTTACCCGCCATTATGATCAGTCACGGCTACAGTGAGGCACAGGCGGGGTCGCTGCATGGTTTACTGCAACTGGCGACCGCAGCGCCCGGGCTACTGATCCCCCTCGTTCTGTATCGGTTTAAAGATCAGCGTACTATCGCCGCACTGGTCTCGTTAATGTGCGCTGTTGGCGCTGCAGGGTTTGCAGTTATGCCCGAGCAGGCGGCACTGTGGACCGTGCTGTTTGGCTTTGGCTCCGGTGCCACGATGATCCTCGGCCTCACCTTCATCGGGCTACGTGCAAGCTCAGCACACCAGGCTGCCGCGCTATCAGGCATGGCGCAATCTGTCGGATATTTACTGGCCGCATGTGGGCCGCCGATGATGGGGAAAATTCACGATCTTAACGATAGCTGGCAGATCCCTCTGGTTGGCGTCGCGCTGCTAGCCCTCATCATGGCCGTGTTTGGCGTCTGTTCAGGACGCGAGAAAGAGATCGCCAGCAGGTAATACACCGGGCAGGCGAATAAGCAACCTGCCCAGTTGTTATCCTCTGGCCGCGCGCAGCAGTGCCTGGACGAGCGGTACAGGCTTTCCTGCCAGTGCCCCTCGTTCGTGCTGAAAAAGCGTCCCGACATAAAACGGATGTGTCACCAGTTCAATAGCGCGAACATCACCAGCGTCATCCCAACCCGTTACTCGCAGATCGCCGCTTTCAAGCTCAGCGGCAAAAGCTTCCGACACGCCATAGTTACAGTGATACCCCTCTGTAATGACATCCTGTCCGTAGGCTCTGGCGATCAGCGTATTCGCGCGCAGTTCAATATCATCCGTCTTTTCGACCAACGAGCAGGTCAGCGGTGCAATCACCATACGACCCGTGGTCTCTGTTTCCGCATGCGCAGCACCACGCCAGCCCAGCACATTGCGAGCATACTCGAGAATAGCATGCTGAAAACCGCCACAAGTGCCCAAAAATGGAATGCTGTTTTCGCGTGCGTAACGTATTGCCGTCAGCGCGCCTTCCGGGTGCTGGTAAGGACTGCCAGGGACCACCCAGATGGCATCATAGCCGACTAAATCTTCGCCACTACTAATATCAGATGTGGTGAGCCAGTCATAATCAGCCACTAATTCCAGAACGGCAGCAGCATCATCGATGGCAAGGGGAATAGCCTGGTGCGCCACAATATCGGGGCTGTAATCGCCCACCAGCGCAATGCGAAGCGTATCTTTAACTGGGGAAATTTCCATTAACTTTCCTTATGTCCAGACAATGAGGGACAACATAAGGAGCCTCAGCCTACCGATTTTTTGTTGTTACCACAATCCCTTAAATTGAGAGTCTATGTGGCCAAAATGCTATAATAGTCACGTTTTACGATCTTATTTAACCGTAATGAAGACGAGTTCAGTGGCTTAGCGGAGCGGATTAAGAGATGAATATTCAGTGTAAACGCGTGTATGACCCGGCAGAAAAAAGTGATGGCTATCGTGTTCTGGTCGACAGGCTGTGGCCGCGCGGGGTGAAAAAAACCGATCTTGTTTTCAATGAATGGGATAAAGCGCTGACGCCCTCATCTGATTTACGTAAGGCATTCCACGCAGATATCATCGATTTTGCCCATTTCGCCGAGCAATACCGCGCAGAACTTGCCCAGCAACAGCAGGAAGGCAAGCGACTCGCGGACATTGCCCGGCAACAGCCGTTAACGCTGCTGTATGCAGCGAAGGATACGCAGCAAAACCATGCGCTGGTTCTGGCTGAGTGGTTACGTCAATTGTGACAGCTGGTTATTTGCCCGTTGCCGGATGATCTCTGCGCCAAAGCGCCCATTCATCAATAACTTCGCCGCCGGGTAGTTTGCAATCCGACCTTACGCCTTGCGGTGTCTGCACCGCAACCAGCACACCGCCCTTTTGCTCACAATATACGGATGCCGGGTTCGCCATGCCAATTTTCGGTGGGACTGGTGCTTCAGGTGATGTGGAACACCCCGCCAGCACCAAAATGCCGGGCACAACAATAGAGGCAAGTTTCATATTCACTCCTGTTAAAAACGTTACGCAGGAAGAGTACCCCGACTCCCCACCTATCTCCATGTTTTACTGACGAGTTTCAATCCCATGTCTACATTTTGACCCGGATAGCGTGTTTCATCTTTCCCTCCGATGTTCTATTATGCGGGCAATACAGGACTTATCAGCATTCTGGAGTATTTGCCTCTCATGTCAGACATGATCCTTGCCCGAGTCTCACAATCATTAGCCACAGAGCAGTCTGTTGAGAGTCTGGTTCGGCAACTTCTGGAGATGCTGGAGGTAGTCACTGAGATGGAGTCGACCTATCTTACTAAGGTCGATTTAGATGCGCGCCTGCAGCATATTCTGTATGCGCGTAATAGTAAGCAAATGCAGCTCCCCGAAGGGCTGTCGGTGCCGTGGGATGAGACACTCTGCAAGCGCGCAATAGACGCAAACTGTCTGTATAGCGATAACGTTCCCGCGCGTTGGCCAGAATGTACCGCCGCACGCGCACTGGAGATCACAACCTTTCTGAGTACTCCAGTCCACCTGCCAGATGGCACGTTCTATGGCACCCTCTGCGCCACCAGTCGTCAGCAACAACCGCTAAGCGAACGAGGTGAGCAGGTACTGCATCTGTTCGCGGGTCTGATAGCGCAGTCTATTCAGAAAGAATCGCTGGTTGCTCAATTACGTGAAGCGAATGCTGCGCTGATCGCCCACTCCTACACTGACGTTCTGACCGGGCTACCTAACCGTCGGGCAATCTTTGAAAACATCGAAACCCTCTTCTCGCTGGCACGCCACCTGAGGCACAAAATTATTGTCGCCTATATTGATTTAGATGATTTCAAACTGATCAACGATCGTTTTGGCCACGAAGTCGGTGACCAGTTTTTGATCCAAATTGGCCAGCGTTTACGCCGTGGATGCAGTGAGAATGATATTCTTGGTCGTCTGGGCGGTGACGAATTTTTAGTCGCCAGCCTGTCAATGGAAAACGAAATGCCGCCGTATGTTCGCTTGCAAAGCGTGAAAAACCACTTACAGCAGCTAATTTGCGGTGACTATGACCTGGGTGAGATCTGTCTGTATTATCCGGGAGCCAGCCTGGGCATTGTGGAAATAGACCCGCTGGAGACAGACGTCAACTGTGCGCTTCATCTTGCAGACAGTGCGATGTATCAGGATAAGAAACGCCAGGATAAAACCGCTTTTGTCGTACATTAAGCCCTGTTATGCTTAATCATCTTTAAATTATTCTGGCAGATAAGCGTATGCGACTCGGTATTATTTTCCCCGTTATTATTTTCATTTCCGCTGTCGTTTTCCTGTCCTGGTTCTTTATTGGCGGCTACGCCTCACCAGGAGCATAACGATGAAAAAAACAACGCTTATTATGATCGGCGTGGCTGTCATCGTCGTTCTGGGAACAGAACTGGGTTGGTGGTAATCTGAGAAGAAGGCCACATATCAGTGGCCTTTATTGTCAGTATGTTTTCTTAGCTTTTGATTTTTCTGTAGATAAACAACACCACAATTGCACCAATAACGGCTACGACAAAACTGCCAAAGTTGAAACCATCGACTTTACCAAAACCAAAGAAGGTACTGATCCAGCCACCCACTACCGCACCAACAACCCCTAAGATAATGGTCATAAAGAATCCGCCGCCATCTTTACCTGGCATAATCCATTTTGCCAAAATCCCAGCGATAAGACCGAAAATCACCCATGAAATAATGCCCATAATATCCCTCACCTATGTTTTTGAGTTAACGATTCACTTGTTGTATAAAAGCATAGCATAGCGCTGAAAAATTAAAATTTGTGATCAGCATCACCTGTTATTTTCATCTTTTTCTGATCTTTCATAAGGTTAAACCATTTGATGGCGGCATTTTCCCTGACGTAGCTCGTCATTAATGTCGAATCGTCAGTCATTCAGGTCTACTCACTCCCCCTCAGCCCCTGTAATTGCTGGTTTTTCACTTCTGGCACACTTTATGCTTAAACAGCCCGTCACTATGACAAATCGTAGTCCACGATGCGTATCGCGTGGCTCCGTTTACAATTCGCGCTATTTCAGCATTTAACAGGTCTGTTATTGATGAAAAAAATCACCAGTGTATGCCCATACTGTGGGGCCGGGTGCAAGCTCAAGCTTGTTGTTGAAAATAACAAAATCATCCGCGCCGAAGCCGCAGAGGGTGTAACAAACCAAAATCAGTTATGCCTGAAAGGCTACTATGGTTGGGACTTTCTGAACGACACGCGTCTTCTGACTCCCCGTCTGACCCGACCAATGATCCGCTATGAAAAAGGTGGGAAATTCACTCCCGTTAGCTGGGATGAAGCCATTCGTTACACCGCAAAACGCTTATCTGAAATCAAAAATACCTATGGCCCCCGCGCCATTATGACCACCGGGTCCTCACGTGGAACAGGGAATGAAACCAACTACGTGATGCAAAAATTCGCACGTGGCGTGCTCCATACCAATAATGTCGATTGCTGCGCCCGTGTCTGTCACGGCCCTTCCGTTGCCGGGTTACAGGAAACATTAGGCAATGGCGCCATGAGCAATTCCATCAGCGACATTGAAAACTCAAAATGCCTGCTGATCTTTGGCTATAACTGCGCCGACTCGCACCCGATCGTGGCTCGCCGGGTAATTAAAGCTCGCCAGAACGGCGCAAAAATCATTGTCTGCGACCCACGTCGTATTGAAACTGCTCGTATCGCTGACCAACATTTGCAGTTAAAAAACGGTTGTAATATGGCACTGGTTAACGCCTTTGGCCATGTCCTCATCGAAGAGCAGCTTTATGATCACGAGTATGTGCAAAAACATGCCGAAGGTCTCGAAACCTACTGGGAAACCGTCAAGGATTACGCGCCCGAAGCCGTTGAACATTTAACGGGTGTGCCTGCACAGCAGGTTCGTCAGGCGATGCGTACTTTCGCTTCCGCCCCCTCGGCAACCGTGATGTGGGGAATGGGCGTGACCCAGTTTGGCCAGGCGGTTGACGTGGTTCGTGGTCTGTCGAGTCTGGCATTGCTGACCGGAAACCTGGGGCGTCCAAATGTCGGCGTTGGCCCGGTGCGCGGGCAAAATAACGTGCAGGGCGCGTGTGATATGGGCGTACTGCCGAACCAGTTCCCTGGGTATCAGGACGTGACCGATTTCGCCGTGAGAGAGAAGTTTGCCAACGCCTGGGGTATTGACGTAAATCTGATGGATGATAAGGTCGGCACCCGGATCACCGAAGTCCCCCATCTGGCAATCGAAGGTAAAGTCAAAGCCTACTACATCATGGGTGAAGATCCGCTGCAAACCGAGGCCGATCTGGGTCTGGTCCGTGAAGGCTTTAACGCGCTCGATTTTATCGTGGTACAAGACATCTTCATGACCAAGACGGCAGAAATGGCTGACGTTCTCCTGCCCGCAACATCGTGGGGCGAACACGGCGGCGTCTTTACCTGCGCCGATCGCGGATTCCAGCGGTTTGAAAAGGCGATTGAACCTACGGGGGATGTCAAACGCGACTGGGAAATCATCAGTCTGCTGGCCACCGCAATGGGCTATCCGATGCAGTACCAAAGTAACCAGCAAATCTGGGATGAGATGCGCGAGCTATGCCCGCTCTTCTACGGCGTGACTTACGAAAAAATGGGTGACATGGGCCACGTTCAGTGGCCATGTCCGGAGCTTGATCACCCAGGTACGCCGTATCTGTATACAGACAGCCAGTTTGATACCGCCAATGGCAAAGGTAAATTGTTTGCCGCACAGTGGCGTGCTCCTGCAGAAGTACCTGATGAAAAGTACCCAATGGTGTTATGCACTGTGCGCGAAGTCGGCCACTATTCGTGCCGCTCAATGACCGGCAACTGCGCAGCATTGCAGGCCCTGGCAGATGAGCCTGGGTATGTGCAAATCAATACTCATGATGCAGAAAAATTAGGTATTCGTCATCGTGACCTGGTATGGGTCAGTTCGCGACGCGGTAAGGTCATCAGTCGAGCAGATGTCTCCGAGCGCATCAATACCGGAACGGTGTATATGACCTATCAATGGTGGATTGGCGCGTGTAACGAGTTAACCCAGGATAATCTCGATCCTATTTCGAAAACGCCGGAAACCAAATATTGCGCCGTAAGTATTGAGCACATTAGCGATCAGGGATGGGCTGAAAAGTATGCCGCACAGACGTATAGCGACATGAAATCACGCTTGTGCGAGGCCATTGCGTAAGTCACCTCGCTAACCGCCTGAGTCTGGTCATCCAGACTCAGGTATTTTCCCGTTACTTCGCCAGCTGTGGTTCACTAAAGCGAATGGCAGCAGATTCTTCCTGCTTATCCCGCTGCATAAAACCGAGATTCATCAGGAACAACCCCGCCATAAACGGAAGTTCGTACAGTTCTTCAATGAGATCGCCGTACTGGGCATTGTGCAAAAAGATTGGGGCCAACAGACGATGATGCTCTACCGTATCGGAGATCAAAAATGCACAGGTGGTGATCGCTAACAGCCACAGCGGCAGCGGTTCATTGCGTAAGCGACGGGCAATATCCTGGCGTAAGCGCTTCGATATCAGTACCGGCAGAATAATCATGGCAATCAATACCACTGAGATAGTTCTGAACAGAAGTTTAGGGTGTTCTGGAAAATAATCACGGCCCCAACTGGTGCTGCGCCCCAGCAACACCAGCCACCACACAGCCGCCCAAAGCCAAAATTGCTTCTCACCTTCGGGACGTGATAAAGGCCGGATGTAGCTGAGAGTAAAAACCGCACCAAAGAGCAGCCATAGCGCCTGACCATTCTCAATCCATCTGACGACAGTACCGTTGAGCAAAGGTACATTCCAGTTCGCGGTAAACGGGATCGCTACGATGACTAGCCCAAGAATGAAAGTGGGTAATGTAAGTCGGGTATTCAGTTTCATAAGCGAGGTTCTGTATTGTGACAGTTCCACGATCATAACCTCTGTCAATAATCCACTATTAGCAATCGATGCGAAGACCTTAAGGTTTTCTTAAGAAATCTTTTTCCGGATATTTCCCTGATTCTTACAGATAAAAAAACCTCGCTGCGCCAGCAAAACGCAGAGAGGTTTATAAATCAAAAACGAATACATTCAATCAGTAGCAGAGACTAATACCTACCAGCCACAGACTTCATGCTCATTCTCGGTATCGTATGAACGCACCGTATTGACCAGGTCTTTAACCACTTCAGCGGCCACATCCGGGATCAACAGCGTCATCGGCGTTTCAGTTTCATAATCGACAGACACGCCATTGCTGTTATTGGTGACTGTAACGGTGTAGGTTGCTTTACTCATGATTTACTCCTTGCCGGTACGCACAACTTTTCGTTGATTTGCGCTCTCCATCAACACTTCGGGCGCCACGAAAAAGTCGATATTAAAGTAGGTGTCGTCGGTCATTACTTCGATGTTATGCCATTTTTCCGGCGGAAAAACGCCGAACTGACCGGCTTCGATAATCATCACCTCTACTGGCTCCGGGCTGTGTTCATCTGCGTATCCGAGATATTTGACCGCCCCCTGCATAACCGAAAGTCGAGGATAAACCCCGGCACGGGTACCTTTATCAAGGTGGCGTTCGAAAATTCCGGCAGGTGCAGTTTCTTTGTTCCAGAACGGCGTTGAGCGTGTATGAATATGATTCTGTGGAATTTGAAGCATTTTTCTTCCCTTTTCCAGTCGACAACCAGCGAGTCTTATTAAATCGCTGCTGTGAACAGGGTACGCCTCAAAATATATATTTAAAATACCATTTATTGGTTATAACAATCCCATTTTTCAATGAAGGGAACAGCTTTATACTGAAAGCCCGCCGTCAACAGCGGGCCAATAGCGTTACGACTGAAGCGTCGCCAAACGTGCGGCAAAACCGACAAAGATCAAGCCAATGAGGGAATTCCCAACTTTAGCCAGTTTTTTCTTCGTACGAATATACTGTGTCACAAACGCACCGGAGAAAATAAGGAAGCTCAGGTAGAAAAAGCTCACTATTTCAAGCGTCATCGCCAAAATAAAGAACGACAATCCTGAGTGAGTCGCGTTGACATCAATAAACTGTACGAAAAACGACACATAAAACAGAATGGCTTTAGGATTCGTCAGACTCAAAATTAATGCACGTTTGAAAATCGCGCCAAACGGAACTTCTTCTGGTGCAGCGTCGTTGGCTTTCGATTTCAGTGTGGCATACAGGATCTTCGCACCGAGATACAGCAGATAAAACGCGCCGAGATAACGAACGATATTGAACAATACCGGTGTTGTTTTGATAAGCGCAGCTACGCCAGCATAGGCCAGAAACATCAAGACGGCATCACCGATAAACACACCGCTTGCTGCCAAATAACCGCCCTTCACTCCACGACCGACGCTGTTCTTCAGCACAAATATCGTATTTGGCCCCGGTACCAGCACAATAAAAATAGCACCCACCAGATACGTCCAGTAATTCAGAACTCCATACTCTGCGAACACGTTAACCTCTTCCTGAAAAAACACATGCACTTGCTGCGAGACAATATGCTAACGAATGCGTCAGGGGATGGAAAGAGAAGCTTTAGAATATAGCATTCTGTTTCAGTCCGGTTGCAACATCATTATTCGTTCCAGATATGCAACGATGAAACCCACTTTTGCGCCTACCCAATGCCCCGTTTAGCCACTAATGTTTATCAGTAGATTCAGCCCGCAAGGCACCCTCTCATCATATGGAGAAAGAAAAATGACTATTGCTTATAAGCGTCTTGATAAAGATCAGGCTGCCGTACTACTGGTCGATCACCAAACGGGTTTACTTTCACTGGTCCGTGACATCGATCCAGACAAGTTTAAAAACAACGTTCTGGCATTAGGCGATCTGGCGAAATATTTCAAACTCCCGACGATTCTGACCACCAGCTTTGAAACGGGTCCTAACGGTCCATTGGTTCCTGAGCTGAAAGAACTGTTCCCGGATGCCCCTTATATCGCACGTCCTGGCCAGATTAATGCCTGGGATAACGAAGATTTTGTTAACGCGATCAAAGCGACAGGCAAAAAGCAGCTAATTATTGCCGGGGTGGTGACCGAAGTCTGCGTCGCATTCCCTGCGCTTTCTGCCATTGAAGCCGGTTTCGACGTGTTTGTGGTCACCGATGCATCCGGTACGTTTAATCCGCTGACCCGTGATTCCGCGTGGAATCGTATGTCATCTGCTGGCGTACAATTAATGACATGGTTCGGTCTGGCCTGTGAATTACACCGTGACTGGCGCAACGATATTGAAGGGCTGGGAACGTTGTTCTCCAACCATATTCCTGACTATCGCAACCTGATGACCAGCTACAACACGCTGACATCCGGGAAATAATGTTCCTGTCAGTGTAATACACAGAAACCCGCCAACATCGGCGGGTTTCATCGGACAGTTTCAGTCGGGATTAATGGTGCAACATTTCATCCACCACATCTTCTCCCTTGAGCTGATAAGGGTAATAGGTTGGCCAGTTATCCATCTCTTCAAGCAGGGCCGCCTGTGAGGTATTCCCCATAAAGATATGGAAGTGGCTCGACTTACGTGGCGCGATAATGTGATCGCTGAATTGCACGTATTTCGGCGCGTCGCTGCCAGCGTCTTTACACTCGAACAGATAACGCACACCTTTCTTGCCTGACGTATAGTTCAAAATTTTATATCCGGCATAATCATACTTACACGATGCCACCTTTTTACCGGTATGAAACTCCATTACGCCGTTTTCAATACCAATAGTGTCAACATCGGTCGCGTAGCCCTTACGGTAATAGGCTTTAACCTGCTCTGCCGTTTTGCTCTTGTCTTTCTCCGCTTTCTTTTTGAATACCGGATCCAGTTCGCCACTCACCAGATACGGATAGACCGACTGCCACATGCCATCCCAGTCGGTCAGCGCCCTGTTTTGCACCTGGTTATCATCAAACACCCCTTCCGACGCCTTTTGTTCTGCTTCACTCATCGGAGCACCATGGGAATGATGACCGTGCGCCATAACCGCACCACTGACTAAAAGCATTCCCAGAGCTATTGTCAATTTTTTAATACAAATAGCCAAAATTTCACCCTCAAATCATTTGCGAGTGAAATGTTATAATATAACGTACCAATTAAATCAATAGACCAGCTGCAAGCCCTTGTCTCATTTTACGCTACAATGAGTTTGCTGGAACAAAGCTGATCAAGCAGGGCCTGCTGATGGCTGATAATCAGCATAGCCAATGGCCGACGCTGACATTCTTCAAGCAGCAGCGCCCAGATATCCCGCTGGATAGAGGGATCGAGCTGCGCAGTTATTTCATCGGCAATCAGAAAACGCGTACGCGGGTCGAGCGCCCGCAGGATGGCAATTCGCGCCAGCTCACCGCCCGAAAGTTGTCCGGGACGACGCGTTAACCACTCCGGCTTAATATGCAGTCGGGCAAGCGTTTCTGCATCTGGCCGCCAGGCATCATGAACCGCATCACCGGTACTCCGCCTGGGGTTAAAGGTTAATTCCGGATGCTGTGGTACGAGCTGCACCGGGCAATATTGATGGCGCGGCAACGGTTGGCCATCAACCAGAACGTCGCCGGATGTCGGCTTTTGCCACCCCGCAAGCACACGTCCCAGCGTTGTTTTTCCGGTTCCACTGGGTGCACAAATCCCAATGCGCTCCCCTGGTGACAACGAGAACGAGAGATTTTGCCACAGTATTTTACCTCCCTGACGAATGAACACATCACGACAGCACAGCATAACGCTCTCCAAAAAGTTGATTTCTTTCGGGCAGCGCTCGCCATTGCCGTTGCAGGTGTTCACTAATTTCACCGCGCAAAAGCTGTTCCCGGCTGACATTATCCGACACCGTTCCTTGATGCAGCGCGACAATGCGATCTGCGTGACGTGCAGCCAGAGTGAGATCATGTGTCACCCATAAAACGCCCGCGCCCCGCTCGCACAGGCCGCGTAGCTGTTCCAGCAGTTGATTTGCCAGAGGCGCATCAAGCCAGGCGGTAATCTCATCAGCAAGGATATAACGAGCCTGACTGAGCGCGGCATGACACGCCAGAATGCGTTTGGCCATTCCTCCCGAAAGCTGACGCGGGAAAGCCTCTAACACGGTTGTTTCCAGATGATGACGTTCGAGCAAGCGTTCAATTTGCCCTGCATTCCACGCCTGACCGGAAAGCTGGCTGGCTCTTCGTAAATGCTTTTCAATAGACAGCAGCGGATTCAGCGCCTGCACACCTTGCGGAACATAACTAAACGTATTGCCACGGCATGCCCTGATGTCATTGTTATCCAGCATTTTTCCATCAAGGGTGATATTGCCATGAAAGCGCAAATTTTCCGGCAACAGATCGAGTAAGCATTGCAGTAGCAGGCTCTTACCCTCACCGCTCCCCCCCACTAACGCCACCATCTGGCCCGGCGCAACATCAAAGGAAACATCCTGCAGCAACGAGGACCATTTTTTTGCGCCGTACCAGCGATAACGCGCCACTTCCAGCGACATCTGCCGCAAACTCAACATGTATCACCCCTCAACCATAAACGATGTACCGCCCGGGCAAGTTGATCAAATAGCATCACAAGGAGAAATAGCATCAGCCCTGGAAACAGCACCAGCCACCAGTCGCCATGACTGATAAACCGCAGCGCATCTGCCAGCAACAGTCCCAGCGAAGGTTCGTGGGGTGCCAGCCCGAAGCCAAGGAAACTTAACGCTGCACTGTGCAAAACCGCATGAGGGAACATCAGCAACGTTCCCGTTAACCACTGGGGCAATAGCGCAGGTAAATAGTGATGCCGCCAGCAGTAAAAGTGGCCATGTCCCAGTCGCCAGGTGAGTGTCAGGTAATCACTGTGGGCAACGCGTTCCGCTTCAGCACGTAAAATCAATGCCAGCCGCGGCCAGTGTGTGAGCGCAACCGCCATAATCACCCCGCTTTTCCCACCGCCCAACGTAAAACAGATCAAAATCAGCAGCAGAAGGTGCGGCATGGACAACATCGCATCGGTGATCAGACGCATGGCGACATCCAGGCGTGGATGCAAACGGGAAGTCGCCGCCATCAGTAACGCAATGAATCCGCTGCACAGCGCCGCGCCAATGCCGATTTGCAGGCTGGTTAGCGCCCCCTGAAAGCAACGAACCCACAGGTCGCGCCCCAGATTGTCGGTACCAAACCAGTACAGCGAATCAGGCGGAAGATGACGAGCAAGAAGATTCACGGTCAACGGATTATCCAGCGTGGCCGCGCCATATACTGCAATAAATAACAGGCCGCTCACGGACAGCAGAAGACGAACAAGCGTCGGCGTCGGGTTATAGAGCATCAGGTCGCTCCAGCGCACGATTCAAAACATGGACAAACCAGGCCGAGAGAGAGTTACCAATAAACACCAACACGGTACTGAACAAGACAATCCCCATCAGTAACGGCAGGTCACCGCGTAATCCGGCATCGATGGTAGCCTGCCCCAGCCCCGGATAGGCAAAAACTTTTTCAGACAGCAACGCACCGCCCAACAGTTCGCCCAACGAGGCAAACTGTAGACATAGCGCTGGCGTGATGGCGTGTCGCAGAACCTGGTGACGCAACAGCGACCACCCCTTGTCACCCTGCGAACGCGCAAAGCGGACAAATTCGCTTTTCATCACGCTGGCGATACTTTCCCGCGTGTGCAACGTAATTTGCCCCAGCCCCAGCAGGCTAAGTGCGCAAACAGGGAGAACCAGATGGCGCAGACGTTCAGTCAGCGTTGCCATATCGCTGTTATTTCCCGGTTCCCACGCACAACAGACCGGGAACAGCGGCCAGCGCACCGCAAATACCGCCAACAGCAGCATGCCAATCCAAAAGGTCGGTAAGGAAGAAAGCAGATAGCTAAGTCGGCAAATGGCCTTATCCGGCCAACGGTTCAGGTAGCGGCCTGCAACAAACCCCATTGTCGTTCCCAATATACCGGAAACCAACCACGCTCCGCTCAGCAGCGCAAACGAGGTCGCAAACCGCTCCTGAATCACGCTGGCGACAGGGGCATTAAACAACATCGAGTAACCAAGGTCGCCCTGTAGCACGCGGAAGAACCAGTGGAAAAAACGCTCCCACAGTGGTTGATCCAGACCCCAACGCGCAGCAATACGTGCATATTGCTCCGGCGGAACATGCAGCAAATCGTTGCCAATATAGGCACGGATTGGATCGACCGGTGAAAAGCTGAGCAAGATGAAAGTGCCAGCCGCGACCAGCACTAACAACGCTATCAGCCGTAATACATGGCCTAAAACAGACTTCATCAACGGCAGGTCCAGGTCCATTCATCAAGATTGTTGAGCAATGACCAGCTGCCGTGAATTTCCGGTGCACCTTTGCCCAGATCAATGCACGGATTTGCCAGATAGGTGTGCTGAATATTCAGCAGCCATGCCCATGCGGCATCCCCTTCTACGCCTGCACCTTGTTTACCATCCCACTCAACCTGTTGCCAGAAAGGCAACGCTTTTTGCCAGTCTGGTGCATCAATGGCCTGCTTGAGATGTTGCTCGACCACCGGATTGCTGTAGTAGCCCGGGTTGTAATACTCCACACCTGCCGCCTGCCCGCTGTAGTGATGGAAAAGCTCCATCGGATCCAGACTCCCCCAGCCGAACAGCGTAGGATTAGCATGCATATGACGTTCAACGGTTTCCCAGCTACCCGACTGCAGCGACACTGCAATGCCTACCGGCTCCAGCATGGCGCGCACAGCCTCGGCTAAATCACGACGGGTACTGTCGCCGCTGGCATACCACAACGTCAGACGCGCCTCTTTACCGTCTTTCACCCGTACTCCGTCTTTGCCCACCTTCCAGCCGGCCTGATCCAGAATCGTCCGGGCTTTTTCAGCGTCGCCATCTTTGAATGCCACCGAAGTCCCCTGCCATGGCAACCCCTGAACCGCGCTATACGCGGGGATCGCATGACCTTCCATAACCTGCCCGGCAAGCTGCTTACGGTCAATGGCGTAGTTGATCGCACGCCTGATAGCTATATCGGCTGTAATATCGTTCCCAACCGGATAACCATTAGCATCTTTCTTCCCAGCCGGAACCATTGGGAAAACAATACCGCGGTTTTCTACACTGTCTCGAACCCACAGTTTTAAATTCTGCTGTGTGGGTGCTACCGCCATCGACGGCGCAATACGTACCAGTCCCAGTTGGCCACTACGTGCTGCGGCGTATGCGTTATCCTCATCGAGGAATACAAACACTAGCCGGTTGAAATCATTCTTCTTACCGGCATACCACGGGTTTGCTTCCACGATCAGTTGCTGCCCCGGTTGAAAGCTCACCAGGCGGTAAGGACCTGCGCCAATCGGATTTTTGGCAAATGTTTTTTCGTCATATTGTTTTGCCGGAACAATACCTAACGAACCGAGCACGTTCACAAAAGTGCTCTGCGGATGGCTGAGCGTAATTTCTGCCGTGCGGTTATCTATCACGCGGGCATGGGTGAAATTCCCCATGTCAATTTTTCCACCACTTTTTGCGGCTTTGTTATAGGTGAAGACCACATCTTCTGCCGTTAGCGGCGAACCATCAGAGAATTTGAGATCGGGCTTAAGCGTCAGCGTCCAGGTTTTGCCGTCGGCACTGGTCACCACTTTTTCCGTCAGCAGGTTTCCCCAGCTCATATCCGCATTTTGCTTTAACACCGGTGCATGCAACAGCAGATAGCTGCCATGACTCCAGCCCAACATCGGGTCAAATCCCTCCGTCGGCTCGGGCCCAATGGCCAGTTTTAGCGTCTGGCCTTTGTCTGCATTTTGCGCAGCGAGGAGTGGCGAGGTTAATGCGAGAGTCAGTGCGCACGTCAGCAGTGCCAGCTTGCCTTTAATCATTCTCTTATCCAGATTTACGTTATTTTTATCGCGTTTAACGAACAATTTACGTTAGACGGTCTCCTGGGGAAGGGATTATGGCGGACAGTAATGCCGAAAAAAATGATACAGCGCAGAAAAGTATGACGATTTTTAAAAAACATCATACGACTTTCTAATACCCGGTACTTTCACCTTTCACTTCACTGAAGTGGCTAAGCAAAATCACCGTATTTATTCGGCTTTATATTAAATAAGAAGCAATAGTTGCAGGAAAAACTATTCACCCGTTTCGGTTTTTACCTACCTCAAATTCATGACAATTTATGTATATTTATTAAAGAAAGACACAGTAAGTGACAAGTTATGTAAATGTATAATGATAATTATTTGTATTATTATTTTCATCAATTATCTTACTGCCTTTGAATTTTTAACAAAGGAAGTTTGACTATGCGTTTAAAACCTGTTGCCTCTGTCGTTCTGTCCTGTATAGGGTTTACCAGCCCCTTTGTCTTCGCTGAAGACGTGATGGTAGTAACCGCTTCTGGTTACGAAAAAAAGATCACCAACGCGGCTGCCAGCGTTTCCGTTATTTCACAGCAAGAGTTACAAACCAATAAATATAACGATTTAGGTGAAGCTCTGCGTTCTGTGGAGGGTGTGGATGTCGAAAGCAGCACGGGTAAAACCGGCGGTCTGGAAATTAGCATCCGTGGTATGCCCGCCAGCTATACCCTGCTCTTGATTGACGGTATCCGTCAAAATGGAAGCAGCGACGTGACACCGAACGGCTTTTCGGCCATGAATACCAGCTTTATGCCTCCACTGGCAGCAATCGACCATATTGAAGTGATCCGCGGTCCGATGTCGACGTTATACGGTTCCGATGCCATTGGCGGCGTCGTCAATATCATCACCAAAAAGAGCACCGATAAATGGAGCACGTCCATTAATACCGGCGTTAACCTGCAAGAAAGTAATAAATGGGGTAACAGTACTGTCGCCAACTTCTGGTCAAGCGGCCCATTGATCGCCGGTGTACTGGATATGCAGGTTCGCGGCAGTACCACGCAGCGTCAAGGCTCCAGTGTCACTTCGCTGAGTGATACCTCTTCCACCCGCGTGCCATATCCTACGGAATCTGAGAATTACAATATCGGCACTCGCCTGGACTGGAAAACCAGCGACAGCAATACGTTGTGGCTGGATCTCGATTCCGCCAGACAACGCTACGATAACGATGATGGACAGCTTGGCAATCTGACCGGCGGATATGATAAGACGCTGCGTTATGAACGTAACAAAGTGACGCTCGGCCACGATACCGCATTAACATTTGGCACCTGGAAGTCCTCTGTGGGCTGGAATGAAACCGAGAACAAAGGCCGCCAGTTGGTCTCCTCGGCACTGACACCAGAGAACGCGAGCCGGGCTGGCGACGCGCGTGAACTGAAGAACACCAACGTTATTCTGGATTCCATGCTGCTGACGCCGTTAGGTGACTCGCACCTGTTGACTCTCGGGGGGGAATACTGGGATGCCCGCATGAAGGACGGTGTCGTGCTGGCCAATACCGGAGAGACATTCCACCAGAAAACATGGTCGGCCTATGCTGAAGATGAATGGCATATCCTCGATTCTCTGGCCTTAACCGTGGGGACACGCTATGAACATAACGACGTCTTTGGCGGGCACCTCAGCCCACGTGCCTATATGGTCTGGGACGTATCCGATGAGTGGACCCTCAAAGGTGGTGTCACAACGGGTTATAAAGCGCCATCGCTCAGCCAACTTCATAACGGCATCAGCGGCGTAACGGCACAGGGAACCGTCAATACCGTCGGGAACCCGAACCTTAAACCTGAAGAAAGTACCAGTTACGAAACCGGGCTTTACTATGAGAATGACGCTGGGCTGAACGCCAACGTCACGGGTTTCTATACTGAATACAAAAATAAAATCGTTTCGTATTCTATCGATGATAATACCAACAGCTACACCAACAGCGGTAAAGCAAGAACCGATGGTATCGAGTTTGCCAGCACATTCCCACTGTGGTCGGACTCGCTGAGTTTATCTCTCAATTACACCTATACCCAGAGCAAGCAAAAAGATGGCGAGAATAAAGGCGCGCCACTGAGTTATACCCCGAAACACATGGCGAACGCCCGTCTGAACTGGCAGGCAACGGAAGATATGAACGCCTGGCTGAGCGCTCGCTACCGCGGTAAGGCTCCACGCTATACGGAGAATTACGACAACCTCAGCGCCGTCCAAAAGGCGGTGTATGACGACAAAGGTGCAAATTTAAAAGCCTGGACCGTCCTGGACATGGGGATGTCTTATAAACTGACCAAAGAACTGACGCTGAATACGGCGGTGAACAACGTGCTGGATAAAGACTTTAGTGACGTCACGCTGTATCAGGTCGGCCGCAATAGTACTTATGCGGGCGACTACTATCAGACTGCACAATCCACGACCGGATACGTCAACCCGGGCCGTAACTACTGGGTATCCTTAAACTACCAGTTCTAGTTTTGCTTACCTCTGTTGGCCAGGCTATAACTGATAGCCTGGCCGCTATCAGTGTGTATTCGTAAGCGGATTGTCAGTATTGCGCATAGGTAAGGAGAGACAATGCCCTTTTCAACCACTGAGCGTCAGGCACTTCTGTCATTAAAAGGCGTTGGCCCCAAAGTCATCGAGCGGCTTGAGCAACTTGGTTTCCACTCGCTTACCGATCTCAAAAACTCTACTGTCGACGATATTACCCAGCAAGCAGCGTCGATGGTCGGCTCGACGTGCTGGAAAAACAGTCCGCAAGCGAAAGCGGCAATTGCCAACGTCTTAGCGCTGGCAAGTGCGTTGTCGTTACGCTGATTTAGCGTATCACCAGGGCACGAGGAACGGGCGTTATTTAACCGTTTCTGATTTTCCCATTGATACCCGGCTGCGGTTTACCAAACAGATACCCTTGCGCGAAGTCGCAGCCCAGAGCCTGAAGGCTCGCCAGCTGTTCCTCTGTTTCGACACCTTCTGCAACAGCTTTCATGTTCAGCGATTTCGCCATACCAGTGATAAGCCTGATGATATTAAGGGCGTCTTCCTGTGTAGATATCGAATGCACAAAGGACTTATCTATTTTGATTTTATCGAAGGCAAGCCGACTTAGTCGCGAAAGAGAAGAGTATCCGGTACCAAAATCATCGATGGAGATTTTTACTCCCAGGGCTCTGAGCTTGTTAAGCGTATTCATCGGCGTATTGCTCTCCGTAAAGAGAGAGGATTCCGTCACTTCCAGCTCGAGACGGTCTGCCGGAAGTCCGGTTTCTTTCAGAATGGACAGCACGATTCCGGCAAAGGCCTTGCTGCTTAGCTGGACAGGTGAAACATTGACTGAAATTTTAACCGGTACCGCCCAGGAAGCCGCTTCCCTGCAAGCAATTTCAAGCACTGATTTTCCCATCTCGTTAATCATTCCTGTTTTTTCAGCAACAGGAATAAAACTATCCGGCGACAGAAGTCCTTTTAGCGGATGTATCCAACGAATAAGGGCTTCATAGCTGTAAATTTCCTGGCTGAAAGAATCGACAATAGGCTGATAATAAACCACGAACTCTTTATTCACTATGGCCATTGCCATATCATGCTCAAGCGTTCTGCTTTCTTGCAGCTTTTCTAACATCCGCTGCCGGAAGACTTTTATTTTACCCGAGCCTTCATTTTTCGCTTCATAAAGCGCCAGATCGGCAAATTTATAAAGATAGTCGGAACGGCGTTCAGTTTCTGAGATAACAATACCAACACACGTGGTTATATTTATAATTGCGTTATAAATAGTGTAGGGTTGGTTGATAAAATCACATATTTTTTGGGCTCGGGAAACGGCACGACTCTCTGTCAGACCGCTCGAAAGAAACGCAAACTCATCGCCGCCTAAACGATATAGCGTGTCTGAACCCTGGCTCATAGAAATCAAACGATGGGATATCTGGCGTAATAACATATCACCGGCATCATGACCATACGTATCATTTACCTCTTTGAATCGATCTAAATCAAACAACATCACCGTCACAGAGTCATTGTTTTTCTCTGCCATCTCGATGATTTTATTTAAATCCCCCCAGAATAACTGGCGATTATTCATCTCGGTGAGAGAGTCGTGATAGACGTCATACTCCAGTTTTGCATTCTGGATCTGCAGTTTTTCTTTAGACTCCTGAAGTTCCTCAGCAAGGCACTTAACCTGGAGATGTGCTCTCAAAATGTTTCTGTTCTGAAAAAAAATCAGAATCCCCAGTATCGCACTCAATATTATAAGCAATACTGAAGTAGCTGAATAAATATAGTACAGGGTTTGAATATTAGTATTAGTATTATTAACCGAGCTAACATCTTTATCTAACGCACCGGATGAAAGACGGGCTAGCGGTGCATCAAGCGTATGCATTTCTTTCAAATATGCCTTGAGTTCTGAACGGTTCATTTTCTCAAGATGAACATCCAGATAATTAAGCATTTTTTGAAACTGTATAGCCAGTTCATAATGCGCTTGATTGCTCTCTATATAATGTCCTAAATCACCTTCCTTTATTAAATCGCTCTGGCTGAGCATAATATCGAGACGCAGGCGCACAGCATCAAGCGTTATCGTATCATCACTAATGTAGAGACCAAGCCACGATTCAAATCGGTAATATTCTGATACCATTTGAACAGCAGACCATGAGTCGGTGTAGTGCGTCAGTTTCTGTAGCTCTTGTTGTCTTTCGTGCACAAGGAAAGATATATATCCGGTAGATATAAAAAGAAAAAATATAATGCCAGCCAGTATTCTGTTCATGATGGTCCTCTGAACCCCTACTCAATTTTCATTGAACTGACCTGCCATGCTGACCTTGAATAAAAAATCTGATTATTCAGTTCAGGAATGCTGTCATAGGGATACACGATGAATAGTGGGCCTTTATCACGGATGCGCATATATTCTCCGTTGATTTTTAGAGCAAGAATAACATTATATTTCTTGAAATCACTGAGCGGGATAACGGTGGTGTAGTCATTGAGCGCAGTGACCTTAACAACAGAACCTTTTGCCCCGACATAATCCATGAGCTTTTGCAGTGAGATACCCGTAAAGGTAGTGCGTCCATTATACCAGGGTGAGGAGGTCTGGAAACTTACCGCGCCCAGATTCTCGAGACTGGTGATATCAAAAACGGCTTTCCCGTCTTCATTGGTATTTTCTATATTACCGGACACTGTTAAAAGGACTTTACCGACAGGCTTGGAAAGTTCACCAGCCCAGACCTGGGTAGTGACGACAAAGCTTAACAACATGACAATTAACCGCATTCTAACCTCACCAATCTATCGAATGTAAGAGAATTATAATTTAGTTATTATGCTATTTACACATGCAGCCCAGCGATTATTGATAATGCAAGCTCACTCATCTTTTAATTCATTAAAATCAAAGAGTTAACCTAATTTTATTTTTTGGTATTGTTTAAAAAAGACCATTACTGTTATTTGAGACACAGTAAATTTCGCTACTACCGTACAAAAAATAAGCCGCCTGTTCAGGCGGTAAAAATAAACACACATAAATATAAAGGTCTATTTTTTCGAGCAACGGCAGGATATTATTTTTCCAACCGAGGCTTCGCCCCCTCATCGAATGTGTGCCGCGCAATGAATCACCAGGATCTGTTTTTTCTGCTCATCCATAAAAAATATGATTGCTTGCTGGGTAGAGATATCCTGGCAAGAACCGCCCCATTGAACTTACAACACAGGCCAGGCGTAAATATCAATTTGTGTTCGCCAACACTAATCACAAATACCATGAGGGTATAAAATACAAATCTGGGGTGGTAAACCCTATATTCGCTTCGAGCCGCGGCAGGTTTATAGCTGTATTAATCGCCATCGAATTTCATTAAAAAAAACGGGAACCACCCGGCTCCCGTTCTCACACAACCCAGAATCTGGATTACATGTTTTCGATGATCGCGTCACCAAACTCTGAACATTTCAGCAGCTTAGCGCCGTCCATCAGACGTTCAAAGTCATAGGTTACGGTTTTCGCGTTGATCGCACCGCTCATACCTTTAACGATCAGGTCAGCCGCTTCTACCCAACCCATGTGGCGCAGCATCATTTCTGCAGACAGAATGATGGAACCTGGGTTCACTTTATCCTGGCCTGCGTACTTCGGTGCAGTACCGTGGGTTGCTTCGAACAGCGCACATTCGTCACCGATGTTGGCACCCGGTGCGATACCAATACCACCAACCTGTGCTGCCAGAGCATCAGAAATGTAGTCACCGTTCAGGTTCATACAAGCGATAACGTCGTACTCAGCGGGACGCAGCAGGATCTGTTGCAGGAACGCATCGGCGATAACGTCCTTAACCACGATCTCTTTACCGGTTTTCGGGTTCTTGATTTTAACCCACGGACCGCCATCGATCAGTTCACCACCGAATTCTTCACGCGCCAACTGGTAACCCCAGTCTTTGAACGCGCCTTCGGTGAATTTCATAATGTTACCTTTATGAACCAGGGTAACAGAATCACGATCGTTAGCGATGGCGTACTCAATCGCTGCACGAACCAGACGCTTGGTCCCTTCTTCGGAACACGGCTTGATACCGATACCGCAATGTTCCGGGAAGCGGATTTTCTTCACGCCCATCTCTTCGCGCAGGAATTTAATCACTTTCTCAGCATCAGCGGAGTCAGCTTTCCACTCAATACCCGCATAGATGTCTTCTGAGTTTTCACGGAAGATGACCATATCGGTCAGTTCAGGATGTTTAACCGGGCTTGGGGAGCCCTGGTAATAACGAACCGGACGCAGGCAAACGTACAGATCAAGTTCCTGACGCAGTGCAACGTTCAGAGAGCGAATACCGCCGCCAACTGGGGTGGTCAGTGGGCCTTTGATGGCAACACGATATTCACGAATAAGATCAAGGGTTTCAGCAGGCAGCCAGACGTCCTGGCCATAAACCTGGGTGGATTTCTCACCGGTGTAGATTTCCATCCAGGAGATTTTACGCTCGCCTTTATAGGCTTTCTCGACAGCAGCATCGACAACTTTGATCATCGGTGGGGTTACATCAACGCCGATACCGTCGCCTTCAATGAACGGGATAATCGGATTTTCAGGAACGTTGAGTTTGCCGTTTTGCAGGGTGATCTTCTTACCTTCCGCCGGAACAACTACTTTGCTTTCCATTCACCTCTCCTTCGAGCGCTTCTGGTTCTGCTCGTCTGTCATCGCGCTGCATGTGCGTTTGCGTCCTGCTGCACGAATGCGTTAGAGCAACTTTTTGTTAATGTTTTGTAATGAGCATGTCAATACTACCCTAATGTTCGCCGCCATGAAAGACACTCGTTCTTAGGCTATAATGCGGCAATTGATATAATCTGAAAATACCATGCAAAAAACTTCTTTTAGAAATCACCGGGTTGAGCGATTCAGCTCACGACAAGTCACCAGGCAGCGTAAAGAAAACCAGCCAAAACGCGTGGTTTTGTTCAATAAACCCTACGATGTTTTGCCACAATTTACTGACGAAGCAGGACGCAAAACGTTAAAAGATTTTATTCCCGTGCCGGGAATCTATGCTGCGGGCCGACTTGACCGCGACAGTGAAGGGCTTTTAGTGCTGACCAATGACGGTGCGCTGCAGGCCCGCTTGACGCAACCCGGCAAACGTACGGGGAAAATCTATTATGTTCAGGTGGAAGGCGAGCCAACACCCGAAGCGCTGGACGCTCTGCGCACCGGCGTAACGCTGAACGACGGCCCCACACTGCCCGCAGGTATTGAAGTAACAGAGGAACCCGCATGGCTGTGGCCGAGAAACCCACCTATTCGGGAGCGGAAAAATATCCCTACCACCTGGCTGAAAGTCACCTTATATGAAGGCCGCAATCGTCAGGTACGTCGCATGACAGCACACGTCGGCTTTCCTACACTGCGGTTAATTCGTTATGCGATGGGGAATTACACGCTGGACAATCTCGCTAATGGTCAATGGCGGGATGCAACTGTATAAGGAACAGGTATGTTTAAACCGCACGTCACCGTTGCCTGCATTGTGCATGCAGAAGATAAGTTTTTAGTCGTTGAGGAAACCATCAACGGCAAAGCGTTGTGGAATCAACCCGCCGGGCACCTGGAAGCCGATGAAACCCTGGTGCAGGCCGCCGCTCGCGAGCTATGGGAAGAGACAGGTATCCACGCGCAGCCACAGCATTTCATTCGAATGCATCAATGGATTGCCCCAGACAAAACGCCCTTTTTACGTTTTCTGTTTTCTATCGAGCTTGCCAATATGTGCGCTACCGAACCTCATGACAGCGATATAGACTGCTGTCGCTGGGTCAGCGCAGAAGAGGTTCTCTGCGCGCCAAACCTGCGCTCACCGTTGGTTGCCGAGAGTATTCGCTGCTATCAGAGCGGACAACGCTACCCGCTGGCGATGATCGGTGAATTTAACTGGCCGTTTACAGAGGGTGTCAAGTAAGGGGCTGCGTGCTAGAATATGCCGCCTTGAAGTTCAATGTCGTGAGTATTCCTATGTCTGAAAGCCCAAAAAAAGTGATCGTCGGCATGTCCGGCGGTGTCGATTCCTCCGTTTCTGCCTGGCTGTTGCAACAACAGGGTTATCAGGTAGAAGGCCTGTTCATGAAGAACTGGGAAGAGGACGATGGCGAGGAATATTGCACAGCGGCCGCCGACCTTGCGGATGCGCAGGCTGTCTGTGACAAACTCGGCATTGAACTGCATACCGTCAACTTTGCCGCAGAATACTGGGACAACGTCTTTGAACTGTTCCTTGAAGAGTACAAAGCGGGTCGTACGCCGAACCCGGACATTCTGTGCAACAAAGAAATTAAATTTAAAGCCTTCCTCGAGTTTGCCGCCGAAGATTTAGGTGCCGATTACATCGCCACCGGTCACTACGTGCGTCGCGCGGATGTGGACGGTAAAAGCCGACTGCTGCGAGGGCTTGATGGCAATAAAGACCAGAGCTATTTCCTCTATACCCTCGGTCATGAGCAGATCGCACAAAGCCTGTTTCCGGTAGGTGAACTGGAAAAACCACAGGTCCGTAAAATTGCCGAAGATCTCGGTCTGATTACTGCGAAGAAAAAAGACTCCACTGGTATTTGCTTTATCGGCGAACGTAAGTTCCGCGAATTTCTCGGCCGTTACCTGCCGGCGCAACCCGGCAAGATCATTACCGTTGACGGTGAAGAAATTGGCCAGCATCAGGGGCTGATGTATCACACCCTGGGTCAGCGTAAAGGTCTGGGTATTGGCGGAACAAAAGAAGGTACCGAAGATCCATGGTATGTCGTGGATAAAGACGTCGAGAACAACATTCTGGTTGTGGCTCAGGGTCATGAACACCCGCGCCTGATGTCCGTTGGCCTGATTGCACAGCAATTACATTGGGTCGACCGTCAACCGTTCACCGGCACCATGCGCTGCACAGTGAAAACCCGCTATCGTCAAACCGACATTCCGTGCACCGTTAAAGCGCTGGATGCTGAACGTATTGAAGTGAGTTTTGACGAACCCGTCGCGGCGGTAACACCGGGTCAGTCGGCGGTCTTTTACAACGGTGAAGTGTGCCTCGGCGGCGGTATTATCGAGCAGCGTCTGCCTCTGCCGGTATAATTATTTACACATTTGATACAAGGAAGCAGTGAACGTGGCAAAGAATTATTATGACATCACCCTCGCCCTGGCAGGCATTTGTCAGTCGGCACGCCTGGTGCAAGAACTGGCGCACCAGGGGCATTGTGATGCCGATGCATTACACGTTTCACTGAACAGCGTCATTGACATGAATCCCAGCTCTACGCTGGGTGTGTTTGGCGGCAGCGAGGCCAACCTGCGTCTCGGCCTGGAAACACTGCTCGGCGTGCTCAACGCCAGCAGTCGTCAGGGGCTGAACGCGGAACTTACCCGCTATACATTAAGCCTGATGGTGCTGGAGCGTAAGCTTTCAGCCGCCAAAGGCGCTATGGACACGCTGGGAGACCGTATCAACGGCTTGCAGCGCCAACTGGACCATTTTGATTTGCAGTCAGAAACGCTGATGAGTGCGATGGCAGGCATTTATGTTGACGTCATCAGCCCACTCGGCCCGCGTATTCAGGTTACGGGTTCTCCGGCCATTCTCCAGAGCCCGCAGGTTCAGGCTAAGGTTCGCGCTTCGCTGCTGGCTGGCATTCGCGCTGCCGTGCTCTGGCATCAGGTTGGTGGAGGCCGTCTGCAACTCATGTTTTCTCGTAATCGCCTGACGACTCAGGCAAAACAAATTCTTGCTCATTTAACCCCGGAGTTGTGATCTATGGAATTATCCTCACTGACCGCCGTTTCCCCTGTCGATGGACGCTACGGCGATAAAGTCAGCGCGCTGCGCGGGATTTTCAGCGAATACGGTTTGCTGAAATTCCGTGTACAGGTTGAAGTACGCTGGCTGCAAAAACTGGCCGCGCACGCAGCGATCAAGGAAGTTCCTGCTTTTGCTGCCGACGCAATCGGTTACCTTGATGCGATCGTCGCTAACTTCAATGAAGAAGATGCTGCGCGTATCAAAACCATTGAGCGTACGACCAACCATGACGTGAAGGCAGTTGAGTATTTCCTGAAAGAAAAAGTGGCGGATATCCCGGAACTGCACGCCGTTTCCGAGTTTATCCACTTCGCATGCACCTCAGAAGACATCAACAACCTGTCTCACGCGCTGATGCTGAAAACCGCACGTGACGAAGTGGTACTGCCGTACTGGCGTCAACTGATTGATGGCATCACCGCGCTTTCAGTTGAATATCGCGATATTCCTCTGCTCTCCCGTACTCACGGCCAACCTGCCACCCCATCAACAATGGGCAAAGAGATGGCAAACGTGGCGTACCGCATGGAACGTCAGTATCGCCAGCTCAACCAGGTTGAAATCCTCGGTAAAATCAACGGTGCAGTGGGTAACTATAACGCCCACATCGCTGCTTACCCGGAAGTTGACTGGCATCAGTTTAGCGAAGAGTTCGTCACCTCGCTGGGCATCCAGTGGAACCCCTACACCACGCAGATTGAGCCGCACGACTACATTGCCGAGCTGTTTGATTGCATCGCCCGCTTTAACACCATTCTGATCGATTTCGATCGCGACGTCTGGGGTTACATTGCATTGGGTCACTTCAAGCAGAAAACTGTCGCGGGTGAAATCGGTTCTTCGACCATGCCGCATAAAGTTAACCCGATCGACTTCGAAAACTCCGAAGGTAATCTGGGTCTGTCCAATGCGGTTCTGCAGCACCTGGCGAGCAAACTGCCGGTTTCCCGCTGGCAGCGTGACCTGACAGACTCAACCGTTCTGCGTAACCTGGGTGTGGGTATCGGCTATGCGCTGATCGCCTATCAGTCTACGTTGAAGGGGGTTAGCAAACTGGAAGTAAACCGCGATCACCTGCTGGATGAACTGGATCACAACTGGGAAGTTCTGGCTGAGCCGATTCAAACCGTAATGCGTCGCTATGGCATTGAAAAACCGTACGAGAAACTGAAAGAACTGACCCGTGGCAAGCGCGTTGACGCTGAAGGCATGAAGCAGTTTATCGACGGTCTGGCCCTGCCGGCAGACGAGAAAACCCGCCTGAAAGCGATGACACCGGCCAACTACATTGGTCGCGCCATCACCATGGTTGATGAACTGAAGTAATCAGCACTCCGCCAGATGCTGAACAGAAGCCGGATAAGCGTAAGCGATTCCGGCTTTTTATCGCCGCATTAACATCCCTTCCCCCGGTTTATTAAATGTTTATCCCCACTACCACATAATCAGCGTTAAACTATTCGTACCATGAATTTAGGGAGAAACAATGATGCGCGTGCTGGTTGTTGAGGATAATGCATTATTACGCCACCACCTTAAGGTTCAGCTCCAGGATTTAGGCCACCAGGTGGATGATGCAGAAGATGCAAAGGAAGCAGACTATTTTCTTAATGAACACCTGCCGGATATTGCGATCGTCGATTTAGGGCTCCCCGATGAAGACGGACTATCACTGATCCGCCGCTGGCGCAGTAATGACGTTTCATTGCCCATTCTGGTATTAACTGCCCGTGAAGGCTGGCAGGACAAAGTGGAAGTGCTCAGTGCCGGTGCAGATGATTACGTCACCAAACCGTTTCACATTGAAGAAGTGGTTGCAAGAATGCAGGCATTGATGCGCCGCAATAGTGGCCTGGCCTCGCAGATAATCTCGCTTCCGCCATTTCAGGTGGACCTTTCTCGCCGCGAACTGTCCGTGAACGATGAAGTGATCAAACTTACGGCTTTCGAATACACCATTATGGAAACGCTGATCCGTAATAGCGGCAAAGTCGTTAGTAAAGATTCGCTTATGTTACAGCTCTACCCGGATGCCGAACTGCGTGAAAGTCACACCATTGATGTCCTGATGGGACGTCTGCGTAAAAAAATTCAGGCGCAATATCCGCATGAGGTGATCACCACCGTACGTGGGCAAGGTTATCTTTTTGAACTGCGCTAATGAATAAATTACTGCGTCATTTTTTCCCGTTATCGCTGCGGCTGCGCTTTTTGCTGGCAACCGCAGGCGTTGTACTGGTCCTCTCGCTGGCTTATGGCATGGTGGCTTTGGTTGGCTATAGCGTCAGCTTTGATAAAACAACATTTCGTCTGCTGCGTGGCGAAAGTAATCTGTTCTATACACTGGCCAAATGGGAAAACGGCAAAATCAATGTCGAGCTACCTGAAAATCTCGATATGCAAAGCCCTACAATGTCGCTGATTTATAATGAAAACGGTAAACTGCTCTGGGCCCAACGCGACGTTCCCTGGCTGGTACAACGTATTCACCCAGACTGGCTAAAGACAAATGGTTTTCATGAGATTGAAGCCAATGTCGACGCCACCAGCACATTGCTGCGCGAAGATCATTCGGCGCAACAGAAGCTAAGAGAAGTCAGAGAAGATGACGATAACGCTGAAATGACCCACTCCGTGGCGGTGAACATCTACCCTGCCACCGCCAGGATGCCACAACTGACCATTGTGGTTGTTGATACCATTCCTATTGAGCTCAAACGCTCATATATGGTCTGGAGCTGGTTTATATATGTGCTGGTCGCCAATCTGTTGCTGGTCATTCCGCTGTTATGGGTGGCGGCCTGGTGGAGCCTGCGACCTATCGAATCACTGGCGCGCGAAGTCCGTGAGCTTGAAGAACATCATCGCGAGATGCTTAATCCTGCCACCACGCGTGAACTCACCAGTCTGGTGCGCAACCTCAACCGCTTATTAAAGAGCGAACGTGAGCGCTACGATAAATACCGCACCACGTTAACGGATCTCACCCACAGCCTGAAGACACCGTTGGCCGTATTGCAAAGCACGCTACGCTCAATGCGTAATGAGAAAATGAGCGTAAGCGATGCTGAACCCGTCATGCTGGAGCAAATTAGCCGTATTTCACAGCAAATTGGCTATTATCTGCATCGTGCCAGCATGCGCGGCAGTAGCGCCCTTCTCAGCCGGGAATTGCATCCGGTTGCACCGTTGCTGGATAAACTGACCTCTGCATTAAACAAGGTGTACCAGCGTAAAGGGGTTAACATTAATCTCGACATTTCGCCTGAGATAAGCTTTGTGGGTGAACAGAACGATTTCGTCGAAGTGCTGGGTAACGTCCTGGATAACGCCTGTAAATATTGCCTGGAATTTGTCGAGATCTCAGCGCAATTAACAGAAGATCATCTGCACATTGTGGTAGAAGATGACGGCCCCGGTATTCCACACAGTAAACGTGAAGTGGTGTTCGACCGCGGTCAGCGCGTGGATACCTTACGCCCCGGGCAAGGTGTGGGCCTGGCCGTCGCACGTGAGATCACCGAGCAATATGACGGGCAGATTATCGCTGGCGACAGTCTGCTGGGCGGAGCGCGCATGGAAGTTGTTTTCGGCCGCCAACATCCGGGACAAAAAGACGAGTAATCTTTATATGTAATAAATATGTACTGACTTCACGCTTGAGGTTAAGTATCCGTTATAATCGGTTGCAGATACCAGCCTGCGGGATGCTCATTATGGAATACCAACTCACACTTAACTGGCCCGATTTTCTTGAACGCCACTGGCAGAAGCGCCCGGTGGTCTTAAAACGCGGGTTTAACAATTTTATTGACCCACTCTCTCCTGACGAACTGGCTGGACTGGCAATGGAAAGCGAAGTCGACAGCCGGCTCGTCAGCCACCAGGATGGTAAATGGCAGGTTAGCCACGGTCCCTTTGAAAGCTATGACCATCTCGGCGAGAACAACTGGTCGCTTCTTGTGCAGGCGGTCAATCACTGGCACGAGCCAACCGCCGCGCTGATGCGCCCATTCCGCGAACTGCCGGACTGGCGTATCGACGATCTGATGATCTCCTTCTCCGTCCCCGGCGGCGGTGTTGGCCCACATCTGGATCAGTATGATGTGTTCATCATACAGGGAACCGGTCGCCGTCGCTGGCGCGTAGGTGAAAAACTGCAGTTGAAACAACACTGTCCTCACCCGGACCTCCTTCAGGTCGACCCGTTTGAAGCCATTATCGATGAAGAGCTGGAACCCGGCGATATTTTGTATATTCCACCTGGATTCCCGCACGAAGGCTACGCGTTGGAAAACGCAATGAATTACTCGGTAGGTTTCCGCGCACCGAATACCCGGGAGTTGATCAGCGGATTTGCTGATTACGTTCTGCAACGCGAACTGGGTAGCACGTACTACAGCGATCCAGATCTACCGCCACGCGACCATCCAGCAGACGTGCTGCCACAGGAAATGGACAAGCTGCGCGAAATGATGCTGGGGCTCATTAACCAGCCGGAGCATTTTAAACAGTGGTTTGGCGAGTTTATCTCTCAGTCGCGTCATGAACTGGACGTTGCTCCGCCTGAGCCGCCTTATCAGCCTGACGAAATCTATGATGCCCTGAAGCAAGGCGATGTCCTGGTCCGTCTGGGTGGGTTGCGCGTACTGCGCATTGGCGATGACGTTTATGTAAATGGTGAGAAAATTGACTCCCCGCACCGTCCGGCGCTGGATGCGCTGGCCAGCCATATTGTGCTGACGGCGGAAAACTTTGAGGATGCGCTGGAAGACCCGTCTTTCCTCGCCATGCTTGCCGCACTGGTGAATAGCGGATACTGGTTCTTCGAAGGGTAACCTATTGAGAGTGCGCCGGATGGCGCTTCGCTTATCCGGCCTACGGGATACGATATTTGTAGGCCGGATAAGCGAAGCGCCATCCGGCATCTACCGGCAAAAGCGGCTACTGTTTCGCCGTCAATTCCGCAATACGCACAATCACCTGCACCGCTTTTTCCATTCCCTCCAGGGTTACAAACTCATGTTTGCCATGATAGTTATAGCCACCGGTGAACAGATTCGGGCAAGGTAATCCCATGAACGACAGTTGCGCGCCGTCGGTGCCACCACGAATGGGTTTAAGATCCGGCTCAATGTCACAATCACGCATTGCCTGCTGGGCGATATCCAGCACATGCGGATGCTCGATCACTTTTTCACGCATATTGTAGTAGCTGTCTTCAATCACCAGCTCGATATAGCAGTCCGGATGTAACCCTTTGCCGACCTTTTTGGCGATATCCATAATTTTGCGTTTACGCGCTTCAAACTGCTTACGGTCAAAATCGCGGATAATGTAGTGCATATCAGCCCGATCGACCGTACCTTTCATGCTTGCCAGATGGTAAAAACCTTCGTAGCCTTCCGTCGCTTCGGGGCTTTCATCTGCCGGAACCTCCGCATGAATACGGGCAGCCAGCGACAGCGCATTCACCATCACCCCTTTTGCAGTACCGGGATGCACATTGTTGCCGACAATTTTGATATTGACCGATGCGGCGTTGAAGTTTTCAAACTCCAGCTCACCTACGCCACCGCCGTCAACGGTGTAGGCCCACTGCGCATCGAATGCTGCAACGTCGAAGTGCTTTGCGCCTTTACCGACTTCTTCGTCCGGCGTGAAGGCCACGCGGATATCACCGTGCGGAATGTCTTTTTGAATAAGCACAGCCAGCGCGGTCATAATTTCCGCCACACCGGCTTTGTCATCCGCGCCCAGCAGCGTTTTACCGTCTGTGGTGATCAACGTTTGACCCAGAAGTTGATGCAGCACCGGGAACATCACCGGCGACAGAACTTCATCACCAATGCCTAACGCAATATCGCCGCCGCGGTAGTTTTCAACGATTTGTGGATTAACGTTTTTACCGCTGAAATCCGGTGAGGTATCCACATGGGAAATAAAGCCGATCGCGGGAATATTGCCTGCAACGTTAGCGGGCAACGTTGCCATCAGCGTCCCCTTTTCGCTCAGTGAAATGTTAACCAGCCCCATCTCTTCGAGCTGTTGTTTGAGCAGTTGTAATAACTTCCATTGTCCTTCGGTGCTGGGTACCTGCCGCACGCCCGATTTTGATTGGGTGTCCAGCGACACGTAGTGTAAAAAACGCTCAAGTAGTTTATCCATGCAGTCACCCTCACTTTTTGTGACAACATTATCAATAAGCAACAAAAGACAAATATTGCGTCAGGTCACTTTTATCCCCGCAAGTGAGAATATTTCTCCCTGACATCCCCTCTGACTATAGGGTTAAGTCAGTAATTCGCAACAAGGATTGGCGATTACAATGGTTTGCCGTAGAATAACCGCCCTCATTAAGAGTCATCAAGGTGGTTAACCACAAACCCCGCATCGGTCAGCCATCCGTTGCGTTTACATGGGACAGAGTAAAAAATTGAATAAACAACCGCGTTCGCTTTCTCCACTGGTGCAATTAGCGGGAATTCGCAAGAGTTTCGATGGCAAAGAGGTGATTTCCAGCCTGGATTTGACCATCAACAATGGCGAATTTCTCACGCTGCTTGGCCCCTCTGGCTGCGGTAAAACAACCGTTCTTCGCCTGATTGCCGGTCTGGAAACGGTTGATTCCGGTCATATTATGTTGGACAACCAGGACATCACTCACGTTCCTGCGGAAAACCGCTACGTGAACACCGTCTTCCAAAGCTATGCGTTATTCCCCCACATGACCGTGTTTGAGAATGTGGCCTTTGGTTTACGCATGCAGAAAACCCCTGCAGCCGATATTCCTCCTCGCGTTACTGAAGCCCTGCGCATGGTGCAACTGGAAGAGTTCGCTCAGCGAAAACCACATCAACTCTCCGGTGGCCAACAGCAGCGCGTGGCGATTGCCCGTGCGGTGGTCAATAAACCGCGTTTGCTTCTGCTGGATGAGTCTCTCTCTGCGCTGGACTATAAACTGCGTAAGCAGATGCAGAACGAACTGAAAGCGTTACAGCGTAAACTCGGTATCACTTTTGTTTTTGTCACCCACGATCAGGAAGAAGCACTGACAATGTCAGACCGCATTGTGGTCATGCGTGATGGCAAAATTGAGCAGGATGGCACACCGCGAGAAATCTACGAAGAACCGAAGAATCTGTTCGTCGCCGGATTCATCGGCGAGATCAATATGTTTAACGCGACGGTCATTGAACGTCTGGACGAACAGCGTGTTCGTGCTAACGTTGAAGGCCGCGAGTGCAATATTTACGTCAACTTCGCGGTAGTTCCCGGGCAGAAACTGCACGTTCTGTTACGCCCGGAAGATCTGCGCGTGGATGAAATCAACGACGATAATCATATTGAAGGACTTATCGGTTACGTGCGTGAACGTAACTATAAAGGCATGACGCTGGAGTCGGTTGTGGAACTGGAAAATGGCAAGATGGTAATGGTCAGCGAATTCTTCAACGAAGACGATCCTGACTTTGACCACTCGCTCGACCAGAAAATGGCGATTAACTGGGTAGAAAGCTGGGAGGTCGTACTGGCTGATGAAGAACACAAGTAAATTCCAGAGTGTGGTGATCGTCACCATTGTCGGTTGGCTTGTGTTGTTTGTCTTTCTGCCCAACCTGATGATCATCGGCACCAGCTTTTTGACCCGCGACGACGCTAATTTCGTCAAAATGGTCTTTACGCTGGAAAACTATGCTCGCCTGCTCGATCCGCTCTATTTTGAGGTGCTGGTTCACTCCCTCAATATGGCGCTGATTGCCACACTCGCCTGCCTGGTACTCGGCTATCCGTTTGCCTGGTTTTTAGTCAAACTGCCGGAGAAAGTGCGTCCACTGCTGCTGTTCCTGCTGATTGTTCCGTTCTGGACCAACTCGCTTATTCGCATCTACGGTCTCAAAATTTTCCTCAGTACCAAAGGCTATCTCAACGAGTTTCTGTTGTGGCTCGGCGTGATTGATACGCCCATTCGCATTATGTTTACCCCCAGCGCGGTCATTATTGGCCTGGTGTATATCCTGCTGCCATTTATGGTGATGCCGCTCTACTCCAGTATTGAGAAACTGGATAAACCGTTACTCGAAGCTGCGCGCGATTTGGGTGCCAGCAAACTTCAGACCTTCACCCGCATTATTATTCCGCTGACAATGCCGGGAATTATTGCCGGATGTTTGCTGGTGATGCTGCCAGCCATGGGGTTGTTTTACGTATCCGACCTAATGGGCGGCGCGAAAAACCTGCTGATTGGTAATGTGATTAAAGTGCAATTCCTGAACATCCGCGACTGGCCGTTTGGAGCCGCCACCAGTATTACCCTGACCATCGTCATGGGGCTGATGCTGCTGATCTACTGGCGCGCTTCCCGCTTGTTGAACAAGAAGGTTAGCGACATAGACAGTTAATTAATATTATTCAATAAGATAACATACTTTTTGGCATGCTTTTTACCCTCAAGTAAACTGCATGCCAACCCCAATATTTAGGTTTAGTAAAAATGTGTCAACTCAGCATCCCTGTTCAGGTTAATTAGGACAAAGCCCTGTCGGGGACTTTTTCGGGCCGCACTCAGCAAATCCATACACTTTATATCCCTTTCCCTCCATGCAACTCAGGATGCGATTGCTCCGGGCATTAAAACTCTCAATTGTCTCTCCAGGCTCTATGCCATTCAGACTCCAGTTATTGCCGTCAAGGTTTGCCCTTGGGTTAACACCGCAGCTATACAGATCAACTTTACGCTGTGTAACATTGGTTAAGCCAGATGCCTCCGGTTTCTGGAATACCTGGACCCAGGGGACATAGTCGTAATTTGAGGAATCCATATCAGCGACCACACAGCCTGTTAACATCACTACACTCGCTAATACCACCTTGCTGATCTTCAAAAATTGCTCCCTGAGATAAAGCCATCATCGGATATCATGGACTGACACCGCCGAGATAGCTGTGGCGCCGCGATCGATTGTTGAACAGTTCAACGTGATCGAAGATATCCGCCCGGGCCAGCGCCCAGGCTTTATAGATGCGTTTTCTGATACGTTCTTTTTTCAGCGAACTGAAGAACGATTCTGTCAGAGCATATTTTCCAAAAACTGAGCTTTCATACTGGCCTCGAAGGGAATTATGTCGACTTTAGCGATATTCAACTTTTGGAATGGATCCTGGCTGAGGCGCTCTTCTAATGATTCAAGGCTGTCGCATTTCGCAAGTATGACCCCTCCATCACGAGGAACTCTTCTTCCTGATGCCAAAAAGACACCATCTGCATAGCCTTTCTTAAGCCACTCAACATGCGCTAGAATTTGAGCGTCAACTTCCTCTAGCGGCTTTACATAAGTTAAAACAACAACATAAATGATACTCATCCTATAATCCTTATAGAAGGAAGGTATTAGGATGATATCACCCTGCAAAATAAGGAGAAAGTAACCTGATAGCTTCCAATCATTTTAGGGATCCCTGTTACTAACTCATGAGCAGAACATACAGCCACATACAATTCTTTACATTCATTGTTTTTTATGAATACTACTTAGTGATTACGTTAATGTAATGAAATTCAATGGATGAAATATGAATATATTTGAACAAACCCCACCTAACCGCAGACGTTATGGCCTGGCTGCTTTTATCGGGTTAATCGCCGGTATCGTATCAGCATTCGTTAAATGGGGGGCTGAAGTACCTTTGCCGCCCCGTAGCCCGTCTGATATGTTTACTACCGCATGTGTTCCGGAATCATTAATCCGAGCGGCGGGACAAATTGATTGCTCCCGCAATTTTCTGAACCCTCCATATATTTTTCTGCGAGACTGGATGGGACTTGCAGATCCTAACGCAGCGGTCTACACCTTTGCCGGGCATGTGTTTAACTGGGTTGGTGTAACACACATCATTTTTTCTATTGTGTTCGCCGTAGGCTACTGTGTAGTTGCAGAAGTTTTTCCCAAAATTAAACTCTGGCAGGGGTTGTTGGCTGGTGCATTAGCCCAGCTTTTCGTACATATGATTTCCTTCCCTCTCATGGGACTGACCCCTCCTCTCGCTGACCTTCCATGGTATGAGAATGTATCCGAAATTTTTGGTCATTTAATCTGGTTCTGGTCCATCGAAATTATTCGACGAGATCTACGTAACAGGATTACTCACCAACCGGATCCGGAAATCCCTTTGGGGACAACCCGCTGATACCATCAATGAGATAGTAAAATGGCGCATATACAGCGCCATTTTTAGTATCTATGCTGAATACCACCAGCGATCAACACTGACGCCAGCAAGCATGAGAAAGGGTAGATAAGCCGGATAGTCCAGGAAATGTTTGGAGAGGCTGAGTTTTGGTTGGTAAATGAATAAAACCCGTGATTTTATGTGAGTCGACACCTCTTAATTCGTCTGTACTATTTTTCTGGAGTCGCGGGCCAGACAGGTTTTGTCGTATCAACCCGTATCAACGGCATCCTGCCGCTATGAAATTTCTGTATCAGCGACTGATTTCAGTGTCTGTCGTTTCTGCCCGGCGCGTTCCTGTTGCTCATCTTTTGTTAATTCCGGGTACGGCACCAGAACAGGAAAACCATTATCATCGGACTGAATCCGACCATTAATTTGGCTGTCTAAAATTCTCTGGCCTTCGTCATCGCTGATATGCACAAAACTCCCCGGGATTTTGTCATCGGGAGTGTTGTCGCCATAAAATCCGTCATTCAACGTGCAATACTTCATACAACCCCCTTACCAATTGCGATACAAGAAAGGGTGGTAGCGATCACCGAAGATTTAGAGTCTGCAGAAAGAATTCTGGCTCCTGCTGCCGTGCTATTTGATAACTCCCACCCGACAGTATTCACCCCTTCAGTACCTGAAGAAATATCTGACGGTACAACCAGATATGGTGTGCCAACAAAAGCATGTGGAAACTGAACATTGCCTGTATCCGAGCGACTATATCGCGCACAAGGCATTGATACCAAAACACTACCAGGCCATCAAGTGCAGGCAACAACAGATCGCTATAACGACACTCGCGGTCAGGAATGGGTAAGGCTGGTCATTTAAATGGGCATTTTTTCCCGATCACCTGGAAAATTGTTGTAAAATTCGCGGCCTTAGTGATGGCCGCTTATTTTTGGTTGTCTGTTTTGGTGGGAAGTTTTGGAGAGATTTTGGAGAAGAGAAAAAGTTGATTATTTTCAATGCTCTGAAAGCATCCCGCCTTCTGAACAAGAAGGTGGAACTCGAATGATCGGTCGACTGCTTCGCGGCGGTTTTATGACCGCTATCTACGCGTACCTGTATATTCCAATCATCATTTTGATTGTGAACTCCTTTAACAGCTCGCGCTTCGGCATTAACTGGCAAGGCTTTACCACCAAATGGTACGGCCTGCTGATGAACAACGACAGTTTGCTTCAGGCGGCACAGCACTCACTGACGATGGCCGTGCTCTCCGCGACCTTTGCCACACTGATCGGTTCACTGACTGCGGTCGCCTTATATCGCTACCGTTTTCGCGGTAAACCGTTCGTCAGTGGCATGCTGTTCGTGGTGATGATGTCGCCGGATATCGTGATGGCAATTTCGCTGCTGGTGCTGTTTATGCTGATTGGCATTCAGTTGGGCTTCTGGTCGCTGCTGTTTTCACATATCACGTTCTGCCTGCCTTTTGTGGTAGTAACGGTCTACTCACGTTTGAAAGGCTTTGACGTACGTATGCTTGAAGCAGCAAAAGACCTGGGTGCCAGTGAAGTGACTATTCTACGCAAAATCATTCTGCCACTGGCCATGCCTGCGGTGGCTGCCGGTTGGTTACTGAGCTTTACGCTGTCGATGGATGATGTTGTCGTTTCGTCCTTCGTTACCGGGCCGGGCTATGAAATTTTGCCATTAAAAATCTACTCAATGGTTAAAGTCGGTGTATCACCAGAAGTGAACGCACTGGCAACCATTTTGTTGGTTCTGTCGCTGGTTATGGTGATCGCCAGCCAGCTTATTGCACGTGATAAAACCAAGGGCCGTTGAGGCCTTTCATTCAGGGGACGTTAAATGAAAAAATGGTCACGCCACCTGCTCGCGGCGGGTGCTCTCGCACTGGGCATGAGCGCCGCTCACGCTGATGATAACAACACGCTTTATTTCTATAACTGGACCGAATACGTTCCGCCAGGGCTACTGGAACAGTTCACTAAAGAGACCGGGATCAAGGTTATCTATTCGACCTACGAGTCGAATGAGACCATGTACGCCAAGCTCAAAACCTACAAAGACGGTGCGTACGATCTGGTGGTGCCTTCCACCTATTACGTCGACAAAATGCGCAAGGAAGGCATGATCCAAAAGATCGATAAGTCGAAGTTAACCAACTTCCACAACCTCGATCCGGAAATGCTCAATAAACCGTTTGACCCGAACAACGACTACTCAATTCCTTATATCTGGGGTGCGACGGCCATTGGTATTAACAGTGACGCTATTGATCCAAAAACCGTGACCAGCTGGGCTGACCTGTGGAAACCGGAATACAAAGGCAGCCTGCTGTTAACGGATGATGCCCGCGAAGTATTCCAGATGGCGCTACGCAAGCTGGGATACTCCGGGAATACCACCGACCCGAAAGAGATTGAAGCCGCGTATAACGAACTCAAGAAGCTAATGCCTAACGTTGCAGCCTTCAACTCCGATAACCCGGCTAATCCGTATATGGAAGGCGAAGTTAATCTGGGGATGGTGTGGAACGGCTCTGCATTCGTGGCGCGTCAGGCGGGTACACCGCTGGAAGTCGTCTGGCCGAAAGAAGGGGGTATTTTCTGGATGGATAGCCTGTCTATTCCGGCAAATGCCAAAAACAAAGAAGGTGCGCTGAAGCTAATTAACTTCCTGCTGCGCCCGGATGTCGCGAAAGAAGTCGCGGAAACCATCGGTTACCCGACGCCAAACCTGGCGGCACGTAAGCTTTTAAGTCCGGAAGTGGCTAACGATAAAACCCTGTATCCGGATGCAGAAACCATCAACAAAGGGGAATGGCAGAACGATGTCGGTTCCGCCAGCGCCATCTATGAAGAGTATTATCAGAAGCTGAAAGCAGGACGCTAATTGCCCTCCTCGTAGGCCGGATAAGACGCGCCAGCGTCGCATCCGGCGCATCATCACTGCCCGATGGCGCTGCGCTTATCGGGCCTACGCCATCCGTGCTCACAGACCTTTCAATAACTTCTCTACAAACTCAGGCACCACCTGGCTTGCCGGACCGTAATACTTTTCTTCAAACTCGCTACCCACCTGGCTTGGCTCAAGATTTAACTCCACCGTATGCGCCCCATGCAGACGCGCTTCGTGGACAAAACCCGCGGCCGGATAAACATGCCCTGACGTGCCAATGGCAATGAAAACATCTGCCATCGCCAGTGCCATATAAATTTCATCCATTCCCAGAGGCATTTCGCCAAACCAGACAACGTGCGGTCGCAGAGGGGCTGGGAACTGGCAGCAATGGCATTTGTCTTCTGGCGTGACGTCCCCTGTCCAGTCTAAAATCTGCCCGCTTTGCGAACAGCGAACCTTAAGAAGCTCGCCGTGCATGTGGATAACGTTCTGACTTCCCGCACGTTCGTGCAGATTATCGATATTTTGCGTTACCAGTAGAAAGCGATCACCCAACTCGGCTTCGAGTTTTGCTAACGCAATATGCGCCGCATTGGGCTGGATTTCGGGTTGCTGTAACTGGTGGCGGCGGGCGTTATAAAATGACTGAACCAGCCCAGGATTACGGCTAAATCCTTCCGGCGTTGCCACATCCTCAACCCGATGTTCTTCCCAAAGACCATCCGCAGCACGGAAGGTACGAATCCCTGACTCAGCGGAAATCCCCGCGCCAGTCAGAACTAACACCCTTGGTTTTTCCACCAACTCAGGCACCACTATGTCTCTGAAAAAGATCCGTTGACGCAGGCGATCGCGCAAATGGCGTTTATTTTTACGAAAACGGCTTAATCGATGACCCCGACGCGACAGCATAACAACCTCTTTGTATTAATCGGTAAGATGTAGGAAAGCGGCTCCGCGCATCCCACCCGCATCACCGTGTCGTGCCTGCTCAATACGCGGCACACGGGCAACGGGCAGTAAATGACGTGGCAGCCTGCCCGCCAACTGCGTCGTAATAGCGGTAAAGTTCGACAAGCCACCGCCAATCACCACTAAATCTGGATCGACGATAGTCAGGATATTCCCCAGGCAAACGGCCAGCAAATCCAGATAACGCTCTACATGTGCACGCGCATGCTCATCGCCTTGCTCCCAGAGGGCGATAATTTCACGGGCATCCAGAGGTTGATGGTAGTAATGCTGGTACAACCATGCAAATCCGCCACCGGAAAGATAGCTTTCGATGCACCCCAGTTGACCACATCCGCAACGACGCAGTGGGAAATCAAATCCCATCAACGTCAACGCATCAACAGGCAAACGGATATGACCGAACTCGCCGGTAATATAGCTACGTCCGGTGATAGACTTTCCGTTAAGCACCAGGCCACCACCGACACCGGTGCCGAGGATTAAGCCCATCACTAACGGATACTGGGTGAACCCATCGTCCCAGGCTTCGGAGAGTGCAAAACAGTTGGCATCATTATCCAGACGCACATCACGATCCAGTCGTGCGCTGAGATCGGCCCGCAGCGGTTTGCCACTGGCAGCAGGAACGTTAGCCGCGTACAGCGTGCCGTCTTCGGTCTCAGGCATGCCAGGAATACCAATCCCTACTGAACCCTTAACGCCAAAGCGCTGGTCCGCCTCCGTCACCAGAGCGCACACCGCATCAAGGAAAGCGTCATAACTGTCACGCGGCGTAGGGACACGTTTCTCCCACTGCAAACGACGGTGATTATCGAAGACGCCTAACGCAATTTTTGTCCCGCCAATGTCAAACCCGTAATACATCACCGCTCCTTGATACACGTCTTCCTTCATGCTGCCTCTGCGTTGGTTGCACCCTCACGCCCAGTCACATCGTTGTTTATGCGTCTGGTGATTATCGGGCTTGCCGCCTTGGGACAGCATGAATGCCTGGTGTATATCTTGTTGTTATTGGCCGCTAAGTACTCTTGCAGGGTCAATATTGCTGGCGCGACGCGCCGGATACCAACTAGCCAAAAGACTCAGCAACAATGCTGTCACCAACACGTAAATCACATCCAGCCAGTGCAATTCAGATGGCAGGAAGTCAATAAAATAAATATCGCCCGAGAGGAACTGATGGCCGATAAGCGCCTCAATACCATTGATGATCGGTGTGAGCTGCAGAGAAACAACAACGCCAATAACCACACCTATCAGGCTACCGAACAGACCCGCCAGCAGTCCATACCAGACGAAGATGGCGCGGATCAGCCCGTCTTTCGCCCCCAGCGTTCTTAATACCGCAATATCGCCGCTTTTGTCTTTTACCGCCATCACTAACGTGGAAACGATATTAAAGCAGGCTACACCAATCACCAGCACCATCGCCAGATACATAATGGCGCGAATCATCTGGATATCGCGATACATATAGCCGTAAGTACCGATCCAGCTCTTAATATAGACATAGTTGTTGGTCACTTCACCAGCGTCTCTGACCAACTTATTGGCGTTAAAGACATCGTTGACCTTCAGGGCAATCCCGGAAACGCTGGAGCCCATATCCAGGTACTGCTGCGCATCTTCCATTGGGATCATGGCAAAGCTGTGATCGAGCTGACCGCTCAGTTGCAGAATACCGGTAACGTGCAAACGCACGCGTTTAGGCTGCTGTAACTTATGATCCGCACTGGCGTTAGGGATCATAATTGACACCCAATCCCCCTGCTTCACCTTCAGCGCGTCGGCAATACCCTTGCCAATGATTATCTGCTGCTCACCGGCTTTGAAATTATCCCAGGCATGGTTCTGCACGAAGGATGGCAACGCGCTCAAGCGTTGTTCCTGCTGCGGATCAACGCCCTTCACCTGTACTGCACGTAGATTCGCCCCACTCTCCACCAGCCCGGTAAAGTTGATATAAGGCGCCGCAGCGGCAATACCAGGCACTTTCTGAACTTTATCGAGTGCTTCCTGCCAGTTGTTCCACGGCTGATTTACGGCTTCAATCTCACCGTGCGGAACCACGGCCAGAATACGGTTGTTCAGCTCTCGCTCAAATCCGTTCATCGCGCTTAGACCGACGATCAACACCGCCACGCCCAACGCAATGCCGACGGTAGAAATCACGGAAATCAGCGACACCATGCCGCCGCGCCGCCGACCACGGCTAAAACGTAACCCAATCAATAACGATAAAGGCGAAGCCATTACTCTGCTCCCATCAGGCTCAGTTCGGCCGTCAGGCGACCATCGCGCATTTCAAGCTGGCGGCTCATGCGCTTCGCCAGTTGCAGATCGTGCGTCACAACCAGAAATGCTGTGCCCTGAGAACGGTTCAGCTCACCCAGTAACTCAAAAATACTGTCCGCGTTACGCGCATCAAGATTACCTGTTGGCTCATCTGCCAACACCAGACGCGGGTTATTCACCAGCGCACGGGCAATCGCCACACGTTGACGCTCGCCGCCTGACAGTTCGGACGGACGGTGGCTGGCACGGTGATCCAGCCCAACCGCTTTCAGCATGTCACGTGCGCGCTCGGTAATTTCAGCCGGCTTCTTCTTACCAATCAGTAGCGGCATCGCCACGTTTTCCAGCGCGGTAAAGTCTGGCAACAAATGGTGGAACTGGTAAATGAATCCGAGCTTCTGATTACGCAGTTCCGCTTTCGCCGCTGACGAGAGTTTGCTCATCGGCTGACCGCTAAAAATGACATCGCCGGAAGTCGGTGTATCCAGCCCGCCGAGCAGATGAAGCAATGTACTTTTGCCGGAGCCTGAGCTGCCGACAATCGCCATCATCTCACCCTCGCCGACGCAAAAACTGACATCGTGCAGAACATCAGTCTGCACCGTGCCTTCCTGATAGCGTTTGCACAGGTTGTCGCATTGCAACAGGATCTTATTCATAACGTAAAGCCTCAGCGGGTTGAGTGGCGGCAGCGCGCCAGGAAGGATAAAGCGTAGACAGCAGCGCGATTGCCATTGCCACCAGTGCAATGACGATCACCTGCAACGGCTCAATAGCGACAGGCAACGCGGCACCGTCCAGCAGCACGCCGATAATCGGCATCAGGTTGTTCAGTTGGCTGGCAAGCAACGCGCCCAGCACAGCGCCCAGCAGCGCGCCGATAATTCCGGCACTGGCCCCCTGAACCATAAACACCATCATTATTTGCCGCGGCGTGAGCCCCTGCGTTTGTAAAATCGCCACTTCCCCTTGCTTCTCCATTACCATCAAACCCAGCGAGGTAATAATATTAAACGCCGCTACCGCTACGATCAGGCTCAGCAACAGCCCCATCATGTTTTTTTCCATCCGCACAGCCTGGAACAGCTCACCTTTACGCTCGCGCCAGTCCTGCCATTTGGTGCCTTGCGGCAACGTTTGTTGACTCAGCGAATCAACCTTGAGCGGTTCATTTAGCCACAGACGCCAGCCGGTGATATTGCCTGCCGGATAACGCATCAGACGTGACGCATCCTGGATGTTGGTCAACATCTGATAACCATCAACTTCACTATTGGCGGCAAAAGTGCCAATCACCGTAAACAGACGCTGGCTCGGTAAGCGTCCCATTGGCGTAAACTGACTGGCAGAAGGCACCATCACGCGAATTTGATCGCCGCGGTTCACACCTAACTGTCCGGCAAGCTGCTCACCGAGGATGACATTATACTTACCCGGTTCGAGATCTGTTTGCTTCACATTGACCAGATACGGCGTTAACGGATCTTTTTGCGCCGGGTCGATGCCCAGCATCACCCCTACCGCCACGCTACGCGCGCTCTGCAGGACCACATCGCCCGTTGTTAGCGGCGCAACACGGTTGACGCCGTTCAATACCACGGCTTTTTCCGGCAACTGCTGCGGGTTAAGAGAGCCTTGCTCAGCCGAGAGAACGGCCTGAGGCATCAGGCCAAGAATATTGTTTTGCAGCTCGCGCTCAAAACCGTTCATCACCGACAACACCGTGACCAGCGCCATTACCCCGAGGGTAATGCCAATGGTGGAGAGCCAGGAAACGAAGCGACCGAAGCGATCTGCTGCACGCCCACGCATATAACGCAGGCCGATGAATAGAGCGACAGGTTGGTACATGAAATCCGTCTGGTTGCTGTTAGCAAAGTCACGAGTATATAAGCGAAAGCGGGATGGGTAAATGACTGAACCGTAAGTGTTCGTCAGCATTGTTCTGAAAAGTATAACCAAATCAATTCGCTAAAGTTTCCACTTTGCCCTCATCCATTTTCCTGATCTTTATCTTAAAAAAATAAAAAGCAGACGGTTACGCATTACAGTGAACGCAGGGTTTTGCAGGATGGCAAGCTATCTCACACAATATGGATACGCCACTGCAATGAATAAAAAAGAGTTATGGATTAATCAAATCAAAGGGTTATGTATTTGTCTGGTGGTCATTTACCACTCAGTCATTACCTTTTATCCCCATCTCACTACCTTTCAGCATCCACTCTCACAGGTGCTAACCAAATGCTGGATCTACCTCAATCTGTATCTGGCACCGTTTCGCATGCCAGTCTTTTTCTTTATTTCGGGCTATCTGATCCGCCGCTACATTACAAACGTCCCGTGGACAACCTGTGTAGACAAACGCATCTGGAGTATTGCCTGGGTGCTGATACTGTGGGGAATCGTGCAATGGCTGGCGTTGACCACGCTCAATAACTGGCTGGCTCCGCAACGCGACCTGGGCCATGCGGCCAATGCAGCCTATGCCGGTTCGGTGGGAGACTTTACCCGGGGAATGCTCACAGCCAGTACCAGTCTGTGGTATCTGTATGCGCTGATTGTCTATTTTGTCCTGTGTAAGATCTTCAGCCGCTGGGCCTTGCCGCTACTGGTGCTGTTTGCATTCCTGAGTGTGGCAATCAACTTTTTCCCGACCCCATGGTGGGGGCTGAACAGCGTAATACGTAATCTGCCATACTACAGCCTCGGCGCTTGGTTTGGCACAACGCTGATGATGTGGATCAAAGATGTTCCCCTGCGCCGCCATTCTGTGCTTTTTCTGGTTAGCACAATCGTCGCCGCCGTCGCGTGGCTGGCAAATGTCTCACTATTGCTTTCTCTTCTTTCCATTGTGCTGATCATGAAGCTGTTTTATCAATTTGAGCTCCGCTTTGGTATGCGCACGTCCAGTCCGTTAAGCGTGATTGGTGCCAATACCATCGCCATCTACACTACCCACCGAATTCTGGTGGAACTGATAAGTTTAATGCTGCTTCCCAAACTCAATCATACCGCCTGGTCCGCAAACGTAGAGCTGGCCCTGCTACTGGTGTATCCGTTCGCCTGCTTACTGTTGTGTACGCTGGTCGGACTAATGGTTCGAAAAATTTCACAAAAAACCGTTGCCGACCTGCTCTTCTCCCCGCCGTCTTTCTCCACCGTTCCCCGCTAAACCTTACGCGCTTTTTGCCCCCATCCGGGGGCGAAGAAATTTGCTTATGAGAAACGATCACGGATAATAAAGAACATTGCTTATCAGACGTATATCCAAACGAGATCCTGACAACCGAATGCCTGAACAACATCGTTACACGCTTCCAGCAAAAGCTGGCGATCAGCGCCAGTTGGGTGAACTTACCGGTGCCGCCTGCGCGACGCTGGTCGCAGAAATCGCCGAACACCATCCGGGACCAGTGGTGCTTATCGCGCCGGACATGCAAAATGCCTTGCGTCTGCATGATGAAATTCGTCAGTTTACCGACCAGATGGTGATGAATCTGGCTGACTGGGAAACGCTGCCCTATGACAGTTTTTCCCCACATCAGGAAATTATCTCCTCGCGACTCTCCACGTTGTATCAACTGCCTGCGATGCAACGCGGTGTGCTGATCGTACCGGTCAACACGTTGATGCAGCGCGTCTGTCCGCACAGCTATCTACACGGCCATGCACTGGTGATGAAAAAGGGTCAGCGCCTGTCGCGTGATGCCCTGCGTGAGCAACTGGACTGCGCCGGTTATCGCCATGTTGATCAGGTCATGGAACACGGTGAATACGCCACGCGTGGCGCGTTGTTGGATCTGTTTCCGATGGGCAGCGAATTGCCTTATCGCCTGGATTTCTTTGATGATGAAATCGACAGCCTGCGCCTGTTTGATACTGACACTCAGCGCACGCTGGAAGAAGTCGACGCCATTAATTTGCTGCCCGCGCACGAATTCCCGACCGACAAAACGGCCATCGAACTGTTCCGTAGCCAGTGGCGCGACACCTTTGAGGTGAAACGCGACGCCGAACATATTTATCAGCAGGTCAGCAAAGGTACGTTACCTGCGGGTATTGAATACTGGCAGCCGCTATTTTTCAGCGAGCCGTTGCCGCCGTTATTCAGCTACTTCCCGGCCAATACGCTGCTGGTGAATACCGGCGATATCGAGACCAGCGCAGAGCGTTTCCAGGCCGATACCCTGTCACGTTTTGAGAATCGCGGCGTTGATCCGATGCGCCCACTGCTGCCTCCTGAATCACTGTGGTTGCGGGTGGATGAGCTGTTTTCTGAACTGAAACGCTGGCCGCGCGTCCAGCTCAAAACCGAAAGTCTGGCAAACAAAGCGGCAAACACTAATCTGGGATTCCAGAAGCTGCCGGACATCGCCGTACAAGCGCAACAGAAATCGCCGCTGGATGCGCTGCGTAAATTCCTGGAAACCTTCAGCGGCCCGGTCATTTTCTCGGTAGAGAGTGAAGGTCGCCGTGAAGCACTCGGCGAGCTTCTGGCTCGCATCAAAGTCGCGCCTAAACGTATTTTACGCCTTGATGAAGCCGCCGACAGCGGTCGTTATCTGATGATTGGTGCGGCAGAACATGGTTTCATTGATACCAAACGCAACCTGGCACTGATTTGCGAAAGCGATCTCCTTGGTGAACGTGTGGCTCGCCGCCGCCAGGATTCCCGCCGCACGATTAACCCGGATACATTGATCCGAAACCTCGCGGAGCTGCATCCGGGGCAGCCCGTTGTGCACCTTGAGCACGGCGTGGGTCGCTATGCCGGGATGACCACGCTGGAAGCCGGCGGCATCACCGGTGAATACCTGATGCTCACCTACGCCAACGACGCCAAACTGTATGTGCCGGTGTCGTCGTTGCATCTGATCAGCCGCTACGCCGGTGGCGCGGAAGAGAATGCGCCGCTGCATAAACTTGGCGGCGATGCCTGGTCACGCGCCCGGCAGAAAGCCGCCGAGAAGGTGCGTGATGTCGCGGCGGAGTTGCTGGATATTTATGCCCAGCGCGCGGCGAAAGAAGGTTTTGCCTTTAAGCATGACCGTGAGCAGTACCAGCTATTTTGCGACAGCTTCCCGTTTGAAACCACGCCCGACCAGGCACAGGCGATCAACGCGGTGCTCAGCGATATGTGTCAGCCGCTGGCCATGGACCGTCTGGTGTGTGGTGACGTCGGCTTCGGCAAAACCGAAGTGGCGATGCGCGCCGCATTTCTCGCCGTCGAGAACCACAAACAGGTGGCCGTTTTAGTGCCGACCACCCTGCTCGCCCAGCAGCACTTCGACAACTTCCGTGACCGCTTTGCCAACTGGCCGGTACGCATTGAGATGCTGTCCCGTTTTCGTAGCGCCAAAGAGCAAGCGCAGATTCTGGAGCAGGTTGCCGAAGGTAAAATCGATATTCTCATCGGCACGCACAAACTGCTGCAAAGCGATGTGAAACTCAAAGATTTGGGTCTGCTGATTGTCGATGAAGAGCACCGCTTCGGTGTCCGTCACAAAGAGCGAATTAAAGCAATGCGCGCCGATGTCGATATTCTGACGCTGACCGCAACCCCGATCCCGCGCACGCTCAATATGGCGATGAGTGGCATGCGCGATCTGTCAATTATCGCCACACCGCCAGCGCGTCGTCTGGCCGTCAAAACCTTTGTGCGCGAGTATGACAATTTGGTGGTTCGCGAGGCTATCCTGCGTGAAGTGCTGCGCGGCGGGCAGGTCTACTATCTGTTCAACGATGTTGAAAACATCCAGAAAACCGCTGACAGGCTGGCAGAGCTGGTACCGGAAGCGCGTATCGGGATTGGACACGGGCAAATGCGCGAACGCGAGCTGGAACGCGTGATGAACGATTTCCACCATCAGCGCTTCAACGTGCTGGTGTGTACCACCATCATCGAAACCGGGATCGACATTCCCACCGCGAACACCATCATCATTGAACGTGCCGACCACTTCGGTTTGGCGCAATTACACCAGCTACGCGGCCGCGTGGGACGTTCACACCATCAGGCCTATGCGTGGCTGTTGACGCCGCATCCGAAAGCAATGACCACCGATGCACAAAAACGCCTTGAGGCAATTGCATCACTGGAAGATTTAGGGGCAGGTTTTGCGCTGGCCACTCACGACCTCGAGATTCGCGGCGCGGGGGAACTGCTGGGTGAAGATCAGAGCGGTTCGATGGAAACCATCGGCTTCTCACTGTACATGGAACTGCTGGAGAACGCGGTTGATGCGCTAAAAGAGGGACGCGAACCGTCGCTAGAAGATCTCACCAACCAGCAAACTGAAGTCGAGCTGCGGATGCCTTCGCTACTGCCAGATGACTACATCCCCGATGTGAATACGCGACTGTCGTTCTACAAGCGGATTGCCAGTGCGAAAGGCGAAAACGAGCTGGAAGAAATTAAGGTCGAGCTGATAGACCGTTTTGGTTTGTTGCCTGACCCGGCCCGTACGCTGCTGGATATTGCCCGTTTGCGCCAGCAAGCGCAAAAACTGGGCATCAGAAAACTCGAAGGCAATGAAAAAGGCGGGACGATTGAGTTTGCCGAGAAGAACCACGTCAACCCGGTGTGGCTGATTGGCTTACTGCAAAAGCAACCCCAACACTTCCGTCTGGATGGCCCAACCCGGCTGAAGTTCATGCAAGATTTAGCAGAGCGTAAAACCCGTATCGACTGGGTACGTCAGTTTATGCGTCAACTTGAAGAAAACGCCGTAGCGTAGCGTTCCGGCCGGGTGAGCGCGGTGCTTGCCCGGCCGATGAATTTACAAACTCTTTGCACTTCCCTGCACTTCCCGACACAGCAAACCGCCATAATTCCTGTTTACTTTTACATTATAAAAACCACGTAAAAACAATGGATTTATGGTGATGTTAAACAAGAAACAACTCTCTCGCTGGCTAACGCTTTTTACACTCGCGGCGACCGTCGCGTTAGCGCTTCCGGCTCAAGCGAATACCTGGCCGCTCCCGCCGCCTGGCAGCAAACTGGTGGGTGAAAATGCCACTCACGTTGTCGAAAACAACGGCGGATCGCTGGAAGCCATTGCGAAAAAATACAACGTCGGCTTTTTAGCGCTGCTGCAGGCTAACCCCGGCGTCGATCCATACGTACCTCGCCCGGGCAGTGTTTTAACCATCCCATTGCAAACTCTGCTGCCAGATGCCCCACGCGAAGGGATTGTCATTAACCTCGCCGAACTGCGTCTTTACTATTACCAGCCAGGGACAAAATCGGTGACCGTGTATCCCATTGGCATTGGCCAGTTAGGCGGCGACACCCTGACGCCAACAATGGTCACCACCATCTCTGATAAGCGTGCCAACCCGACCTGGACACCAACGGCGAATATCCGCGCACGGTATAAAGCCAATGGTATCGACCTCCCTGCCGTAGTACCTGCCGGGCCGGATAACCCGATGGGGCATCATGCTATCCGCTTAGCTGCTTACGGCGGTGTGTATTTGCTGCATGGAACCAACGCGGATTTTGGCATCGGTATGCGTGTCAGTTCCGGGTGTATTCGCCTGCGTGACGGTGATATTGAAACCTTATTCCGTCAGGTTACGCCGGGAACCAAAGTGAACATCATCAACACGCCGATTAAAGCCTCCGTTGAACCTAACGGTATGCGCCTGGTTGAAGTACACCAACCGCTGTCAGTAAAGATTAATGACGACCCGCAGTTACTGCCAATCATGTTGAATTCATCAATGCAGAACTTTAAAAATGCGGCACAAACAGACGCAGTTGTGATGGAGCATGCAATGGAGCTACGTTCAGGTATGCCTGTAGACGTGACACGCCACCACGATGTTCCTGAACAAACGCTGTAAATTCAGGTCATAAAAAAACCCCCGCCGGTTTGTTCCCGCGGGGGTTTTTTATTGAATTCGCAGTGGCATAGCGAGGGTTTACAACTTATTTGTAGATAACTGCCGTCCCGTGAAGAGTGTTAGGACCGGTAACAGAAGTAATACGGAATGACTTCGCACCCATTTCATCTGCTTTCTGTGCCAGTTGATCTTCCAGAGAACCTAAGTTAGTCCCGGCGTTGGCAGAGATAATACCGACTTTCTGTTGGCCTGCCGGTGTAGCCTGAACTTCAACAGCGGCAAAGCTTGCAAATGAAAGTGAGCTCAGGACAGCAGCGACAAAAAGAGTTTTTACGTTTTTCATGATAGTTACCTTTAGCAGATGAATGTGTGCCGTAAGCGATTAACTTAACGATCGATAGGTAAATCATAGATGTGATCCAGGTCACACGTCAATATTTTTTTATAACGATTGTTATTTAAAGCACAAAGGCCTTATTTTTCATATTAATAGCATTAAATTATTTTTAGGGTGAATGCACTGGAGTGTCTGCGCGATTATTTTTATAATGGTTATTCAATAAACCCAACCAGGTACAACGGCACCATGACAACTGAAACGACAAGTTGTGTAAAAAAAAGCCGTGGCCGACCAAAAGTGTTCGACAGGGAAGCCGCGCTTGATAAGGCCATGACACTCTTCTGGCAGCACGGATATGAAGCGACATCGCTCGCCGATCTCGTAGAAGCAACCGGGGCAAAAGCGCCTACGCTGTATGCGGAGTTCACCAATAAGGAAGGACTGTTTCGTGCCGTGCTGGACCGCTATATCAGTCGATTCGCGGCAAAACACGAAGCCCAACTTTTTTGTGAAGAAAAAAGCCTCGAATCTGCACTCGGGGACTATTTCACCGCAATAGCGACCTGCTTCACCAGTAAAGACACGCCTGCGGGATGTTTTATGATTAACACATCCGCTACGCTGGCCGCCTCCTCCCGGGACATTGCGCACACGGTTAAATCCCGTCACGCCATGCAGGAGCAGACGCTGGCTCAGTTTCTGCATCAACGACAGGAAAAGGGTGAAATACCGGCACACTGCGATGTACAAAAGTTGGCTGAATATCTGAACTGTGTTTTGCAGGGTATGTCGATCAGCGCCCGCGAAGGAGCCACATTCGAAAAATTGATGCAGATCGCGCACACCACGTTACGATTGTGGCCTGAACTGATTAAAGATTAACCCTTTCCACACGACTCACGTCTTAATGTCATCACCGGGAGCTTATGCTGCTCCCGGTAGAATTTCCGCACATTACCCACACATTTTTCATTGTTTTCATCATCTTATCCGATCATTTTTTGTAAAATATGTTGATAACAAAAATTATTATCAGCAATATTCGCATTTGTTTTAACGCCTGTTACACAATGTAACCATCGGTTTCTCTACCGCCCTAACAAAAACAGACCGACTTTTTTAAAAGGAACACAAATGCATAAGCGTCTCTGGGTGCTCAATCCTCTCCTGTTATCTTTAACTCTGCCGGCTATTGCAGCTGAGGAAGATAATCTCATCGTCAGCGCCAACCGGAGCCAACGCACCGTGGCAGAGATGGCGCAAACGACCTGGGTTATCGAAGGAAGCGAGATTGAACAGCAGGTTCAGGGGGGGAAAGAGTTTAAGGATGTTCTTGCTCAGTTGATCCCCGGAATCGACGTCAGCAGCCAGGGACGAACCAACTACGGGATGAACATGCGTGGTCGTGCCATCGTGGTGCTTATTGACGGTGTTCGTCTTAACTCTTCCCGCACCGACAGCCGCCAGCTCGACTCCATTGATCCGTTTAATATTGCACACATTGAAGTTATCTCCGGGGCAACATCGCTGTATGGCGGCGGAAGTACCGGTGGTTTGATCAACATCGTCACCAAAAAAGGTCAGCCTGAGCGTGAAGTCGAACTCGAGCTGGGCAGCAAAAGCGGGTTCAACAACAGTAACGATCATGACGAACGTGTTGCCGCCGCAGTTAGCGGAGGAACCGACCGCGCATCCGGACGCATGTCTGTCGCTTATCAACGGTTTGGGGGGTGGTATGATGCCAACCACGACGCCTTAATGCTCGATAATACCCAAACCGGTCTGCAGCATTCCGATCGTCTGGATCTGATGGGTACCGGGACGATTGAGCTTGATGACAACCGCCAGCTGCAGCTGGTTACGCAGTACTACAAAAGCCAGGGCGATGACGACTACGGACTGGATCTCGGCAAGAACATGTCTGCCGTGACGGGAACCGGCAACGCTAATACCAGCAGCGGTCTCAATTCCGACCGTATCCCCGGCACGGAACGGCATCTGATCAGCCTGCAATATTCCGATGCTAATTTCTTCGGCCAGAATCTGGTCAGCCAGATCTATTACCGTGACGAATCACTTAAATTCTATCCTTTCCCTACGCTGAGCAAAGGTAAGGTCACCAGTTTCTCCGCATCACAACAGGATACTGACCAGTTTGGTGCCAAAATCACCCTCAACAGCCAGCTGATGGAAAACTGGGAACTGACATGGGGTATCGACGCCGATCACGAAACATTCGATTCCAATCAAGAATTCTTCGATCTGGCTTATTCCCTCCCCTCTGGCGGTATGGATAACCGAACGGCCTACACCACCGGGCGCTATCCCGGTTACAGCATCACCAACTTTGCGCCTTTCCTGCAAAACAGCTACGACATTAATGACATCTTTACGCTCAGCGGCGGTATCCGCTACCAGTGGACTGAAAACCGCGTTGATGATTTTGTCGGCTATACGCAGCAACAAGGCATCGCAACGGGTCTGGCGAACTCTGCTGATAGTATCCCGGGTGGCAAAACAGACTATGATAACTTCCTGTTTAACGCGGGCATCCTCGCACACCTGACCGATCGCCAGCAGACCTGGTTCAACTTCTCTCAAGGTGTGGAACTTCCCGACCCTGGAAAATACTACGGCAACGGTACCTACTCGCTGGTTGGCGATCATTATCAGCTCCAGCGCAGTGTTAACGTAGCGGATTCACGTCTGGAAGGCATTAAAGTTAACTCTTACGAACTGGGGTGGCGCTACACCGGCGATAACCTGCGTACACAGCTCGCCGCTTACTATTCCATATCTGATAAATCGATCGTCGTTAACCGCAACGATATGACCATTAACGTACAGCCCGACGATCGCCGGATTTATGGCCTTGAAGGCGCGGTGGATTATTTCATTGCTGATACGGACTGGAGCCTGGGAAGTAACTTCAACATCATTAAATCGGAAGTGAAGCAAAACGGTAAATGGCAAAAATGGGATGTCACTCTGGCTTCGCCGTCTAAAGCAACAGCATGGGTTGGCTGGGCGCCGGAACCGTGGTCGCTGCGAGTACAGAGTCAGCAGACGTTTGACCTGAGCGACGCCAGTGGCAACAAGCTGGATGGGTACAATACGATGGACTTTATCGGCAGCTATCAGCTCCCGCTGGGTAAACTGACCTTTAGCGTTGAGAACCTGCTGAATGAAGAGTACACCACCCTTTGGGGACAGCGTGCACCGTTACTCTACAGCCCGACTTATGGCAGTCCATCCTTGTATGAATACAAAGGTCGGGGTCGCACCTTTGGTTTGAACTATGCCTTAACCTTCTAATAAAAAAAGCCCCCCAGCCTGAGCGATGGGGGGCTAATGTTCAGGATAACGCTATTTTACGCCTTGTTATTCAGAACCAACTGGCCGTTGTTATCCAGCGGAATTTGCGTACCGGGATCTTTATCCATACGGATTTTTCCCTGCTGATCGCCGATTTTATACGTTACGTCGTAGCCCAGCATTTTTTCTGATTTGTCATACACTGTTTTACAACGTTGTTGTGTGGTGGTGTACGTATCATTTTCCTGCATTGACCCCTGAATCTGGTTACCGGCATAACCGCCACCTAACGCACCGGCAACGGTCGCAATGTCTTTGCCGCGCCCACCACCAAACTGATGACCAATTACGCCCCCGGCAACCGCGCCCAGCACGGAACCGGCAATACGGTTTTCATCCTGTACGGGTTTACGGTGAGTAACCGTCACGTTACGACATTCCTGGCGCGGTGTTTTTACCGTTTCTTTAATCGGTGTTGCAGAGACGACTTGTGCAAACTGTGGGCCACGCTCAAAAACGTTTAGACTGGCCACCGCTGCCACACCCAGCGCAGCAGCTACGCCAATCCCTATACCCGCCAACATTGATTTATTCACGGGACTTCCTCCTTTTTTGCTATTAGCAACAACTTTGCAACAGGAGGTAAATAATGCCAATCAGATTACGGATGAAAATCGCGGAGAGAAGGAGTAAAGCAGCATGATTCAGAGAACTCTGAAAGAAAGTGCCGGATGAAGCATTCCATCCGGCATTACAAGCCAGTATTAGTGCAGTTTAAGACGCGGACGAATCACGCGGTTAATGCTGCCAACCAACATCATCAGGCCGGTTTTGAAGTAACCATGCAGCGCAATCTGGTGCATACGGTACAGTGAAATGTAGACAAAGCGCGCAATACGCCCTTCCACCATCATTGAGCCACGCGTCAGGTTGCCCATCAGACTGCCCACAGTAGAGAAGTTGGAGAGAGAAACCAGAGAACCGTGATCTTTATACTGATACGCTTTTAGCGGTTTACCGTTCATCTGTGCCAGAATGTTGTTCATCGCGCAGGATGCCATCTGGTGCGCAGCCTGGGCACGCGGCGGCACAAACCCCCCTTCCGGACGCGCGCAGGAAGCACAGTCACCAATCGCATAGATGTCCGGATCACGCGACGTCTGCAGGGTTGGTTCAACCACCAGCTGGTTGATACGGTTGGTTTCCAGACCACCAATCTCTTTCATAAAGTCTGGCGCTTTGATACCTGCTGCCCACACCATCAGATCAGCTTTGATGTACTCGCCATCTTTGGTATGCAACCCACCTTCGTCAGCGCTGGTTACCATCGTCTGAGTCAGTACACGTACGCCCAGTTTGGTTAACTCGTTATGCGCGGCGCTGGAAATACGCGGCGGCAACGCAGGCAGAATACGCTCACCAGCTTCCACCAATGTGACGTTCAGCGCTTCGTTGGTCAGCCCTTTATAACCATAGCTGTGCAACTGTTTTACCGCATTGTGCAGCTCAGCGGAGAGTTCAACCCCCGTCGCACCGCCGCCGACGATAGCGATATTCACTTTGCCGTTCGCGCCCAGGTTTGCGGAATATTTCAGGAACAGATTCAGCATTTCCTGGTGGAAGCGACGCGCCTGGTGCGGGTTATCGAGGAAAATACAGTTCTCTTTGACGCCCGGCGTGTTGAAATCGTTGGACGTACTGCCCAGTGCCATCACCAGCGTGTCATATGGCACTTTACGCTCAGGGACCAGCAGATCGCCTTTCTCGTCTCGCAGCTCAGCAATCGTGATGGTTTTCGCTTCACGATCGATATCCATCACCGAACCCAGCTGGAACTGGAATCCGTGGTTTCGGGCATGCGCCAGATAGCTCAGCGCATCAACACCTTCATCCAGCGATCCTGTTGCCACTTCGTGCAGCAACGGTTTCCACAGGTGGCTGTGGTTTCTGTCTACCAGCGTGATTTTTGCCTTTTTCTTACGACCCAGTTTTTTACCCAACTGCGTCGCCATTTCCAGTCCGCCAGCACCGCCGCCGACAATCACGATCCTTTTCAATGGTGTAGTCAACGTGACCCCCTCAAATTTATTAACCAATTGTTAATTAAAAGTTATGCATATAGCCTTTAATTAACAACAAGTTACGATAATGAAAATGTTCCTCGAGAGTGAGAATAACACGAACGGTGCATTGGTCATACCAAAATTGATGTGTATCAAGTTTTGATGCTGAAAAGATAGACAACCCAGACTTTAAGAATAAAAAAACCAGCCCGATGGCTGTAATGCCAGTCAGTTAGTACCTCAGTTTCAGTAAGCTGGCGGAGGTAAAGAACATGCTATCTCGGAGAAAGAGTTCCGTTCACCTCATGCTCATCGTTTCTCTGAAACACGGATTCCCGTGAACGTGTAAAGGGCGTTCTCCGCCACGCCCTTTACAATCCCGGCTCCCGGCGGGAAAATCGATGAGGCGTTGACGGCTGACCGGGTCTGCCCGCAGGGATGCGGGCAGAGGGGACGGCCTGCAGGGACGCAGGCTCGGCTCCGACCCGACAGGCAGACGGCATAAGACGAATAACTCGCGCAGCGACGATTTTCCCGCCGGGAGCCTGGGTTGCAAGGGAGGCGGCGGTGAGCCTCCCTTGCACGTTCACGGATATCTGCGCTTCAGAGAAATGACACCGCTGAGGTGAACGGAACTCTGAGCCGGAATCACATGTTCACCATACATGCTTAACTGACGAGCATTAGCCCGGAGGCTGGTTTTTTAACACGCTCATTAAAGGTTAACCCAGCGTCTTGAACGCTTTGATGCGCTGCAAATGCGGAGAGATATTCTTAAACTTATGCGTCTGCTCTTCGTCCCAGACTATCTCATAAAAGTGGTGCAGCTCTTCCGACGAACGCTGGCTATTGAGCGCTTCATCATGACGCGACAAGATAACCAGACAGCGATCGCGATTCTTTTCGCGGAAGTTGGTCACACATTTTGTGGCGATATCAGCATACTCTTCCGGCCTGTCGATTTTCCCGTCCATATTCTCATACGGGAACAGGTTAGGGTTAAACACCACCTGACGAATATCACACAGGAAACCAATCCGTTCAGCCCAATACCCCCCCAGCCCAACGCCGCAAATCAACGGTCGATCATCCACATTAAGCTGCAACATTTTGTCCACTTCTTTCAGCAGATGCTGCATATCATGTTTAGGATGCCGCGTACTGTAGCTAATCAGCCTGACATCCGGGTCAATAAATTGCAGTTGCAATACTTTCTCGTGGTTGCCCGGACTGTTAGAGTCAAAACCGTGTAAATAGATAATCATCGCATCCTCGCCAAACTTGCGTTAATGACCTGCTTTCTCTTCCTGCCAACGCTCATGAAGCTGGTTGAGCTGGGCGCTTACTGTCTTCCAGCGAGCCGAGTCCATCAGTTCCTGACGTGAAAATGAACCTTTATGATACAAACGTGTAACACGTTCTGCATTGATCGGCGACAGATTATCTAAAACACTGACCGCACCCTTACGATTATTGCAGACCAGGATCATATCGCAACCTGCATCCAGCGATGCCTGTCCGCGCTCTGCGTAGCTCCCCATAATTGCTGCGCCTTCCATCGACAAATCGTCGGAGAAAATCACGCCATCGAAACCGAGCTCCTGGCGCAGTACTGTTTTCAGCCAGTGGGGTGAGCCGCTCGCGGGTCGCGGGTCTACATCGCTGTAAATGACGTGCGCCGGCATAATGGCATCCAGTTTGTTTTCAGTGATTAACGTCTGGAATACCGACATATCTTTCGCGCGGATCTCGGCTTCCGGACGCGGATCGGTTGGCGTTTCTTTATGCGAATCCGCCGTCACTGCACCATGTCCGGGGAAGTGTTTACCGGTAGTTTTCATTCCGGCCGCATGCATGCCATCAATAAAGCGGGTTGCCATCGCCAACGCTTGCGCGGGTTCGGCATGATAAGAACGTTCACCAATCGCAGCACTGATATGTCCCACATCCAGAACGGGCGCGAAGCTAATATCAATATCCATCGCGATCATTTCACTGGCCATCAGCCATCCGGCGTCCTCTGCCAGCTTGCCTCCCTCTTCCAGCCCATGCAGTGCAGCAAAAGATTGCGCCGCAGGCAGACGGGTAAAACCTTCGCGAAAACGCTGCACCCTGCCGCCTTCCTGATCTACCGCCACCACCAGATGATTACGCGATGCCGCGCGGATCTGACGCACTAATTCACGCAACTGTTCCGGGTCATGATAATTTCGGGTAAAGAGGATCAACCCGCCTACCAGTGGATGTGCCAGAATCTCACGCTCTTCAGCGTCCAGCTCATACCCTTCGACATCCAACATTACTGGGCCCACACTGCTCTCCTTATCCTTTCATTGTTAGCTGCCGCCAGGTTTCATCGGCCAGCCTGATAAATTGTCGGTCGCCGGTTTGTTGCCAGCGATACTCAAACCACCCCGCCTTCAGCATCATTATCCAGGGTTGCCATCGCCTGACCTGTCGCCAGAGCGCGTCTTGCTCAATATGCGCGCGTTGGGCGTAGGCGCTAATCAGCCGTTGGTGCTGGGACTCATCGCTGACCCATACCGCCGCCAGCTCCAGCGCGATATCACCGTCGCCGGCATATTCCCAGTCAATCAGCCGCAGCCCTGAGTCTGTACGTACGATGTTGTCGCCGTGGATATCCATATGCAGCGGCCCCTGGCGCAAAGGTCGAGGCTCACCGCTTTTTCTAAGCCGCTTCAGGGCGCGCAACCAGCACGGCGTACGACGCGCCGGATCGCTACACTGCCAGTACTGCTCGAGTAGCGGCAGCAGGCTGATTCGCCAGCCGAATCGGGGCTGCTGGTGCAGATGATACAATAAGCCAGCGAGTTCGTCGGCGTCAGGTAATCTGGATTCTACCTTACCGTGAAAAAAGTCGACGGCCATCCATCCGCGTGTATAAAAGCGAGGACGCGGCGCAAGACTTTCTGGCAAGTGCTTTAACGCATGATAGTGGCGTAAGAAATGCGATTCTGGCGCGTAGGGATCGTGATGACAGCGCAGCACTAAACGGTGGGCTTGATGTTCGATGATGCAGCTCCCGCCGCTCAAACCACTTTGGCTGGAGACGACGGGATGATACTGCGAGAAATAGCGCGACAAAACTTCATCGCGCGTCAGCCTGTTATTGTTGCTGAACGGCACCTTTACCTGACCAGATTATCTCGCCAGTTTGTACCAGCATTAATTGCATTTGCAGCGCAGGTGAATTGACGTTACCGGAAGCGCTGGAATAGAGCACATACTGAGCGCCAACGTTACGGGCAATACCAATCGCTTTACTGCGTGTTCCCAGGCTATCGTTCGGCGACAGGCCCAACTGCTGCTTGGCTACTGCCAACTGCTGCGCAGAAACCAGGGTAAATTTACCATTATTCGCCAGTGCATTTCGCAAAGTCTCGGTGGCATCACCCGCGTTTAACGAGCCGTTGGTACGGTTATTCACGCTATCAACCAGCAGTACGCCCCCAGCTTTCACCCCCTCAGCTTGCAGCATTTTGCCGACCATCGGCTGCATTGCCCCGTTCCAGTCATAATGACGCTGACGTGGGGTTGGCTGCGCCGTTTGGTCCTCGTGTTCAATCGGCCCCGGCTGCTGCGGTATGGTTGGCACTGTGGGTACAACCGGAACTGGCTGTTGCGGCTGCACGGGTTGTTCCGGCACCGGCTTCACTTCCTCTACCGGCGCTGGCTCACGTTGAGCCACACAACCAGAGAGAAACATCGCCAGCGCGGCAATCAGTGCGTAGCGATTCATTTTGATCTTCAAGATTCACCCCTTACAGATAAAGATAAAGCCTAACCTTGTGCGCCCCCAGATAATTGGCGCTGCCGTACAGCGTTACCGACGAACGAGCCGGGATAGTCACGCTGCGCGGCGCTTCCAGAGGATGCATCTCCAGCCCTCTGGCGTCATACCAGTAAAACCGATAATGAACGGTGACAGGTTCTTGTCTTTCGTTGTAGAGTCGCGAGGATGCTGAGGCCTGAATATCAGACGTTGTTAACTCAGGCGGCTCTGCAGTGATACCCGCCGCCAGTACTGTTGATTCCATCACCAGAGACTGTTCAGCACTGACCGGAATTTCCGGGTGTGAACGGCAGCCAGCCAGCAACAGCAGACCCAACGTAAGCGCAATGCATCCTCTGGTCATTATTAAAGACCTTTATGCGCGAGCATTGGACCAAGCGCACGTCCACCCAGCAGATGCATATGAATGTGATACACCTCCTGACCACCGTGACGGTTGGTATTCATAATCAAACGGTATCCATCTTCGGCAATGCCTTCCTGCTCAGCGATTTTCGCCGCCACTGTGATCATACGTCCCAGCGCCTGCTCATGCTCTGCCGTCACATCGTTGACGGTTGGGATTAAAACGTTCGGGATGATCAGAATATGCGTTGGCGCCTGAGGTGAAATATCACGAAACGCAGTGACCAGTTCATCCTGGTATACGATGTCCGACGGAATTTCACGACGAATAATTTTGCTGAATATAGTTTCTTCTGCCACGACGTTTTCCTTTTTCATTAAGAGCCCATGCGTTGTGCCATGCTACGCCGGGTGACTCTGCGAGTATAGAGTATGAGCGAGTTACTCACGCTCTTTCAACTTTAACCCTCGATTTTTTAAGCAAAAAGCCCTGCCAGTGCTGTTCTTATAACCATTTCCCGGCGCTATCGCTCAGACATAGTACTGAAACAATATTTCATTTATGCGTAGCATTTGTTTACACATTGAATATGAATGCGTATATTTCGCATTTGCATTCTCATGAAGAAAAAATAAATAACAGCCAAAGGGTTCATTACGCACTCACGTGATTCGAACTTAATATTAATAATTATCAAGGACTTTCTGATGTCTTTCACAACACACGACAGGGACGAACAGCATCGTTCTGCCATTGTCCCATCCCTCCTGGCAGCCTGTATTACGGCTGCGCTATTGCCTTGTACCAGCCTCGCCGCCTCCGCAGAAGAGACCGTGATCGTTGATGGTTCAGCCTCCGCCACATCCAGTGATGAGCAGGATTACAGCGTTAAATCGACATCTGCAGGTACAAAAATGCAGATGACACAGCGAGATATCCCGCAATCGGTCAGCATCGTCAGCCAACAGCGTATGGAAGATCAGCAACTCCAGACACTGGGTGATGTGATGGACAACACACTGGGGATCAGCAAAAGCCAGGCGGACTCTGACCGCAGCAGCTATTTCTCTCGCGGATTCCAGATCGATAACTACATGGTCGATGGGATCCCGACCTATTTTGAATCCCGTTGGAACCTCGGCGATGCCCTTTCTGACACGGCCTTGTTTGAACGTGTAGAAGTGGTTCGTGGTGCAAACGGGTTAATGACTGGCACGGGGAATCCTTCGGCATCTATTAACATGATCCGTAAGCATGCCACCAGCCGCGAGTTCACCGGGAATGTATCTGCGGAATACGGTAGTTGGAATAAACAGCGCTATGTGACCGATTTGCAAAGCCCATTGACGGCAGACGGTAACGTGCGCGCCCGCATCGTAGCGGGTTATCAAAATAACGATTCCTGGCTTGACCGTTATAACAATGAAAAAATGTTTTTCTCGGGGATTGTCGATGCCGATCTGGGCGACACCACCAGCCTGTCGGCAGGTTACGAATACCAGCGTATTGATATCAACAGTCCAACCTGGGGCGGGTTGCCGCGCTGGAATACCGATGGCAGCAAAAACAGCTACGACCGCTCGCGCAGCACCGCGCCGGACTGGACCTACAATGACAAAGACATCAACAAAGTCTTCGTGACACTCAAGCAGCGTTTCGCGGATACCTGGCAAACAACCCTGAATGCCACCCACTCCGAGGTCAAGTTCGACAGTAAGATGATGTACGTCGACGCTTACGTTAATAAAGCTGACGGCACACTGATTGGTCCCTATGGCAACTATGGACCGGGCTATGATTACGTTGGTGGAACAGGCTGGAACAGCGGCAAGCGTAAAATCGATGCCGTCGATCTTTTTGCCGATGGTGGCTACGACCTGTTTGGTCGTCAGCATAACCTGATGCTGGGCGGCAGTTACAGCAAGCAAAATAACCGTTATGAGAGCTCGTGGGCAAACGTCTTCCCCAACGAAATAGGTAGCTTCTATACCTACGACGGTAACTTCCCGGAAACCAACTGGAGCCCACAGTCATTGGCCCAGGACGACACCACGCACATGAAATCACTCTACGCCGCAACGCGTATTTCGCTCGCCGACCCATTGCATTTGATCGTCGGCGCGCGCTATACCAACTGGCGTATCGACACCCTGGCCTACAGCATGGAACAAAACCACACCACGCCCTATGCGGGTCTGGTGTATGACATCGATGATAACTGGTCCACTTACGCCAGCTATACCTCTATCTTCCAGCCGCAGAACAAACGCGACAGTTCCGGTAAATATCTCTCCCCTATTACCGGCAACAACTACGAAGTTGGTCTGAAATCAGACTGGATGAACAGCCGTTTAACCACCACCCTCGCCGTATTCCGCATTGAGCAGGATAACGTGGCGCAATCAACCGGCGTACCAATCGCCGGTAGCAATGGGGATACGGCCTTTAAAGCGATGGATGGAACGGTCAGCAAAGGCGTTGAATTCGAAGTGAACGGTGCGATCACGGATAACTGGCAGATGACTTTCGGCGCAACGCGGTACGTTGCGGATGACAACGAAGGCAATGCCGTCAATCCGAACCTGCCGCGTACTACGGTAAAATTGTTCACCCGCTATCGCCTGCCAGCCATACCGGAACTGACTGTAGGCGGCGGGGTTAACTGGCAGAATCGAGTGTATAGTGATACGGTCACGCCTTATGGCACATTCCGCGCGGAACAGGGAAGCTACGCCCTTGTAGATCTGTTCACCCGCTATCAGGTGACGAAAAACTTCTCTGTGCAGGGTAACCTCAATAACCTGTTCGATAAAACCTACGACACCAATATCGACGGTTCTATCGTCTATGGTGAGCCGCGTAACGTCAGCCTCACCGCCAGCTACCAGTTCTGATAATACCCAGTCTGTAAAGCATCCACCTGCATGTCAGGTGGATTTACCGAAAAGCTAAAAAGCAAAAAGCCCGCTTAAGTTTCCTTAAGCGGGCTTCTCTAAATTTGGCTCCTCTGACTGGACTCGAACCAGTGACATACGGATTAACAGTCCGCCGTTCTACCGACTGAACTACAGAGGAATCGTTGTGGAGGCTTATCTTAGCGGCGAAAAAACATTTGTCAAACCCCAATTCCTACATTGGGGATCAATTGGTGCTTCTCTCGACAGTTTGTTGCATTTACAGACATTTTAAATGGAAAAAACTTTGCAGCTTTTTTGATTCTCCCTCATCATTTGAAATGAGGTTTCAACTTTCTTCATTAAGGTCCACTTTGAACGTCTCCGCAGCCTTACGCCAGGTCGCATCCCGCACGCCCTGGTATGCCAAACGCAAGCGTTATAAAGTTCTCTTTTGGCGCGAAATTACCCCGCTTGCTGTCCCCATTTTTCTGGAAAACACCTGTGTACTCTTGATGGGAGTACTGAGCACCTTCCTGGTGAGCTGGTTGGGTAAAGAAGCTATGGCAGGCGTCGGGCTTGCCGACAGCTTCAACATGGTCATCATGGCATTTTTCGCCGCCATCGACCTTGGCACGACGGTGGTGGTTGCTTTTAGTCTCGGAAAGCGCGATCGCCGACGCGCCAGAGCCGCAGCCAGACAATCACTGGTGATCATGACAATATTTGCTGTCGTACTGGCGGCGGTGATTCACTATTTCGGTGAGCAGATTATTGATGTCGTTGCAGGAGAAGCCACCCCTGATGTAAAAGCGCTGGCGCTAACCTATCTGGAATTAACAGTGCTCAGCTACCCCGCTGCAGCAATTGCGTTAATTGGCAGCGGCGCACTGCGCGGTGCCGGAAATACCAAAATACCGTTATTGATTAACGGTGGTATGAACATCCTGAACATTATCATCAGTAGCATCCTGATCTACGGCATTTTTTCCTGGCAAGGGCTGGGATTCGTCGGCGCAGGTCTGGGGTTGACGATTTCACGTTACATTGGTGCCATCGCCATTATATGGGTGCTGATGATTGGATTTAACCCAGCGCTGCGCATTCCCCTGAAGAGCTATTTTAAACCGCTGAATCTTGCCATCATCTGGGAAGTCATGGGGATTGGTATTCCTGCCAGTATAGAGTCAGTCCTGTTTAACGGTGGCAAGTTACTTACGCAGATGTTTGTTTCAGGTATGGGTACCAGCGTAATTGCCGGTAACTTCATTGCCTTTTCGATAGCGGCACTGATCAACCTGCCGGGAAACGCTTTAGGTTCCGCGTCTACCATCATTACCGGCAGACGTCTGGGAAATGGACAGATTGCTCAGGCGGAAATCCAGTTGCGGCATGTATTCTGGCTCTCCACAATCGGATTAACCGCCATCGCCTGGCTAACCGCCCCGTTTGCAGGCGTGATGGCTTCGTTTTATACCCACGATCAGGATGTAAAAGAGGTCATTGTCATCCTGATTTGGCTGAACGCGGCATTTATGCCGATATGGGCAGCATCATGGGTTCTTCCTGCTGGATTTAAAGGTGCACGTGACGCCCGTTTCGCTATGTGGGTCTCCATGTTGGGGATGTGGGGCTGTCGTGTTGTTGCCGGCTACACCCTCGGGATCGTATTAGGATGGGGTGTCGTTGGCGTCTGGATGGGGATGTTCTTCGACTGGGCAGTACGGGCCGCGTTATTTTACTGGCGAATGGTCACAGGTCGTTGGCTGTGGAAATATCCACGTCCTGAACGTGAAAAGTATATAAAACAATCGTCTGCGTCTGAATAAGCGACGAAATGAAGAATATTTCAGCAAACGATCGCAAATATCCATTCAGGCTTTGACAATACAGACAGGCATCGCTAATATTCGCCCCGTTCACACGATTCCTCTGTAGTTCAGTCGGTAGAACGGCGGACTGTTAATCCGTATGTCACTGGTTCGAGTCCAGTCAGAGGAGCCAAATTCCTGTTTTCAGGCGTGCTTATAAATACCTGTATGATTAGGTTTCAATAAGTTAGCGTGAAAATCTTTCCCGATGCGTTTTTAGTTTTCCCTCCGCATACGGTTAATTTGGTGGTCAGATTTGGAGTCAGATTGGTTCGACTCTGGAGTGACCTCCAAACGTCTTTAAACGATTCTAAAATCCGCAACTTAAAACCCTCGTCTCGTCCTGTAAAGCTCTCCGATTCACACGGTCTGTATCTGCTGGTCAATCCGGGCAGCTCGCGTATCTGGTATCTCAAATATCGTTTCAGTGGCAAAGAATCCCGCGTCAGTCTCGGCGCTTATCCGCTCATCTCGCTTGCTGAGGCAAAACAGAAACGTGACGATATCCGCAAATTACTGGCGCAGAATATCAATCCTGCACAACAGCGCTTGACTGAAAAGCCGCCGCGTCAACGGAAAAGTGTTTTAAAGCTGTCGCGCGGGGCTGGCATAAAATCAACAAAAAGTAGTCGGCTGATTATGCCGCGCGTATTCTCGCCAGCATGGAAAATCATATCTTTCCGGCCATCGGTCATCTGCCCGTCACCACGCTGAAAACACAGCATTTCACCGCATTACTGCGGGTTATATTCAGTACAACATTGTGGATTCCAGAACGCTGCGCGACGCGCAGTACTGATGTGAAATTGGCAAGCCAATTCAGGATGAAGTCATTGCCCGAACTGAATACGAGAAAATGTAATCTTTCATCGGCTGCGGGTCTCAAAGTGGCAACCACTGGGCAAAACCTACCCGGCACAAAACTGGCAACCTTTGATGGATGCACTGCTGTCAGAGCTCGAACAGTTCTTTACCCGAAAAAATGGCCTGCTATATCGGCAGTGATACCCCTTTTTAACCCTGGTCAGTACTTGATTACATATTATGAGTTTTGTGGGAGGCGGAGAACGAAGTCCAGCATTCTAATATGAAAAGGGTTCAAAAAAATTTGAACCCTTTAGCACTGACTATTAAAACAAATACCATGTCTTAAATATTTAGCCTGAGTAATTTTTAATAAGCTACCACCGGCTAAGATAAAAACTTTACTTCATGCGCGCGGCAATCGCAGCCACACGTTCACCGTAATGATAAGCCGTTTGCAAATCGCCTGCCGGGATTTTATCTGCACCAGCGTCGGAAGGTGACTGCACCAGCAGGCCAACAGATCCACCAAGATTATTGATATCATCACGGGTGGAAGCCAACGCATTTGCCGGAGCCTGGCCCAGGCTCACCCAGATGCCACCGTGCTGTGAAGCAAGCGTTTGTAAATAAATCAGAGTGACCTGCTTGTCACCATTCAGGCTGGCGCTGTTAGTGAATCCACCAAAAACTTTATCCTGCCATTTACGGGTGAACCAGGCTTTTGAACTGGCATCAGCGAACTTTTTGAACTGCCACGGTGCGCCGCCCATGTAAGTTGGTGAGCCTAAAATGATCGCATCTGCAGCATCAAGCTTTTCCCAATCCTGCTCGGTAATATTCCCCTCAGAATCAACGGCAATCAACCCAGCCTTTGCACCCTCAGCCACTTTTTCCGCGACTAACTGGGTGTGACCATAACCTGAATAATAAACCACAAATACATTTTCCATATAAAACATTCCTTTTATATATAATTAATGTGAATAAATGACATTATTGAAAACTCCATAAAAGAGTATGGGGTATCTGAAGATATAAATCCACCCAATAAAAATCAGCATTTTTGAAGCAATTATTCAATTTATTTTCATTAATATCCACTCGCCTCTCATCTATTATTTACCAGTTACAGCAAACATCACTACAAAAAATGAAAACATGAAAATTAAAAAGGATTTAATATGAATACAATTCGCCCGGTATTTTTCATCGTGACAGCGCTAACATCTGCCAGTGTACTGGCACAGGCCCCTACCCCCGCGGTCTCTACCGTTAATGCACATTACATGACTCCCTCCGCTAACATTACGCTGCCCGTCGGAAATAAGATTGATAACCTCCATCAGAGAAATATGGAACAGCCTTATATATTGCAGAAAATAGGCGAGCGGACGTATTACGTTCAGCGCTATTTCTATTCCACCACCTTTTATGTTGGCGATAAGGGGGTATTGCTGTTCGATGCCCCGGAGGGACGGGGGAAGTTCCTGCTTCAGGCTATCCGCGATGTTACAACGCTGCCAGTGACGACGCTGATTTACTCGCATTACCACGTTGATCATATCGGTGACAGTCCATTCTGGGTTGAGGAAGCGCAAAAGACAGGAGTGAAATTACAGATCGTTGCCAGCGAGGCCACCACTGAAAAAATGCGTTTTATGGACAGTCGATTACCAGTGGCAAATCGGGTACTGAAAAACGCGGATGATCGATTCATATTTGAAAACCTGACGGTTGAACTACACCGTTTCTTAAAGGCTGCGCACACTGACGATCATTCAGCATGGTTGCTAAAAGAAGAAAAAGTCGTTCACAGCCCAGATCTGCTTAACCCCGATCAATTACCAATGATGGGCTTTGCTGTATCGGATACCGCGGTTTATCACGATGCCAACTTACGGCAGGTGGAAGCGCTCGACTGGAACTATTTTGTCGGAGGACATGGCAATGTAGGCTCGCGCGACGATTTCCAGTTTCAGCATCGCTTTCTGAGTGATTTACGCGCAGCAACCCTTAAAGCACGAAAAGAAGAAGCATTCGGAAAATTCATGAATAAAACTGCTAACAACCACGCTGAATTTGCTCGCGCACAGCGTGATGCAATCATCAATCGCGTCACCGAAGCACTGCGCCCGCAATATGGTCATATGTACGGTTACGATGCCTCCATGCCTGCTAACGTTGAGCTGGCTATCAGGCTGGTTGGTTCTTACTACTAACACAATAATAGCGGAACGGACGGGGCTGGTCTCAGGGTAAGTGGCGAACCTCGCAGCGCCCAGGTCTGTTCTACCATAGAAGGAACGCGGATATCAGTTGGCAAAAAATATCCGGTTACGATCTGACAAAATGAACGAATACCAGTGAGTGCACTTCGGTAGCAAAACCGGGCGGCATTGCACCCTCCGGTTTTGCTTCAGGAAGGCACTTTTACCTGTATATCGGTGAAGGTAAACGCATCACCGTCAAACAAGCCTTTGCTGGTGAGTTTCAGTGCCGGGATGACCGGCAGCGAAAGAAACGCCATCTGAATAAAGGGTTCGTCCAGCATCACGCCGCAGCGTCGGCAGGCGGCTTTTAACACGTCTATTTGCTGTGCCAGTTCGGCAGCGGGCGTCTGGCTCATCAGCCCGCAGATGGGCAACGGCAGATGTGCGACGACCTGACCGTCCAGCGCCACGCACAGGCCGCCACCGTTGGCGATCACCTGATTGACTGCACGAGCCATCTCCCGTGCATCGTGGCCGATGACCACAATGTTGTGGCTGTCATGGCTGACGGTGGCCGCCAGCGCGCCTTTACGCAGGCCAAAACCAGCGAGCAGCCCCAGCGCTGGCGACGTCTGCTGCCCGTAACGCTCCAGTACGGCGATAAAGCAGATATCGTCGCTATCGAAGCGATCACCGAGCCAGACGCTCTCCCGCTTGTGGGTAATCAACTCATTAGGGATGATTTCGATAGTCCGGTAGCGGGCATCGGTCTCCAGCGGTATCGTCAAATCGGCGGCGCTGACTGGCTGGCGGCGAATAGTGTTACCCTCTGGCGGCAGGCTACGGCGCTGGCGTTCGGCCTCTCCGGCGGCCAGTTCGGCAGCGTTGACCGGCAGGCCTTTCACCAGCACCTGGCGGACTTCCACCTGGTTTAGGTCGCTTAACAGCACAATATCCGCCTGCTTGCCGGGGGCGATCAGCCCCAGATGTTTTAAGCCAAAGTGGCACGCAGGTGACCAGGTGGCGACGCGATAGGCCAGATGCACCGGCAGATGATGCTGATTGATCAGGCGGCGGATCAGCGCGTCAATGTGGCCTTCATGGGCGATCTCCCACGGATTGCGATCATCCGTGCAGAGCATACACTGCGGGCTGTTCAGTTCGTTGATTAGCGGAGCCAGCGCGTCGAGGTTACGGGCGGCGGAACCTTCACGGATCATCAGCGCCATTCCCGCGCTCAGTTTTTCCCGCCCTTCAGCGAAGGTGTGCGTCTCGTGGCAGTTTTCGACACCGGCGGCGATATAGGCGTTCAGCGCCTTGCCGGAAAGCGATGGGCAGTGGCCGTCCAGCGTCAAATGGCGGAAGGCATCCAGCTTATCGAGAATTGCGTCGTCGCCACGCACCACGCCGGGAAAATCCATCATCTCCGCCAGCCCCGTTACCAGCGGGTGGTCACGCCAGGGTAGCATTTGCGCCAGCGGAAATTCCGCGCCGTTGATATCGCTGCCCGCCAGCGCCGGCACGCAGGAACTAACCTGAATAAACTGGTTTTGCCGCGCCTGTTCTGCACAGCGGATAAACCAACGCAGCCCCTCCTCACCCATCACGTTGACTATTTCATGCGGATCGCAAATCAGGGTGGTCAGGCCGCGCGGCAGCGTGGCGGTTTCAAAGGTCACGGGCGTCATCATGCTGGATTCAATGTGCAGATGGGCATCAATGAAACCGGGAACCGCCACGGCATGCCCGGCATCGATACGCTGACGAGCAGGGGCGTCCTGATAGGCAGGGCCGATGCCTGCAATGCTCTTGCCGCTGATGACGATCGGGCCGGGGAGCATTCCGCCGTTAATCAGGTCGAGAACCGTAACGTGATCAATCATATAATCTGCTGGCGCATCTCCGCGGGCAACGGCTAATATGTTCTGTAATTCATCACGACTGAGTTGATAAGATTTTGCGCGAGATTGATTATTCATTCATTTTCTCATTTTGACTTTATCAATTTGGTAGATTCATTCATGTGTTTCCTGGTTAGATAACCAGTACTGTTGAATAAATCATAATTCGGAGCAGATACTGTATGATGGGATAATTATTACTCAGTCCGGCATCCTCAGCAGCGCCATCCAGTTTAGCGCTAAGAGCATTGCTATCGTTTGCCCATCCGGGCATCATCATTCTGCAATGTCAGGTCGTGTTTTTAACTTGTGGGCAGTCGTACTGCTCGGAGAGAATAAACCGTCAATCAACATGACCTGTTCAAAAATGATGATATTGATGACGGTTCAACCAAATTTCATGTTAAATATAATAATTAAACTATTGCACCACTTTTAATCAACGATTCAAGTTCTGCAAATGAATGCGTCATTGTTGCTGAATAGGTAACCATCAGATTCAGATAGTCAGTGCCCAGCCCTGAATGGTAGCGCTGCTGTTTACTACAGTAAATGATAGATTGTTTTTTTAGTGCGTAAGCAATGCCATTCATAATGCCTGAATCTACGTCTGGCTCAAAGACATCAGAATAAAAAACAGCCTGCCTGCTTTTTCTTAAATTATCAATATCTGCAGCAATATCATTTATATTATCGCCGATAATATATGTTTTCCCTGCGGTGGCAATTGCATTTTTAATATTCTCCAGCAACCCTCGCGAAGGTTCTGTATACATAAAATTGGGGTCAAGATAATAATCATACTCAATCGGCAACGGTGTTAATGGTAGTGCTGGAGGAATTTCGCCCCCAAAATCCGCAATTAAATTATGCTGGAAAGTATGTAACGCACGATTAAGGATATCAGTTGTTTGCTCACGGTAATTTGTGATACTTGTGTCTGTGTCGAATACTGAAACAACTTTAGCGACATAATTCATCAGTTTGCTTATGGGATAAAACTCTTCGGAATCACCCGCTGCCCACAGAAGAAAGTCAGTCGTAATCAGGTGAACGGGCAATCCCAGGGCCCATGCATAACCCACCTCCCAGGCACAACCTGAATCATAGGTACCACCATCAAAATACCCTATCATACCAACGCAGTTGTCCATATTGGCTACATCACGGACAAAGATTTCTTCTTCACTTGATGAACCGGCATCATCTCTGTATGGCAGAAGCGTATGCGCCAGTGGTGGGAGCAGACCATCGTCAATCCATCGATCAATAGTGTCATTTAAATTTAATGCGTCCAGTCGCCAGGGCGCGCAATATACTCTGCACTGATTATATAATTGATTCGCCATAATACCCTCTTTTTATATGAATAATTAATTTTGCGTTATATTCCCGGCATATTTCAAGTTGCGGGATAAAACACCGCAGGAATTTTTAAATCACGCTTATTCTGACTCTGAAGGAGCCGAACAGCGGTGTAGTTAATTACCCTGCAACTTGAAGCCGATAAAGATATCATCATGCATAGCTATCTGTCGCCGTACTGGAATTATTGTGTTTATACTTGAATATCATCATAAACACGACCGCGAGAACCAGTGAATATCCTGCAAATACCAGCCAGATAGTTGACCATTCAGGACTACCCGCGACGGTCAGATGATCGACCACTTTACCACTTACAAATCCGCCAATAATACAACCGAATCCATTAGCCATCATCAAGAATACCCCTTGAGCACTATTGCGAATGGAAGCATCGACCTCTTTTTCAACAAACACAGAGCCAGAAATATTGAAAAAATCGAATGCACATCCGTAAACAACCATAGAAAGAATTAATAGAATTGTTCCGCCCACGGAGGGATCGCCATAAGCAAATAAACCGAAGCGCAGCATCCACGCAATCATGCTCATTAACATGACATGTTTAATCCCAAAGCGTTTCAGGAAAAAAGGAATGGCCAGGATGAAGCACACTTCCGAAATTTGTGAAATGGACAACAGAATAGACGCATGAGTTACCACAAAGCTGCTGGCAAATTCTGGGATTTTCTCAAAACTGTGCAGGTATGTATTACCAAACATGCCGGTAATCTGTAATTCCGCACCAAGCAACATGGAAAAAATAAAGAAAATGGCCATTCTCTTATTTTTGAAAAGAGCAAATGCGCGCAGCCCCAACATATCAACCAATCCGTACGCCTTGTTAGACTTAGCGACAGGAACCAGCGGCAGTGTAAGCGTGAACAGGCTCAAGGCCAGTGAAGCCACAGCACCGATATATAACTGAATGTGGCTCAGTTCAAAACCCGCCAGGCTTACAGCCCACATGGCAACAATAAAGCCAATGGTTCCCCAGATACGGATCGGGGGGAAATCCGCCACAATATCCATACCCGCATTCTGAATGCGATAGTAGGAAATCGTGTTACTCAGCCCCAGCGTCGGCATGTAAACCAGCGAGTTCAACAAAATGACAATAAACATGGAAGAAGGGGTATCAACAGATGCGGCAATAAATAACGTCACCGCGCCAAAAAAATGACAAGCTGCATAAATCCATTTAGCACTGATCCATTTATCCGCAACGATCCCCAACAGAGGGGATGTTATCAGTGCGGCAATACCAAGTGTACTATAAACCGCACCAATATCTTCACTTTTAAACCCCAGTGTAATAAATAAATAAGAACCAAAAGTATTCAACCAGCTTCCCCACAAAAAGAATTGCAGGAACGACATTACCTTTAACTGTAGTTTTATATTCATATAATTTCCATTTATAAATTCAAAACATTATATCAAGAAGATTGGATTCTCTTATTCAGCAGGTTGACTCTGAACAGCACTCAGAATTCTCATATATTCGTATGCACTCCGGTTTTTTGCCAAATATATGGCTAAGCAGCCTGAACTTATCAATAGAAAATGATGGTATTTTATGGTGTGCTCTATTGTTCCAACAGAGCATACGTTTTATGGATTAAATAAATATCAAACACATTAATCGTTTATAACACGAATGCACCATCGGATACCAATACACTTTCTAACCGCATTCAATATATTTTCCATATTAATTAACCTGAACTCGAGATAAACATGGGTGTAATTGAGCAGGCAATCAGACGAGTGGATCACATTACTAAGACATAATAATAGTAGCAGAATAGGCGGGATCGGTCTCAGGGGGATTTACATAGGGCATAGAAACTCCTGTAAACCAGATAATTATGGGAAATGCGCACAGCCAGAAGAGCGCAAACCCGTTAAGCAGCAGAACAGAGTCATAGTGCTTTTGAAAACGGGTTCTGCCGCAAGAACTATTAATGTTATTAGCTGAAACAGACTATTATCATTGTTTTCCAGAATAACCAGAATATTTAACTTTGTTGTATTGCAAATAACTAATCGCTGCTGCGATAAATAACGAGACTGCACCCAACAATATGGAATAGGTCATTCCATTTTTATTACTCTGGAAGACACTGACGACTAATGGGCCAAGGATCTGCCCCACCCCATATGTCAGCGTAACGAGACCAAGGAGATTAATCTTTTGGGGCGCACTTATTTTTCTGGCCAGCGGCATGACTAACGAGCTGGTACCCATAAATGTGCCACCAAATCCAATACAGCTAATGGTTAGCAGCAGTGGCGAGTTAATAAATATGGCCATGACTACGCAGCTTGCTTGCACAATTAAGTTAACGCTCAGGCAGGATAATATATTCCATTTGCGGGCAGCCCAGAGCCAGCCATAGCATCCAGGAATAACGGCAAGACCGACAATAGACCAGATATGGTCGGCTAAAAAAGTATTGCCAACCCCTGTGGCCATTAACGGCAAATACGTGGCGACAATGATATAACCGAACCCCGCCAGGCCATACAGTAAGGCTAAATTCCACCACTGGATATCCGACTCCGCGCCTGCGACAGCTTTTACTGGGGAGATCATATGTTTATCTTTCGGCAATAGCATCGTCAGTATGACGAAAAGTATCGCTGAAATGATGGCTGCGCCAATCCACAACACATGTGAATTTAAGGCGCAGGATACACCAGCAATGACATATTCATTGCCGATAAAAATACCCATTCCTACGCCCGAAAACAAAGAGGCGATAACAAAAGGGTTATGGGTATGCTGAAGGACCAGCATTGAACCAAATATCATCATTCCCGCGCTTGCCACACCTGCAAGGAACCTGATTAACAAAATAATTTCTGGCTGAGTCACTTTTGCCATCAAAAAAATCAGCATGACGGTAAGTAGTGCTGAGGCCAGCAGCGACACTCTTAACTTATTGACCGCGCTAAAAATACCAAAAGAGAAAAGGAGGCTGCCAACAAGGTAACCTGCGTAGTTGGCACTGGCAATTATCGATAATTGTGAAAAGGTAAACAGTCCTTCATGAAGCATAAGCGGGAGCATAGGTGTATATAAAAAGCGCCCAATGCCCATTCCTAAGGTCAAGACGATCATACCAAATACAGCAGTACGCAACGGACGGAGGCCAACAGCACTGTGATCGAGATCCATATTTTGGCCTCAGAAGACGAATTAGGTTTGATTGTTATCTTACACAAGAAAATGATGATAAAAAGTTAATAAAAATGACGAAAACATTCACTTTGAGTAATGCTTCTATGAACAGTACCTCTCTAAACTTGTTTAAAACGGTGGCGGAAACGGGCTCCATATCCGCTGCTGCACGTAGTCTGCACTGCGTTTCTTCGAATGTCACAACCCGCCTTAAACAGCTGGAAGCCAGCCTTGATGTCTCTCTGTTTGTGCGCGAGAAAAATCGACTCTACATTACCCCTGAGGGCGAGCTGCTTCTGCGCTACGCCAACAAAATTCTGGCGTTGTTAGAGGAAGCGGAATTGTCGATGCTGGGCACAAAAGTGGCGGGGCCATTGCGTATTGGTGCAATGGAAACGACCGCAGCGGTACGTCTCCCTTCGATACTGGCGAATTTCCACCGCGAAATGCCTTCCATTGAGTTAAACCTGAAAACCGCCCCTACTGAGACGCTGGTGCAACACATTCTGAACAATGAACTGGAAATCGCATTCGTTGCCGATCATCCGGGACTGCATATGGAAAATTCGCCCCTGCAATCACACGTGTTATGTCAGGAAACGCTGGTACTGGTAACGGCGGCAGAGCACCAGAATGTCATTACTGGCGCTGACCTCCAGGTGACAAGGCCGCTGGTCTTTGTTAAAGGGTGCAACTATCGCTCCCGCCTGGGAGAATGGCTGTGCCTACAGGGGGTCGATTGCGCCGATCCTCTGGAATTTGGCTCTTTTCAGGCGATCCTTGGCTGTGTGAGTGCCGGGATGGGGATTGCGCTGTTGCCGGAGAACGTTGTCAGACAGTATGAGAATAACTTCCCTATCCGCAGTCATACGATTACGCCACAGATAGGTAAAGTGAACACCATGATGATATGGCTAAAAAGCCGCGAGGTCAGCCGGGTGCTTAATCACTTTGTCTCGTTTATTACGCGGGCTTAAGTGATTGCGTCTGGTAACGCCAGGCAACCGGCAACCCAGTGTATTCATGGATGCTAAATTTCTTATCCATTACAGGGACAGGCCACTTCACACCATTGATTAAAGTTATGTAAATGTAAATTATTTACACTTCGCAATGATTGTAATTGCTAGTGATTATCATTTATTGTACGCAGGCAAAAAAATGAGCCCCTGCTCGGGTCACTGTACGTTCCAATTACGCTGGGATATAAACGATGAATGCTCTGCCTCGCACTGGACTGCGCCGTATCACGCTTGCTTCTGCTCTGGTTCTCTCTGTCAGCCTGCCGGCTTTCGCCCAGGATGCGTTAACGCTGTATACCACCCGTGAACCGGGCCTGATTCAGCCCCTGCTTGATAGCTGGACGAAAACCAGCGGTATAAAAGTCAGCACGGTCTATATCAAGGACGGCATGCTTGAGCGTGTTAAAGCGGAAGGTAAAAACTCCCCTGCCGACCTGCTGATGACCGTTGACGCCGGGAACCTTATCGATTTAGTCGAAGCGGGTGTGACACAACCCGTAGAATCAGAAGCACTGAAAGCGGCTATTCCGGCCAATCTCCGCGGCGCAGATAACCAGTGGTTTGCGCTGTCAATGCGTGCGCGTGTGTTGTACGCCGAGAAGTCAATGCCAATCGATAACTGGCATTACGAGCAACTCGCCAACCCTGAGTACAAAGGTAAAGTCTGTATCCGTGCCGGACAACACCCGTATAACACTGCATTGATTGCCGCCATGATCGCACATCACGGCGAAGCCAAAACGGAAGAATGGCTACGTGGCGTGAAAGCGAATCTGGCACGTAAGGCGACTGGCGGCGACCGTGACGTTGCCCGCGATATCCTCGGGGGTATTTGCGATATTGGCCTGGCGAACTCCTATTACGTCGGCCATATGAAAAACGCCAAAGAAGGCAGCGATGCACGTCAGTGGGGCGATGCAATTAAAGTCGTCAAGCCAACCTTTGAAAATGGCGGTACGCACGTCAATATCAGCGGCGCTGCAGTAGCACGCTATGCCCCCAATAAAGCCGATGCCGTTAAGCTAATGGAATATCTGGTTTCCGCACCTGCCCAGCAGCAGTACGCGAAAGCGAACTTCGAATACCCGGTACTGAAAGGTGTCACACTCGATCCAGTGATCAACGCCACAATTGGTGAGATTGATGTCGATAAAATTCCGTTAACCGAAATCGTGAAATACCGTAAACAAGCAAGTCTGTTGGTAGATAAAGTTGGATTCGATCAATAAACTTCTGCAGTTTCCGACTTTACGCGGCCTGGTTTCCGGGCCGCAGTCATTATTAACGCCGTTACACCTTGGGGCGCTTTGCATTGCGCTTGGCGTTCTGACTCCCATCATTGCGCTTATCTGGCAAGCTACCCAGTCGGATTTATCGCACTGGGACAATCTTATTACGTTTGTGCTACCTGCAGCATTAAAAAATACCGTGCTGCTGTTAGCCGGTGTTGCCATGTTGGTTGGCGTGATTGGCGTAGGCAGCGCCTGGGCCGTCACAGCATGGGACTTTCCTGGACGTAAGATCCTCAGTTGGGCGTTGCTGCTGCCGCTGGCGATGCCAACTTACATCGTCGCCTTTGCCTGGCTCGATCTGCTGCATCCGATCGGCCCTCTGCAAACCTTTATCCGCTTCCTGCTGGGCTTTGACAGTCCACGACAGTTCCGGCTACCGGATTTGCGTTCGCTTTCCGGCGCGATTATTTTGCTCGGTTTAGTGCTCTATCCTTACGTCTATCTAACAACCCGTGCCACCTTTATCAGTCAACCGGCTCATTTACTGGAGGCTGCCCGCACGCTGGGATGCAGCGCTGCCGGGACGTTCTTCCGGGTCGCCCTGCCAATGGCGCGCCCGGCACTGGCTGTCGGCATCAGCCTGGCACTGCTGGAAACGCTCAACGATATTGGTGCATCGGAGTTCCTCGGCGTACAAACGTTAACCGTTACCGTCTACACCACGTGGATCTCTCGCTCTGATTTATCCGCCGCCGCACAAATCGCCTGCATGATGCTGATGTTTATCTTCTTCATTCTGACGCTGGAATTTTACGGACGCAGAAAGCAAGGATTCAGCAGCCGCAGCCTGCGGGAAATCCAACCCACTCGCGTGCACGGCTGGCGCGGCTGGCTACTTGGCGCTGTCATTTCGCTACCCGTTATATTGGGCTTTGTGGCCCCGGTTCTCTTTTTGATGTGGGAAAGCGCCAAACGCTTAGGGGACACGAGCCCACTGTCCGCCTCGTTGCTTTCAGCATTACAAAATACGCTCTTGCTGGCAGCAGGCACCACGCTGGTGGTGATTTGCGTCAGCTTGCTGGTAGCCTGGAGCGCACGCCATAGCGCTGCAGACAACGCGATGCCAGGCTTTCGCCGCGGTGTGATGCGTCTGGCCTCCCTCGGTTATGCGGTGCCCGGAACGATTCTGGCGATTGGTTTTTTGCCCCCGGCGATGGCTGTCGATCGTTGGCTGGCCGACTTACTGGATATTCGCGGGTTACCGCTGATGTCTGCCGGTATTTTATTGGTCATTTGCTGCGCGATGCGTTTCCAGGCAATTGCCATCGGCGCGCTGGACTCCGGTCTGGGCCGCATCCCGCCGTCACTCGAACAGGCTTCACGCTTGCTCGGCGAAAACGGTGCCGGAACGTTTGCCCGCGTTCACTTTCCGTTACTGCGTCCGGCATTAGTGAGCAGCGCATTGCTGGTTTTTGCCGATGCGATGAAAGAACTGCCAACCACGCTGCTGTTGCGCCCGGTAAATTTCGAAACGCTTGCCACTCTGCTGTATGCAGAAGCTGCCCGTGGAACCTATGAAGAAGGTGCGATCGCCGCGCTCCTGATTGTTTTAGCAGGTACATTGCCCGTTATATTGTTGGTGCGTCACCAGATGACTCGCCGTGGTTAAGAGAGCAACAATGTCAGAAATCGCATTACGACTCCAGGACGTGCACGTTGCCTACGGCAACAGCCAGCAACCGGTCCTGAGCGGATTCTCAATGTCGGTACGCAAAGGGGAAATTGCCTGTCTGCTTGGCGCTTCAGGCTGTGGGAAAACAACGGTGCTGCGTGCAGTTGCCGGTTTTGAACGACTGCAGTGTGGAGAGATCTATGTCTCAGAGCGGCGTATCGCTGGCCCCGGCGTTCATCTGCCACCGGAAAAACGTCATGTCGGCATGGTTTTTCAGGAATACGCCTTATTTCCCCATCTGACAGCACAACAAAACGTTGCCTTCGGTTTACGACGTATGCCGCGTGAAGCGCAACAGGCCAGAGTGACGGAGCTGTTGAAAATGGTGGAATTGCACAGTCATGCTAACCATTACCCTCATGAGCTTTCTGGCGGGCAGCAACAGCGTATCGCGCTGGCACGGGCGCTGGCTCCGCATCCAGAAATTCTGTTGCTCGATGAACCTTTCTCCAGCCTTGATAAGCGCACGCGTGAGCGTCTTGGCAACGAGGTGCGGGATATTTTGCGCGCTGCCGGGCAAACGGCACTGCTGGTTACCCACAGCGAACACGAAGCACAGCTGATGGCAGACCATATTGGCGTGGTAAAAATGGGGCAGTATCAAATTAAAAAAACGCCCCATCCCGACTGAAGGGTTCAGGGTTCCCCTGAAAATTAGTCGTGCATTTGAACCAGACTGATGTTCACCGGCATGCCGGAGCGTCTCTCCAGTGCCTGATTTCCGCGACTCACATCCACGTCATTCCCGCTGATGAACATGCGCAGCGCGGGAGTGACCGGCAAGGGAACCTTTCTGTCAGACTCGTATTCCGAACGGTTTCGTGACAAGGGTTCGTGCACTTCCACCCAGCGACTTCCGTCCGGCTCTATGCTGTATTTCACCGGTCGGTCTATCAGTTGCACTCGCGTCCCTACCGGTACGGTATCAAACAGATATTTAATGTCGTCGTTACGCAAACGGATGCAACCCTGGCTTACCCGCAGACCAATACCGAAATTCGCATTTGTGCCATGAATGGCATAAAGCCTGCCGATATAAATCGCATACAACCCCATCGGGTTATCTGGCCCGGCAGGCACAAACGCCGGTAAGCTTTCCCCACGAGCAGCATACTCCCGCCGGGTATTTGCCGTGGGCGTCCAGCCTGGTGCTTCCTGTTTACGTTCGACCGCCGTGACCCAGTTGCGCGGAGTTTCCCTCCCGGCCTGCCCAATACCAATAGGTAACACCTCTACCGTATTGGCACCCTCAGGGTAATAGTACAGCCGCATTTCTGCGACATTGATGACGATGCCTTCGCGTACGGTATCAGGCAATATCAATTGTTGTGGCACCACCAGTGTGGAACCCGACTTTGGCAGAAACACATCCACACCAGGATTGGCTTCGAGCATATTGCTCAATCCCTGTCCATACTGTGCGGCAAAAGCCTCCAGAGGCTGAGTGTTACCAGCGGGAATCGTTATCGTCAAAGGGCTTCCCACCAGGCGGCTGCCCTCAGGAGGCAATGGGTAGCTCACCGCCTGCGATCCCTGACTCGCGAGCAGCATAACAACAGCACATAGCAGTTTTACACGACGCATCTTTTTCCTTTCCTTCGTCGCAGCAGATATCCGTTAAGTATAGCTTTTTTATCTGTTTTAGGGGGTTACGACGAGAATGCACATAAAAAACCCCACCATAAAGCGGGGTCACGGGCGGCTACGCTTCTTTGCCATCCGGTAATACAATATTACTGGCAGCTAACTGCCCCATATTGCTATACATCGCGCAGGCTGCTTCAACAATGGGCATCGCCAGCGCGGCACCACTGCCTTCACCTAAACGCATTCCCATGTTGAGATACGGCTCCAGTTCCAGGTGCGCCAGTGCAGTACGAGCGCCCTTCTCGGCTGAGAAATGCGACGGGATCAGATAAGGTTTAATCTCCGGCGCTATCTGACAGGCAGCCAGTGCCGCCGAATAAGACAGGAAACCATCCAGGATGACCGGCAGACCGCAAGACGCCGCACCTAACATCACCCCCGCCATACCGACAAGATCAAAACCACCCACTTTTGCCAGCACATCAATACCATCACGACTGTCCGGCTGATTGACAGCAATGGCCCGGCGAACAACATCGACCTTATTTCCTACCCTTGAGAGCGGAAGGTTAGCCCCAATACCCACCACATCCTCTGCATCGCTACCGGTTAACACACTGACAATCGCAGCCGCAGGCGTGGTGTTTGCCATGCCAAGCTCACCGACGCCAAACAACGTTACACCGTCATCCGCCAGTTCTCGGGTATACCGGATCACTTCCAGCAGCAGCTCTTCTGCCTGTGACCGACGCATTGCCGGCCCTTGTGCAATATTGCCGCAACCGCGCGCTACGCGCATGTTCACTACGCCAGGAATGAGTTCGGCGTCAATTCCCACATCAATCACATGCACTTTTGCGCCGGCCTGAGCGGCCAGCACGCAGACGCCGGTCGTTCCGCGCGTCATATTGGCAGCCTGAATCGCCGTAACAATCTTAGGCGAAACAGCAACACCTTCATCCCACACGCCGTGGTCGGCGCACATCACCAGCATCGCTTTTCCCCCGACATGCGGCACACCCTTCAGGCCTGGCATACCGGCCAGTTGCACAGCGAGAGATTCGAGTCGCCCAAGACTTCCCGGCGGCTTAAGCAGGCCATCAATATGTTGCTGCGCGCGCAACATTGCAGCGCTATCGGGTGAAGGGATCGCGTGAAGTAAAGAGGATAAAGTCTGCATAAGGGTTCCAGTATGTTGACTGACTCAAAGCAGAGCCAGCAGGAAAACCAACTCGCCAAGTTCAATGGCCGCCCCCAGCGTATCGCCGGTTTGCCCACCTAACGTGCGTTTTAATAACTGCCCAAGAATGAAGATCGCCACCAACGTAACGACCAGCGCTGCCACACCGCGCATGCCCGGAAGCAGGACGGCCGCAAGGATCGCCGAGCCCCCCAACGTGACACAGGTTTGTCGTCCACTAACTTTGCCAATAAAGACATTGCCCAGCCCTTCTTCGCGCGCGTAACGATGTCGATACATCAGCAAAACAGCACAGCCCCGCCCGGCGACACAGGCTGCAGCCAGTGCTGCCAGCATCGGCGTTCCGCGCAAAGCCAGTTCGCTCACCACCAGCACTTTGGCCAGCAGCACGAAGATCAGCGCCAGTCCGCCATGAGTCCCGAGTCGACTGTCGCGCATGATTTCCAGCATCCGTTCGCGTCGACGGGCAGAAAAAATGCCGTCACAGGTATCAGCTAGTCCATCAAGGTGAAAACCGCCGGTCAGCAGTGCCAGCGCCAGCACGGCAAACAGGGCGGCCAGGGGAACACCACACCAGGCCTGCAGCGCCATAAAGACCAGCCCCGTAAGCCCGCCCAGCACCACGCCAATCAGCGGGAACATCACAATGCCACGTGAATAGTGCTCGAAATCCAGTCCTTGCGACCAGCGAGCAGGAACGGGCAAGCGACTGATAAAAGAGAGCATTGCCCAGAACAACTTACTCATTTAATTTTGACTCCAATTCCTGATACCACCAGCCAGACCTCGTCAGCTGCCGCCGCCAGGCGTTGGTTAACACGGCCGGCAATATCGCGAAAATGCCGCGCCAGACGGTTCTCCGGAACGATCCCCATTCCCACTTCGTTAGTGACCAGCACCACCTTTGCCGGGCAGCTCTGACAGGCAGCAATCAGCGAACGGATCTCATCCTCGATCGACTGCTCCATCGCCGCGTAATCCCAGCTATCCGGGTCACTGTCACCGCCCAGTGCAAACAGCAGGTTGGTCACCATCGTGGTAATGCACTCCAGCAGAATGGCTTCCTGCGGATCGTTCGCTGCCGTGATCAGCTCATCAAGATGTTGCCAACGCTCAGCAGTACGCCAGTGCGCAGGGCGTCCATCGCGGTGATGCTGAATTCGCGCCGCCATCTCCTCATCAAAGATCTGCGAAGTCGCGATATACAAAACGTTTGGAGAATTAGCGATCAGCGCTTCCGCATGTCGACTCTTGCCGCTTCGCGCACCGCCGGTAACCAGAATCATCATACGGGCTCCCGGTGTTGCTGCATGATGGTATAAATTTTCTCAATATCGATGTGTTGCCGCATCGCATCCGCCAGCAGATCAAACTGCTGCGATTTATATTGCGCGTAATGGAAGGTGGAATCCAGCGGTGCTAACCCTTTACGTACGCGCAGGCCGTTGACCAGCGCCCGGGTAAATTCATCGCTGTCGAACAGACCGTGAAGATAAGTACCAAACGCCAGTCCATCCGGCGTAACCGCGCCGTCAGCTACGTTGCCGCCGTCTTTGCGCAGCGTCATCACCGGCCGGCATTCTTCGGTTAACGTCGTTTCGCCCATATGGATTTCGTAACCACGAACGGATAACCCCGCCGCGCCCGCCAGCCAGTCAGGCAGCGAGGAGGACATTTCCCCCTCAACCAGAGTGGTGGTTTTGTGCTGGGCAAAATGGGTGACGGTATTGAGCAAGCCCAGACCCGGCTGCGTGCCAAGCCCTGACTCCACTTCATCGATGATCGTATCGCCGAGCATTTGATAGCCGCCGCAAATCCCCACCACCGGCACGTTATTACGATGCAATTGCACGACGCCATGCGCCATCCCGCTCTCACGCAGCCACACCAGATCGCCCAGCGTATTTTTGCTGCCGGGCAGAATCACCAGATCGGCCCCCGCCAGTTCTTCAGGCTGGCGCACATAGCGCACGCGCACATCCGGCTGTGCGGCAAGCGCATTGAAATCAGTAAAATTAGAAATGTGCGGGATTTGCACAACGGCGATGTCGATGTCGCGTTTATCAGTACGCAAATATTTGCCCTTTTGCAGCGCAACGCCATCTTCATCTTCCAGATCCACATCCAGCCATGGCATGACGCCCAGTACCGGCACCCCGGTCAGCGCTTCAATTTGCTCAATACCGGAATACAGCAGCGCCACATCGCCGCGAAACTTATTGATGATGACCCCTTTGACTCTGGCGCGTTCATGGTCGTGCAGCAGCGCCAGGGTGCCGTAAATGGAGGCAAACACCCCGCCACGGTCGATATCCGCCACCAGAACAACCGGGCAGCACGCCATTTCCGCCATGCCCATATTGACAATATCGCGATCGCGCAGGTTAATCTCTGCCGGGCTTCCCGCCCCCTCCAGCACCAGCACATCGAACTCTTGCGCCAGACTGTTATAAACTGACAGGATTTGATCCCGCAGACGCGGTTTGTACTCGTGGTAGCTCACCGCATCCATGTCGGTCGCGACTTTGCCCATCAGCACAACCTGCGCTTTACGGTCGCTGGTAGGTTTAAGCAGCACCGGATTCATACGCACATCTGGCGTAATCCCTGCTGCTTCGGCCTGAAAAATTTGTGCGCGGCCCATCTCTTTGCCCTCTGGCGTAATACCAGAGTTCAGCGCCATGTTCTGCGATTTGAACGGCGCGGTACGCAGCCCATCCTGATAAAAAATACGACACAGCCCGGCGACGAGTACGCTTTTGCCAACATCAGATGCCGTTCCCTGCAACATTATTGCCTGCGTCATGACGCCTCCTTCAGTGCGTTCTTTCGCATACAGCTAAAAAATTCAGCCTCTGTTTTACACAGCGGGAAACCCAGCTCGGTGTGCAATTTCACCAGCCATGGCTGAGTTAACCCGGCTTGTTCAATAAGATCGGTACGGGCGAACACGTCACCCGGCGTACCGTGCGTCAGCACTTCTCCGCGACGTAAAACGTACACCGCATCGCTGACTTCATAGATGAGATCAATATCATGGCTGGAAATAACCACATGATTTCCTTGCGCCACAATGCGTTTGATAATCTCGATCATCTGTGTACGCCCTGATGGGTCGAGACCGGCGGTGGGTTCATCCAGTAACAGATACTGCGCTTGCAGCACCAGCGCCCCCGCAATCGCCACGCGTTTTTTTTGTCCGTGGCTGAGACACTGAATGGGCTGATGGCGAAAATGTTGAGCATCGACCAGCGTCAAGGCATAGTCCACCCGACGGGCAATTTCAGCCTCGTCCACGCCCAGATTACGCAGGCTAAACGCGATGTCACTGTCGATGTCGGTATAAAAGATTTGCTGATCGGGGTCCTGAAATACGGTTGCCACCTGCTGGCGCAGCGCCAGCAGGCCGCGCTTGCTGTAATCCAGCGGTTTTCCTTGCCACATCACCGCCCCCTGTTGTGGGCGCAGTAAACCGCTCAGGTTCATAAACAGCGTGGATTTCCCGCAGCCATTGGCCCCCACCAGTCCGGTGACGGCATGTTGAGAAAAGTCCAGCGTTAGCCCTTTGAGAATCGGGTCATCCTGGTAGCGAAACCAAAGCGCTGAGGTGGCAAGCATACTTTTCCTTACAGGTGAAAATCACCCTGATACAGTTTGATATCCAGTGTGGTGGTCATTTGCTGATAACGGATCAACACGCGGGTAAACAATAATCCCACCAGCATCGCCAGCGAGCGATAACCTAACGGCAAGCTACGATAACCAAAACGCAGCGTTTGTGCGCGATGAATGGCGAGTGCCTCGTCCAACAGGATAAAAATAAATCTCCAGGTCAGCAGAATCAGCTCGGTCATCAGTCGTGGGACATGTGCACGTTTGAGCAGGATAATTAACTGCGGAAACGGTAAATTCAGCACCAGCCAGAACGTTGCAGCCAGCGCAGCCAGGCTTCGCCAGAACGTCTCATTGGCCGTGTGTATGCCCGATGCGGTGATCCCCAGCCAGAAACTGCCCACGGGTACGCTGGCCAGTAAGGTATGGGGGTCGCGACTGACGCTAAACAAAATCGTCACGACGCCCACCAGCAGAAAGCCAAATGGTAGCGCCATCCAACGACACCAGCGCCAGAAAGAAACCCGTAGCAGCCAGCAACTGAGCGCCGCTATCAGCAACATCTCGATACCCTGCTCCAGCGGGGGCAGAGTAAAGGCCAGAATCATCATCACCAGCCAGAGTAAGAATTTTCGCTGCGGTGAGACATGAAACCAGCGGCTCTGGTAGCTCAGTCTGTCAAGCCCGGTCATCACGGCGTTGCCTGCCCTTGGTATAACCCAGGATATAGAAAATAACGGCAGCACCAAGCGATCCCTGGAGCGTAAACAGCAGACTTTCAATTTCGCCGCTTGCCGGTTCATACAACGGCTGGAACCATGGCTCATAATGCGGGGCAATAGCCTGAATCTGACTCTCCGCCTCACCGTCCGAACCGCCGTATTCTCCACCGTGGTTGATAAAGAACGGCAGGATCACCAGCGCAACGACCATGCCCAATATAATCAGCGTCTTTTTCATCGTTAATGTCCTTGTGCGGTTATTAACTGGCGTTTGGTTAGCTGATCGTAAATCAGCACGGTGAGTAACCCTTCCGCAATCGCGATGGGGATCTGCGTCAGACAGAAAATCCCCATAAATTTAATGATTGAACCGGTAGCGCCAGCAGACGGATCCGGGAACGCCACGCCCAGTTGCACTGAGGTGACGAAATAGGTGACAAGATCCGCCAGCATCGCGCACAGGAAAACGCAGACATCACGACGCAGCCCCGCACGGCAGGCCATTTTCCACACCATGTAACCCACTACCGGGCCAATCACCGCCATCGACATGCCGTTAGCGCCGAGCGTCGTCAAACCACCGTGCGCCAGCAGCAGTGCCTGGAACAGCAGAACGATCGCCCCGAGGATGGCCACTACGCCTGGTCCGAACAGGATAACCGCCAGGCCTACGCCGGTAGGGTGTGAACAACTTCCGGTAACGGAGGGGATTTTCAGCGCCGACAGCACAAAAATAAAGGCGCCGCACAGTGCCAGCAAAACTTTCTGGTGGTTATCTTCCTGCACGATTTGGCGCAGGCGCACCAGCCCGTACCACAGGCAGGGTAAAAACAGCAGCCACCATGCCAGCGCCCACATTGGCGGCAGAAAACCTTCCATAATGTGCATCGCGAACGCTTGCTCAGGAACAATCATCAGTAATAGCGCCGCTGCCAACCCGCTGAAAGACAGCTGTTTTAGCTGTTGTTCAAGCTTCATTGTGCATACTCCCACTGTTTGTTGACCAGTATGGTCGAGAAATAAGGCAGCGGCTGATCGTCGCTCACCTCGTCGAGATGGCGCCAGCACTGCTCACCCGGCAGCGTGGCTTCAGACATCATCAGCGTGCAGTCCAACAACCCCTCTTGCTGCAGCAACGCTTTGATGCGCGCAAAGCGACCGTACACTTTCATCAGCACCAGGCTGTCATGCTGCTTTAACGCCTGTTGAATTTCAGCTTCCGGCGCGGTACAGGAGACCACTGCCAGCGACTGTTGCTCCATGGCGAGCGGGGTTTTCGAACGCGCGGCAATCGCAGCGAAAGAGGTCACGCCCGGGACGATTTCCAACCAGTCAGGCGAACCAATGCGCTGCAGTAAAAAGACCCAGGTGCTGAACAGCATGGCATCGCCGAGGGTAATAAAACCTACCTGTTTACCCGCTTCCACTTCCTGTACCAACGCAGCAGCGACCTCATCCCAGACAGCCTCTTTTTCAGCACTATCGGCACTCATCGGGAAATGGCAGCAGCGAACCTCGGTCTGCTCGCCGATATACTCCCGCACAATCGACAACGCCAGACTATCGCCGCCTTTACGCCCGGCTGGCGCATAAAGAATATCCAGCGCCCCAAGCGTGCGTGCTGCGCGCACGGTTATCAGATCGGCAGCACCAGGCCCGGTGCTCAGTGCATACAATTTGCCACTCATGCTGCTTCCTCCAGTGCTACGTTCAGCGCTTGCTGTAAATGGGCGACGAACATGGCACGAACCGCCGGATTCTCACCCAGACCGCTGAGCCATGGCGTAGCCGGAATGCCTGCTGCGTTAAACAACGTTTTCCAAGAATCATCTTCGTCGGAGGCCATATCATTGATGGCATGATCGCCAGCAACTAACATCAGCGGCATCAGATGTACCGCCGTCACTCCTTCCTGGGACAAACTTTCAATCAGCACATCGACTTCCGGATAGCTTTCCACCGCGCCAACCCGCGCCGGGTAACGCTGCGCCGTCATCATGTGATCGAGGCAGGCATAGGCGGCAAAGGCATGATGGCTGGCGCCGTGTCCCATAAAGACCACTTTTTCATTTTCGCCAAGCGCCGGCATTTGCTGTTGCAGCGCCAGCATCAGCTGTGCGTAATCTTCAACGCTGCTCAGCAGCGGTACACCCAGCGTCAGGCGAGAAAACAGCGGGCGCATACTTTGTACTTCGCGGACAATTTTTTCGTATTCGTCGCCGTTGATGATATGCAGCGACTGAATCGCGACATCCTGATACCCCTGCTCCGCCAGCTTTTGCAGCGCCTGCAGCGGCGTGTCGATTTCAATGCCGTCACGCTGCTTGAGCTTGCGGATAATCATCCCTGAGGTAAACGCCCGGAACAGGTCGCGGTCAGGGCAACTGGCTGCAAGATCGCGCTCGCAGGCCACAATATTCTTCTCACAGGTGTCGTGATAGCTGGTGCCAAAGCTGACCACCAGAAGCGCCTTTTTCATCTCTAACTCCTTAAGCAGCAGCCAGCCAGCGCGTTAAACGCGCCGCAAAGGCAGCCTGACTTTCCAGTAACTCTTCTCCCGTCACCAACGGTGCCGGACGTGTAATCACGATGCAGGGGATACCGGCATCCAGACAGGGTTGCACTTTTTCCTGATACCCCCCTTCCGCGCCTGATGCCTTAGTGATCACCACATCAGCCTGACACTGGCGATAAAACGCGGCGTTGAACTCGGCGCTAAACGGTCCGCACAGTGCAAAGATTTCACCCACGCCAAACCCCAGATCCGCGCATTGCTGAATGACTTCTGGTACAGGCAGGACGCGCGCCAGCAGTGTTTTTTCAGGTAACTCTTCGCGCCAGGTAGCCAGATCTTTACTGCCGGTCGTCAGCAGTACGCGGTCACCGAAGCGCCGCGCAACCCCGCTGGCTTGCTGGATGCTCTGTACGGTGTGCAGATGCGGGTGAGTTAAATCACTCAACTGTTCAGGTCGCTGATAGCGGCTCAACAGCACGCCGGCCGCTTCACAGGCGTTCATGATGTTGCGACTCACCACCTCGGCGTAGGGATGCGAGGCATCAATCACCCAGCGCGTCCGGTTTTCCTGCAGCCAGGCAATCATTTGTTCGCGCTCCAGACGCCCGCAACGAACCTGACCTTTGATGTCACCTGCCAGTTGCTTACCTGTCGGCGTCGCCACCGACAGGGTGTAAGCGACATTTGCCGCATCCAGTTGCTGGCACAGCATGCGCGCATCGCTGGTGCCGCCCATGACCAGTACATCGCCATAATTCACAGCACATAACCTCGTGGTGTGATCATCAGGCCATCCTGTATATAGGTGGTTTTGTTGCCGACAATCACCAGACTGGTCATATCCACCGGTTCAAAATCCATATCACCGAGCGTAGTCAGCCATTTTTCCTGTTTTTTACGACCGGCCGACTTCACGATACCGACTGGTGTTTGTGCGCTCTTGCTGGTGGAAAGCAGTTCAAATGCGCGCGCCAGATGTCCTTCACGGCCGCGACTGCGTGGGTTGTAGAAACAGATAACAAAATCGGCTTCACCGGCGGCAACGATACGTTTTTCGATAACCGGCCACGGCGTTAACAGATCGCTTAAGCTGATGTGGCAGAAGTCGTGCATCAACGGCGCGCCAAGCAATGAGGCGGCGGCAATACTGGCGGTCATGCCTGGTATCAACCTGACCTCAACGTCCAGCTTTTGCTTGCTCACCAGCTCAAGTACCAGCCCGGCCATACCGTAAATCCCGGCGTCGCCGCTGCTAATCAGCGCCACGTTGTGACCCGCCTGCGCCAGTTCGATCGCCGCCTGACAGCGTTCAATCTCTTTGCACATCCCGGTTTTGATCACCTGCTTATCGCCGGTGAACGCTTTTACCAGATGGGTGTAGGTTTTATAACCAACAATGATTTCCGCCGCCTGGAGAGCTTCAACGGCTTCCATGGTCATCATTGCCTGCGAGCCAGGGCCAATTCCAATTACGCTTAACATCAGTGTGAAACTCCCAAAGTGATCGTGACGCCCTGTTCGCGCAGGGTATCGCCTAACAGTTGTCCGTGGCTCAGCAGCCAGGCTGCAGGACCGGAAACGCTTCCTGTACCCACCGTTTTGCGAACAAACGATGAGGCTGGAAAACGGTGTTCATGCTCACGCAGCGCGTCAGCGGTAAAGGTTTCGAAAGGCACGCGGCAACAGGAGGCCAGCTGGATAAGCCCTTGTTCGTCTTTTTTCAGCGTGATGCTGCCAATTGCTTTTAACGCCAGCGGGTCGAAGCGCTGGGCTTCGAGTTGGCGTGCCAGTAGTGCTGCTAACAGTGGGAACGGCGTATCCCGACGACAGCCAATTCCGGCAACCACTCGCTGCGGTACCAGCTTCCAGTGCACAACAGGCAGCTCAGGCAGGTTGTTGCGCAAGGTAATACAAATCAGCGCATCCAGTTCAGGAAGCTGATTGAGATCGGTCACCGTGATAAATCCACGGCGGTCGCAATGGCTGACGTCCTGCGCCAGTTCATCGTCCCACCACAGACCAACCCGTTTGTTGCTGACCAGCATCTGATTGACGATCTTCACCACCGAGCGGAAATCATTCATACGGGCATTTAACTGAAACGCCAGCGTGTCCAGCGCCGCCATATCATTGACATCCGTTGCCGTGGTGATAACCGGGTCAGCGCCCAACATACCCGCCAGATAACGCGCCAGTGCATTCGCGCCCCCAGCGTGACCGGAGAGCAGGCTGATAACATGCTGGGCACGTTCATCAATGACCACCACTGCCGGATCGCAAAATTTGTCGTTGACCAGCGGAGCCAGCACACGCACGGCAATGCCGGTTGCACCGATAAAAATCAGCGCTGAGTAATTCGCAAACGCCTCGCGCGCGGTATTCGCAAAGCCGTTTTCGAAGGGAATAAACCCCTCCTCCAGCAGCTTTTCACTGGTGAAACAGGTTACTGGCAGCATTGCCGCCAGACGTTTAGCAAGCACAACACCGCCGGGGGTCAGGCAAAATAGCGCAAGTGATTCAGGCTTTACGGTATTCATGGCTAAAATCCGCCGCATAGAGTTTGGAGTAGTGATACTCCGAGCCCAGGAAGTTACCGACCAGAATGAGCGCCGTTTTACGGATCCCGGCGTCGCGAACTTTGTCGCCAATATCTGCCAGGGTACCGCGCACGGTCTGACTTTCCGGCCAGGTTGCCTTGTAGATCACCGCCACTGGCGTGGCCGCCGGGTAACCGCCTTCAATCAGACGCTCAGCAACCCGGTGGATGCGTTGGACGGAAAGATAAATCGCCATCGATGTCTGGTGACTGGCAAACGACTCCAGCTGTTCACGTTCCGGTACCGGCGTGCGACCTTCCAGGCGGGTAATGATCAAACTCTGCGACACTTCCGGTACGGTATACTCGACGCCCAACTCCGCAGCCGCGCCCAGGAATGCGCTAACGCCAGGCACCACCTGCCAGTCGATCCCGCGTTTGGTCAGCTCTTCGCCTTGCTCACGCACAGAGCCGTATAAGGAAACATCACCGGTTTGCAGACGCACGACGGTTTTACCAGCTTTCACACCCGCTTCCATCAGATCAAGGATCTGCTCCAGATGCAGTTCGGCGCTGTCATGACATTCCGCTCCGGCCGGGCAATATTCCAGTAATTCAGTGTTAATCAGCGATCCGGCATAGATAACCACCTGTGCCTGCTGGAGCAACCGGTAACCTTTGAGGGTAATCAGCTCGCGATCGCCAGGACCTGCGCCAACAAACCACACACTACGGGGATCAAAAATCTCAGACATGGGTTCCTTCCTTCTGACAGGCGATAACAAATACGGGGTTATTCGGTTTGAAATAGTGACCACTACCCAGCGTGGCAAGTGAGGAAACCTGCAGTTGCAGGCAATCCACACCCTGTACGCCAAGATGGTCCAGATGTGCCAGCGCGGTGTTGAGGTTTTCCTGAAGGATAAATGTCATCACCAGTCGCCCTGTGGGATGTAACTGACGCATTGACCAGTCGATCAGATCGGTCAGATGGCCGCCGCTACCGCCCATGAAAATGGCATCGGCTTTTTCCGCAATCGTCATCGGCGCGATCCCTGGAAAAATATCGATGTTTGCACAGGCAAAATGCTGACGATTTTCGTCCAGCAGCCTGAGCGCATCTGGATTACGCTCGATCGCCGTGATACGCAGCCCTGGATATTGCAACGCCGCCTCAATCGACACGCTGCCGGTTCCCGCGCCGATATCAATCAGATGGCTGGCACGGTGTAATTCAAGTTTTGAGAGGGCGAGTGCACGTACCGCTTCTTTGGTCATCGGCACTTTCTCTCCGCGTAGAAAAAGCTCATCTTTCATCGAGGATCACCACTGCATTCATGTCATAGTCGGCTGTAATTTTGCTCACAGGCAGGCAGTGGATACGCTCATTGTCCATCGCCAGGTTTTCGCCAATCACCATCCAGCGATGTCCTTTGCCTCTGGCAACCAACTGCTGTGCAATTTCACGTGGGCCACACAGCGCATCGGTCACCATCGCAACCTTGTTATGTCGCGCCAGTTCATCAAAACAGACGCTGCGACCATGGCTACTGGTCAGCCACATGTCATTCATATCAATGCCAGCTTGCGCACACAGATACTGAACGGCGCTAATACCAGGAATAATACGCACATTTTCAATACCAAAATGCGCCACCATCCGCGTGCCAATGCCGTAGAACAGCGGGTCGCCGGATGCCAGTACCACCACATTTCGCGCCTGATGTTCGCCTATCCAGCTCAATAGCTCCGGAATATTGGCGCCAAGAGCAAACCGTTCTCCGGTAAAATCCGGGAACTGTTGCAGATGTCGCTTGCCACCGACCAACACATCGGCCATTGCAACCGCGTCGCGCGCCACCGGCGTCATCAAATGCAACCCAGCGGGTCCCATCCCTACAACGGTTAACATTCCATCTCCTCTGCGATCTCTGCGACCGGACGATTGCTGCCGAGGACCTGATTATCAAAAGAGAACATGATGGCATCGCAGGTCGGGGGGTTTTTCGTAAAACGCAGGGTTTGCAGGACGCGCATGCAAATACGCTTCGCCAAATGGTTGTAAATGTGCTGAAAACCGTATGCTTCGATATGTTCCATCGCCGCTTCGGTCGTGTCGCAGTCGCTGACCAACGTCAGCAGTTCCAACGGCGCGCCAAGTAATGCGAGGTGAGCCACCAGCGTTTCCATGCGGGCATCGGCGATATGACTGTGGGTATGGAAGATCCCTGCCGCGATTTTGATAAGTTTGCCGGGGTGGCCGACCAGCACGATCTGGCGAAATCCCAGGCGCACCGCTTCTTCAATCATGTAACCGACAAAGTTGCTCATAGTGACCACAACCTGGGTGTCGATCCCCATCTGTTCACGCACAAAACGTTCGCCGTGATTACCCGGTACCAGTACTACGCGATCCAGCCCTGCCGCGCGTTTGATCTCCAGCTCCAGCGATAGCGAACGTTTCCAGCTCTCTTCCGACATCGGCGTAACAATACCCGTGGTACCAATGATCGAAATACCGCCCAGAATCCCCAGGCGCGAGTTGTAGGTTTTTTGCGCCCGTTCTTCACCTTCAGGCGCAAAAATCTCAATTTTTGCCCCGCGATTTGGTCCAATCGCTTCACGTACTGCGGACTCAATGGTCTGACGAGGTGTCCGGTTAATCGCTGAACTGCCCACCGGCAAACCAATCCCTTTACGGGTCACCGTACCGACACCTTCACCGCCCTGTAAGACGATCTCTTTGCTATCGTCTAACGTCACGCGGGCAAAGATCAGCATCCCATGCGTGGCGTCCACATCATCACCACCATCCTTACGGATGGCGGCAATCGCCTGCTGCCCTTCGATATGCGGTGACTCCACGTTCAGGCATAACGTCACCCCGGAAGGCGTCACAATGGAAACCTGATGGATCAGATGCTGACGCAGCACCATCAACGCAGCAACTTTTGCTGCCGCCGTCGCACACGATCCCGTGGTGTACCCTTTACGCAGCGCTTTACCGTTGTGCCACACTGGCGTATCGAAGGACTGGTCGCTCATCGCTCCCCCTGCATGTGATAAAGCATGGCGTTGACGATAGCGGCAGCGACGTTACTGCCACCTTTGCGACCTAATGCGGCAATGGCGGGTAGATGACTTTGTGTCAGGGCGTCCTTCGACTCCGCCGCGCCAACAAATCCTACCGGTACGCCAACCACACCGCTGACAGGTGCATCATGTTCCAGCAGTCGGAACAACGCGGTTGGCGCGTTGCCAAAGACAAACAGTTTTTCGCCCTCTTCCTTCACGGCAATGTCGACTGCAGCCATTGAACGAGTGATCCCCTGTTCTTTTGCTGCCCGCACCACACGTGGGTCGCTGATGTAACAGCGGCATTCGCCACCGAATTTTGCCAACAGGGTTTTGTTGATCCCGGAAAGCGCCATCGTGGTATCGGTATAAATCACGCTCGGGCGACTCAATGCAGCGCAAAACTGTTCCAGCACATCACTGGAAAACCACAGAATGTCCAGCCAGTCGAAATCCGCGGTGGTGTGGATCACCCGCTTGATGATGGCTTCATGCAACGGACTGGCAAACTGATAATCCGGGCGGGTTTCACTGATAATCTCGCCAATGATGTCGAAACTTTTGGCCTCAATTGCTTGAGGTTGCTGGATATAGTGCATTTTGTTGTCCTCAGGCGACACCGAGCCACAGCCAGCGCAGCGCAATAAAAAGCGCCAGTGCCAGGGTCGATGCTACCCACATCAATCGAATCGTTTGGGAAATGTCGTCTACAGAAATGTCTCGTTGTTGATCGCCAATCCACGGTTTCTCAACACGCTCGCCGAAGTAGTCATTGGGCCCCCCCAGGCGAATACCTAATGCGCCGGCCACAGCAGCTTCCGACCATGCGCAGTTTGGACTGCTATGGTTGTAGCGATCACGCCAGCCAATCTGCAAAGCGCGTGCGCCGTCCTGGCGGCATAAAAATGCCGCAACACTCAGCAACAACCAGCTCAGTCTTGCCGGAATAAAGTTAGCGACATCGTCCAGACGGGCGCTGACCATGCCGATAGCACGGTACTTTTCATGTTTGTACCCCACCATTGAATCAAGGGTATTCACCGCTTTGTAGGCCATCGCCAGCGGCGCACCGCCCAGTAAGAGGAAGAACAGCGGCGCAATAATGCCGTCAACGGTGTTCTCTGCTACGGTTTCCACTACGCCGCGATTGATCTGCTGTGGCTGTAGTTGCGAGGTATCACGTCCCACAATCCATGACAGCTTTTCCCTACTGGCGGCCAGGTTACCGGCACGTAGCGGACGTTCTACATCCTGCGCGGCGTTTGCCAGGCAGCGCCCGGCCAGCACGGTGAAAATCATCCAGACCTCAACAACCCAACCAAACCAGGGATGAATTGATTGCGCCAGCGCCAGTCCCCCCCAGGACACAGCCCAGGTCAGTCCAACCACTACAATCCACATCACCGCGCCACCGATGCGAAGCGCGCGGTCGCTATGGCAATAACGCCGAATGACTCGCTGGACTACGGAGATAAGGTTGCCGATCCAGCGCACCGGATGCGGCCAGTTCTGCGGATCGCCGATGATAAAATCCAGCAGCCAGGCAATGCACCATGCGAGTATCGTCATAGCGCGTTCCTCGCAGCGGCCAGCCAGTGATTGAGCATTTCGGGGCGCTGGGCAAAATGAACGTGCAGATAACTGGCGAAGGTATTTCCTGCCTGCCAGCCGCCAGACCAGACCTGCAGCGTTCTGCCATCACGCACCTTGCGGCAACTCATCACAGCCGGGATGTCTGGGGTAAAATCGGAATAGTGGAATTCATGCCCGCGCAGGACTTCACCAGTCGTTGCCAGCAATGTTTGCTGTGTGGCTTGTGCCTCGCAGTAGCCAAATCGGGTCAGCCGTTTGCCCATCTTGCTGTGCCCAGGAATGATATCCGCCATTAGCCAGCAATCGCCGTTGCTGTCCTCCAGCGAGCTACCGAGATACATCAACCCGCCGCACTCTGCATAAATAGCGACGCCACGCTGATGCGCCGTCCGCAACTGTTCAAGCATCGGGATATTTCCGGCCAGCGCTGCTGCATGTAACTCAGGATATCCGCCTCCTAACCAAATCATCTGACAGTCGGGTAAGCAGGTGTCGTGCAATGGGCTAAAACGGACAATATTGAGCCCCGTGCGCTCCAGCAGCGTAATATTGTCCGGATAGTAAAAGTTGAACGCCTCGTCATCAGCAATGGCCAGCGTTAACCCTGCACCAGCATCTGCAGCAGGCAGTGCGGGCCATTCACCGACAGGAAGGTTGTCTAACGTGCTTAAGGCCAGCAGCGCATCGATATCCAGCGTCTGTTCCAGCATCGCGGCAAAATCCTGCCACGGCTGCTGGTTGATAACTGACTCTCGAGCGGTAACTAAACCCAGATGACGCTCAGGGAGCGCGACGCCCTCCATGCGGGGAACATAGCCCAACACAGGCACGGAGCAATAACGCTCAATCGCAACTTTGAGTAGCTGGTAATGTGTTTCGCTGTTGACCCGATTAACAATCACGCCTGCAATGTTCAGACTGGGATCAAAATGCTGAAACCCCATCACCGTGGCAGCTATCGAAGTGGAAACCGCCTTACCATCAACCAGCAAGATGACCGGGCAACCCAACTGTTTCGCCATCGCCGCAGTACTGCAGTAATCAGGGTCTGTGCCATAGCCGTCATACAACCCCATAACACCTTCGATAACGGCAATATCCGCGTGCTGCATCTGCTCGCAAAATAAAGCATTCAGTGTAGAGGTGGGTAGCATGAAGCTATCAAGATTACGGGAAGCCGTGCCGCACACCGCGGTATGCCAGCCAGTATCAAGATAATCAGGACCGACTTTGCATGGCTGGACGCGTAAACCGCGCTTTTTCATCAGGTTCAACAAGCCCAGCGTCACCGTGGTTTTGCCACAGCCGCTACCGGTACCTGCAAGAACAAATGCGTGAAAACTGGCCGCCATACCCTGATCCTGTTCAGGGTGGTAGGGGTGTATAGATACCCAGTCTCTCGACTGTATGCATCTGCGCAACCCACTTCCCACCGAAGTTGTTGGTAGTCACCGACAGGCAGGTCTTCTGGCTTAGCGTCGTCCTCGCCCGTCCTTCCCAATCTTGCGATCAGTGGTCTATACGGGGTCGTCAGCATCACAGCAGCGGGGGCTGCGGGGGATTCTCACCCCCTTCCCTACCACAAATGTGGCAAACCTGTCAGTTCAGGAGCCGATTTAATTTGGCTCTGTGTCTTGAGGCAAATTCACGACCTCATGACAATAATTCAATTTAATATCTTGCTGGGTACATTCAACCAATGTTATGGCCTCAACCCGTTTATTCATATGTTCATTTTTTGAATGAAAGCGTCATTAAAGAATAAAGAAAGTCTTTCATACAGACACTGTATCTCATCACAAAAATAAAAACTGGTGCAGTTTATCCCTCAAATACTATTATTTTGTTGCGCTACGACAATTTATTGACTGCTGTAGTTATTTTTCATTTTATAATGACTGACATAGCGTACGATATCAAAAATCGGCAATAGCAAATTATTGCTATTTAAGCTGTCTCTTCAGATGAGATGACATTTATTTGCTGACGGAAAGCCTGCGGCGTAACCTGGTACGTTTGACGGAAAACTTTGCAAAAATAACTGGTTTGTGAGAAGCCTAAATTTCGCGCAATACTGGCAATGCTCCAGTCGCTATGACAAAGCAACTCTTTGGCACTCGCCATTCGCTGTTGATTTACCCATGCGTTAAATCCTATCCCCTGATATTTTTTGAACAATTTGCTGAAATAGTAAGGACTGAGATAAACGTGAGAGGCAACATCTTCCAGACGCAGTTCGTCTGATAAATGCGCATCAATATAACGTAAGGCTTTCTTCATTTTACTGTCATGAGGGTTCGGACTACGATTAGCCCGCACCGGCTCTGACTGTTGCGGATTGTCTTTGATCACGACGAAATTCAGTTGTTTTTTAAGACAATTTTCTACAATGAGCTTTAGCAAATCCGCGGAAGCAATAACCCGCGAATAGTCCATTTCCGGTACATTACGAAATTCACTCACCAGTTCGGGATCGGCTTGCCAACGATCGTCCACGTTCAGAATATCCACCAGCCCCACGTCATTGCTTAGGCGCACCTGACCACATAAGACAAACCCAACCAGATGTCCCGCAATGACCAGCGGAATGGAAAAATCGGTAAGTCCGGCATGACAACGATAGATGCAGGGTTGATCGGATTTAGACGCTTCCAGCCCTCCGCAGCGGTCGCTCATACGACAACGGGTGCTGTGTTGAGGATGCTGGCGCATCAACTGGCAAAAAGGGGTGAAATTAAAAAGCTCAGAAATTTCATCACCGTGAATATTGACAACCACAACAGCCAGACTGGTGGCCTGCGCAAAATCCTGTGCGATTTTATTAATGAGTTCTGAGTTCAGGGCACTCGCAGAAATCATGATAAAACCTCTCAGTTAATTTATTGTTATAAATAAAACATATTATTTACATTCATTTTCATCCTGCCATCCTGAGCATTGATGAAAGTCATTAGCGAACATAACAAAAGTCTCCCATTCTTGGGAGACTTTTTCAGCGGTTCAGGAAACCGGATCACGAAAACAGTTTTTGCCTTTCAAAAATAAACTTCTTCCGTGAACCTAGCTCTCATTTTCCTCCAGCTTACACGTATTACACGGTAAATTTTTGCCAATAAAATAACGATAAATTGCTGCGCCCGCACAGGCACCGATGATGGGAGCCACAATCGGAACAATGAAGTAAGGGATATCACGCCCCCCGGTCATCGCGACATCTCCCCATCCGGCCATCCATGCAAACAATTTAGGACCAAAATCACGCGCCGGATTCATTGCAAATCCGGTGAGCGGGCCGGTGGATGCGCCGATAACCGCAACCAGAATACCAATCAGCAATGGCGCCAACGGACCTTTAGGAACACCGTTACCGTCGTCAGTCAGCGCCATGATCATCCCCATCAGAATCGAGGTAATCACCACTTCAACCAGCGCAGCCTGCCAGACACTGAGCGCGGCAGCAGGATAAGTACTAAATATGCTGGCAAGCTGCAGGCTTTCAAGACTTCCGCGTACCATCTGGTGGGCGGTTTCGTACTCGATAAACAAACTGCCATACAACAAATAGGCGAGCAGAGCGCCACCAAAGGCACCAGCCACCTGAGCAATGCAGTACGGCAACACTTTACGGCCAGGAAAACAGGCAAACAGCCACAGTGCGATGGTGATAGCGGGATTGAGATGTGCACCTGAGATCCCTGCTGTCAGATAAACTGCCAGAGAGATCCCCAGTCCCCATATAATGCAGATCTCCCATAACCCTAAACTGGCACCGGCTACTTTCAGGGCGCTCAGGCATCCAATGCCAAAAAACAAAAACAGCCCGGTACCCAAAAACTCAGCAATGCATTGCGCTTTTAGTGAATCGTTCATTGTGACACCTTCTAAGCAGAGTTCGTGTCTTTACCAGCGGACTCCTTGCTGGCAAGTAGAATACTTCGAGGCTTACTATAAAAAGCCATGTCGGCAAATTGTTGGCAATCTGCGGGCGGTATGACTTTTAAAATCGTGTTGCGATAGCAAATTCTTGCCATCACTTTTATTAAACAAAGCCAGATGACGGGGGATACCTCTATTATTTGTAGATTTTAGAAATAATAAAATATTGCCAATAGCATAATCATGTTTTCAGATAACCGTCACAAATTCATTTTCACCACATAGCAAATGATATTTCACCTGTCACGTCTAAAAGTGTAAATCTGGAATTAACATAACCAAATAATCACATCAACAAATCAAAAAACAATCAATAAAAACAATACCATAAAATAAACAACAGCAATTTTATATCACCAGAGCCTCACTATTTTTTCACTCATACTTTCAAGTCAGCCATTCTTTTTCCTCGCTTCTTTTTATAGTCATGAAAATCGGGACAACCCAGGCGAGGTCTTTATGCAACAAGAAGCGTTAGGAATGGTAGAAACCAAAGGCTTAACTGCAGCCATAGAGGCCGCAGATGCAATGGTGAAGTCAGCCAATGTAATGCTGGTCGGCTACGAAAAAATTGGTTCGGGGCTGGTAACAGTCATTGTCCGCGGCGATGTCGGCGCAGTCAAAGCAGCAACAGATGCTGGTGCCGCCGCCGCACGCAACGTGGGAGAAGTGAAAGCCGTACATGTGATCCCACGCCCTCACACCGATGTCGAAAAAATCTTACCGAAGGGAATTAGCTAATGAGCAGCAATGAGCTGGTTGAACAGATCATGGCGCAGGTGATTGCTCGCGTGGCGACGCCGGAACAGCAAGCTATCCCTGAAAATAATCCCCCAACACGAGAAACGGCTATGGCAGAGAAAAGCTGCAGTTTAACGGAGTTTGTCGGTACTGCGATTGGCGACACCGTCGGTCTGGTAATCGCCAACGTAGACAGTGCCTTACTGGACGCGATGAAACTTGAAAAGCGTTATCGCTCCATTGGCATCCTTGGCGCACGTACTGGTGCGGGTCCACATATCATGGCCGCAGATGAAGCGGTGAAAGCCACAAATACTGAAGTCGTCAGCATCGAGTTGCCACGTGATACCAAAGGCGGCGCAGGTCACGGCTCGCTGATTATCTTAGGCGGTAACGATGTTTCTGACGTGAAGCGCGGGATTGAAGTTGCGCTGAAAGAGCTGGATCGCACCTTTGGCGATGTATACGCCAATGAAGCCGGACACATCGAAATGCAATACACGGCGCGCGCCAGCTACGCGCTGGAAAAAGCCTTTGGTGCGCCAATTGGTCGTGCCTGTGGCGTTATCGTCGGTGCCCCAGCCTCCGTTGGTGTCCTGATGGCCGATACGGCGCTGAAATCCGCCAATGTTGAAGTGGTGGCCTACAGCTCCCCTGCCCATGGCACCAGTTTCAGCAACGAAGCCATTTTGGTCATTTCCGGTGACTCTGGGGCTGTGCGTCAGGCCGTCATCTCAGCCCGTGAAATCGGTAAAACCGTGCTGGCGACCCTCGGCTCAGAACCCAAAAACGACCGTCCGTCCTATATCTGATATCAGTGAGGCTGATTCATGAGATCGAAAAGATTTGAAGCACTGGCGAAACGCCCTGTGAATCAGGACGGCTTCGTTAAGGAGTGGATCGAAGAAGGCTTCATTGCGATGGAAAGCCCGAACGACCCTAAGCCGTCGATTAAAATCGTCAACGGAATGGTCACTGAACTGGACGGCAAATCCGCCAGTGAATTTGATCTAATTGACCACTTCATTGCGCGCTACGGCATTAACCTGGCTCGCGCTGAAGAGGTGATGGCGATGGACTCGGTTAAACTCGCCAATATGCTTTGCGACCCCAACGTCAAGCGTATGGACATTGTTCCTCTGACCACGGCAATGACGCCAGCGAAAATTGTGGAAGTGGTTTCGCACATGAACGTTGTTGAGATGATGATGGCAATGCAGAAAATGCGTGCCCGCCGTACCCCATCTCAACAAGCGCACGTGACTAACGTCAAAGACAACCCGGTACAGATTGCCGCCGATGCTGCAGAGGGTGCCTGGCGTGGCTTTGATGAGCAGGAAACGACGGTTGCTGTTGCGCGTTACGCGCCGTTTAACGCGATTGCTCTGCTGGTAGGTTCGCAGGTTGGACGCCCTGGTGTGTTAACTCAGTGTTCTCTGGAAGAGGCCACCGAGCTGAAACTCGGCATGCTGGGCCACACCTGTTATGCAGAAACCATCTCCGTCTACGGTACTGAACCTGTCTTTACAGACGGTGACGACACGCCATGGTCAAAAGGTTTTCTGGCCTCTTCTTATGCCTCACGCGGCCTGAAAATGCGCTTCACTTCTGGCTCCGGTTCAGAAGTTCAGATGGGCTACGCCGAAGGCAAATCGATGCTTTATCTGGAAGCACGCTGCATTTACATCACCAAGGCGGCTGGCGTTCAGGGTTTGCAAAACGGTTCCGTAAGCTGCATCGGCGTGCCTTCCGCTGTACCGTCGGGCATTCGTGCAGTGCTGGCAGAAAACCTGATCTGTTCTTCTCTGGATCTGGAGTGCGCCTCCAGTAATGACCAGACCTTTACCCACTCCGATATGCGTCGTACTGCGCGTCTGCTGATGCAATTCTTGCCGGGTACAGATTTCATTTCATCTGGCTATTCCGCTGTTCCGAACTACGACAACATGTTCGCCGGTTCCAACGAGGATGCCGAAGATTTTGACGATTACAACGTCATCCAGCGCGATTTGAAAGTCGATGGTGGTCTGCGTCCGGTGCGTGAAGAAGACGTTATCGCCATTCGCAATAAAGCAGCTCGCGCGCTACAGGCCGTATTCGCCGGAATGGGATTACCGCCAATCACCGACGAAGAAGTCGAGGCCGCGACCTACGCCCACGGTTCAAAAGATATGCCAGAGCGTAACATCGTTGAAGACATCAAATTTGCGCAAGAGATCATCAATAAAAACCGTAACGGCCTGGAAGTGGTGAAAGCCCTTGCTCAGGGTGGGTTTACCGATGTCGCTCAGGACATGCTCAACATCCAAAAAGCCAAGTTAACCGGAGACTATCTGCATACCTCCGCCATTATCGTCGGCGACGGACAAGTGCTGTCCGCAGTGAATGACGTCAACGATTATGCCGGTCCGGCAACAGGTTATCGCCTGCAAGGCGAACGCTGGGAAGAAATTAAAAACATCCCTGGCGCACTTGATCCCAACGAGCTTGGCTAAGGGGTGAAAAATGGAAATCAATGAAAAGCTGCTGCGCCAGATAATTGAAGACGTACTGTCTGAAATGCAAACCAGCGACAAACCTGTCTCATTCCGCTCAACGACAGCGGCTAGCGCACCACAGGCTGCAGCGGTACAAGGCGACAGTTTTCTGACCGAAATTGGCGAAGCCAAACAAGGTCAGCAGCAGGACGAAGTGATTATTGCCGTAGGGCCGGCGTTTGGGCTCTCACAAACCGTCAATATCGTCGGTATTCCGCACAAGAATATTTTGCGCGAAGTGATTGCCGGTATTGAAGAAGAAGGCATTAAAGCGCGCGTTATCCGCTGCTTTAAATCCTCTGATGTGGCGTTTGTTGCCGTGGAAGGTAATCGTCTGAGTGGTTCCGGGATCTCTATCGGCATCCAGTCAAAAGGCACCACGGTTATTCACCAGCAGGGATTACCGCCGCTTTCTAACCTGGAGCTGTTCCCTCAGGCACCGCTGCTGACGCTGGAAACCTACCGTCAGATTGGTAAGAACGCCGCGCGTTATGCCAAACGTGAATCTCCGCAACCGGTCCCGACGCTGAATGACCAGATGGCTCGTCCTAAGTACCAGGCGAAATCAGCCATTCTGCACATTAAAGAGACCAAATACGTCGTGACGGGCAAAAACCCGCAGGAACTGCGCGTGGCGCTTTGATAAAGGATAACTCCATGAATACCGACGCAATTGAATCGATGGTTCGGGATGTGTTGAGCCGGATGAACAGCCTGCAGGGAGAGTCCGCAACTCCGACCACGGCGAGTTCATCAGCACATACCGCGAAAGTCACGGACTACCCTCTCGCGAATAAACATCCTGAGTGGGTAAAAACCGCAACCAACAAAACCCTGGATGACTTCACGCTCGAAAACGTTCTGAGCAACAAAGTGACGGCGCAAGACATGCGCATCACCCCTGAAACGCTGCGCCTCCAGGCGGAAATCGCCAAAGACGCCGGACGTGACAGGCTGGCGATGAACTTCGAGCGCGCCGCTGAGCTAACCGCCGTACCTGACGACCGCATTCTTGAGATCTACAACGCGCTGCGCCCGTACCGCTCAACGAAAGACGAGCTGATGGCCATCGCCGACGATCTCGACAATCGTTATCAGGCAAAGATCTGCGCAGCTTTCGTTCGTGAAGCGGCAGCGCTGTACGTTGAGCGTAAAAAACTTAAAGGCGACGACTAACTCAGGGGCTGGATCATGCGATATATAGCTGGCATTGACATAGGCAACTCATCCACGGAAGTCGCACTGGCAACCCTGGATGAGACTGGCGCGCTAAGCATCACCGGCAGCGCGCTGGCGGAAACCACCGGGATTAAGGGCACATTGCGTAATGTGTTTGGCATTCAGGAGGCACTTGCGCTGGCGGCTAAAAACGCTGGAATCAATGTCAGCGATATTTCGCTTATCCGCATTAACGAAGCCACCCCGGTCATTGGCGACGTGGCGATGGAAACGATCACCGAAACCATCATCACTGAATCCACCATGATCGGCCATAACCCTAAAACGCCGGGCGGCGTCGGGTTAGGTGTGGGAATCACTATTACGCCGGAAGATCTGCTCAGTCGTCCGGCGGATACGCCCTATATTCTGGTAGTGTCATCAGCATTTGATTTCGCCGATGTCGCCACGATGATAAATGCCTCCGTCCGCGCCGGATACCAGTTAACTGGCGTTATTTTGCAGCAGGACGACGGCGTGTTGGTCAGCAATCGTCTGACTCATCCCCTGCCCATCGTCGATGAAGTGCTTCACATCGACCGCATCCCGTTGGGTATGCTGGCCGCCATTGAAGTCGCGGTTCCAGGAAAAGTCATTGAAACCCTTTCTAATCCCTACGGGATTGCAACTGTCTTTGGCCTCAATGCCGACGAGACTAAAAACATTGTCCCGATGGCGCGGGCGCTGATCGGCAACCGTTCTGCCGTGGTCGTAAAAACGCCGTCAGGTGATGTGAAAGCACGCGCCATTCCCGCTGGTAATCTGGAACTGCAGTCGCAGGGACGTACCGTGCGCGTCGACGTCGCGGCAGGTGCCGACGCGATTATGAAAGCGGTTGGTGAATGCCCGAAACTGGATAACGTCACCGGAGAGGCGGGAACCAATATTGGCGGCATGCTGGAGAACGTACGCCAGACAATGGCTGAATTAACCAACAAACCCAGTCATGAAATCTTTATTCAGGATCTGTTGGCAGTTGATACTTCAGTCCCAGTCAGCGTGACCGGGGGACTTGCCGGCGAGTTTTCGTTGGAACAGGCCGTTGGTATTGCTTCTATGGTGAAATCAGATCGTCTGCAAATGGCGATGATTGCCCAGGAAATCACGCAAAAGCTCAACGTTGATGTGCAGGTTGGTGGTGCTGAAGCCGAAGCCGCTATTCTGGGCGCCTTAACCACGCCGGGTACTACACGTCCACTGGCTATTCTGGATCTTGGGGCCGGATCGACTGACGCCTCTATCATTAATCCTAAAGGCGACATTATTGCCACACACCTGGCGGGCGCAGGCGATATGGTCACGATGATTATTGCCCGCGAACTGGGTCTGGATGACCGTTATCTGGCGGAAGAGATCAAGAAGTACCCGCTGGCGAAAGTGGAGAGTTTGTTCCACCTGCGCCACGAAGATGGCAGCGTCCAGTTCTTCCCAACGCCTCTCCCGCCGACCGTCTTCGCTCGCGTATGCGTGGTAAAACCTGATGAACTGGTGCCACTGCCCGGCGATCTGGCGCTGGAAAAAGTTCGTGCTATTCGTCGCAGCGCTAAAGAGCGTGTTTTTGTTACCAACGCGCTGAGAGCGTTGCGACAGGTTAGCCCGACCGGGAATATTCGCGATATTCCTTTTGTCGTGCTGGTTGGAGGTTCCTCGCTGGACTTCGAAGTTCCACAGCTGGTTACTGATGCACTGGCTCATTATCGCCTGGTTGCGGGCCGCGGCAATATTCGGGGTACGGAAGGCCCGCGCAACGCGGTTGCGACAGGGTTGATTCTCTCCTGGTACAAGGCATTCGCTCATGGAAAGTAATCTCACCACGCCAGCCATTGTTATCTTCACCACTAATGACTGCGCAGGCGTCTGGAATGACGTGCTGCTGGGTATTGAGGAAGAAGGGATCCCCTTTTTGATTCAGGAGAGCCATTCAACTGACGTTATCCACAACGCATGGCTGGCTGCCTGCCAATCGCCATTGCTGGTTGGCATTGGCTGCAGTCGCGAAAAACTGGTCGTGCACTACAAAAACTTACCGACATCAGCGCCACTTTTTAGGCTGACGTATCACCAAAATAGCCACGATCGCCGCAGCATTGGTAATAACGCTGCGCGGCTGGTTAAAGGCATCCCTTTCCGGGACTGCCACTCATAATCCACAGGAGAAAAGCAGTATGAATAACGCACTGGGACTGGTTGAAACAAAAGGGCTTGTCGGCGCTATTGAAGCCGCTGACGCCATGGTGAAATCCGCAAACGTGCAGTTGGTTGGGTACGAAAAAATTGGCTCAGGCCTGATCACCGTGATGGTCCGCGGGGATGTCGGCGCCGTAAAAGCAGCAGTAGATGCAGGAAGCGCAGCAGCGAGCGCTGTTGGAGAGGTGAAATCCTGTCACGTTATTCCACGTCCACACAGCGACGTTGAAGCCATTTTACCTAAATCCGCATAAACCGCCGCAAACAAGGAGCACAGCGTGAAGCAATCACTGGGATTACTTGAAGTTAGTGGTCTGGCATTAGCCATCAGTTGCGCGGACGTTATGGCGAAAGCCGCTTCCATCACGCTGGTGGGCCTCGAAAAAACCAACGGCTCAGGCTGGACGGTGATCAAAATCATCGGGGATGTGGCCTCCGTTCAGGCGGCTATATCCACCGGTGCTAATTTAGCAGAATTGCGAAATGGACTGGTTGCGCACAGGGTCATATCCAGGCCCGGAGAAGGCATTCTTTCCCACAGTGTGCCCGTGCAGCCTGAGCCAGCGCCAGAACCGATACCTGATGTATCGCAAGAGCAAGAAGAGATGGCTACAGAAATTGCATTACCTGAAGCCGCGCAACAGACAGAGTTGATTAGCTGCAATCTATGTCTTGACCCTGCCTGCCCTCGTCAAAAGGGCGAGCCGCGCACTCTTTGTCTGCATTCAGGTAAACGAGGTGAAGCGTAATGGATAAACAGCAACTGGAGACAACGGTCACTAAAGTCCTTGATGAAATGCGTGAACGCCCTATTCCTCTCGGGATTTCGAATCGCCACATCCACCTTTGCGCCGAGGACTACACTCGCCTGTTCCCTAATCAGCCGATTAGCGAGAAAAAGAGCCTGTTGCAGCCCGGCCAATATGCGGCAGAGCAGACTGTCACGTTAGTCGGACCAAAAGGTCAGTTAAATAATGTGCGCATACTCGGACCGCTGCGCAGCAAAAGCCAGGTCGAAATTTCTCGTACCGACGCCCGCACATTAGGCATCGCTGCGCCGCTGCGCATGTCCGGCAATATTCAGGGAACGCCTGGCATTCGTCTTATCAGCCCCTTTGCTGAACTGGAGTTACTCTCCGGGGTTATTGTTGCCCAACGACATATCCATATGTCACCGCTGGATGCGCTGATACTGCGTGTCTCTCATGGAGATAAAGTCTCCGTGGCAATCAATGGCGATGAACGCCGACTGATTTTCGATAATGTCGCCGTACGCGTTTCGCCGGATATGCGCCTTGAGATGCATATCGATACAGACGAAGCCAATGCCGCAGGCGCTGATAATCCGCAGGCATTTGCCACACTGGTGACCTCACGATGAACAACGAACTGCTGCAACGCATTATCGAGGAGGTTGTTTCCCGATTAAAAAAACGCGCGGAAAGCACGATCTCCCTTAGCGTCGCGCAGTTACGGGAAATCGATCCACGGACATTATGCTGCCAATACTCGTCGCTCCATCTCCTGCTGGCCGACCTGCCCTTCCTGGAGCAAATTGCCGAGGGCTGCCCAGCCAACATGTCGGTGGTAACGATCCACGAAGCGCTGGCATGCGGAGTCCGCGTGAAAATTTCGTTGCAACACCGGTTGTTACCCGCGATCCCCGTGAAAACACTCGCACGTCTGCCGCTGGAGTTCTGTGACGAACTGGGGCGAATCATCGTGCTGCATCCTGAAACGCTTCTCAGCTACGCCGACGTCGCCCAATTGAAGGGTGGCGTACTGGTGCTACGCCGTCGATGTGTCGTGACGGCTCTGGCTCAGGAAGCTGTCGCTACGCGAAATGTCCAATTAATTAAGCAGGAGTGAGCTATGCATTTGGCCCGAGTTACAGGCGTTGTGGTTTCCACGCAAAAATCCCCATCACTGGTGGGAAAAAAATTGTTGCTGGTACGTCGGGTGAGTGCTGACGGAGAGCTTCCCGCGTCCCCTGTGAGTGGAGATGAAGTCGCCGTTGATTCTGTCGGCGCTGGAACTGGGGAACTGGTGTTACTCAGCAGCGGCTCCAGCGCCAGACACGTTTTTTCCGGCCCTAATGAGGCTATCGACCTGGCTATCGTCGGCATTGTCGACACACTTTCTCGTTAGGAGGAACTATGGCGATTTATACCCGCACTGGCGATGCCGGTACAACGGCCCTCTTTACCGGACAACGCGTGAGCAAAACGCATCCGCGCGTCGAGGCTTACGGTACGCTGGACGAACTTAACGCCGCGCTCAGCCTGTGCGTTTGCGCAGCGAAAAACCCGCAGCACCGCCAGTTGCTTGAAAATATTCAACTGCAGCTTTTCTGGTTCAGCGCCGAACTGGCCAGCGAAAGCGAACAGCCAACGCCAGAACAACGCTATATCAGCTCAGAAGAAATTGCGGCGCTGGAAGCCGCCATCGATACCGCGATGGGGAGAGTACCGCCCCTACGCAGCTTTATTTTACCTGGCCGCAGTGAGGCCGCCAGCCGTCTGCACTTTGCCCGCACACTGGCTCGCCGCGCAGAGCGGCGACTGGTCGAACTCTCCACTGAGATCTCCGTCAGACATGTATTGATGCGTTACATCAATCGCCTGTCCGACTGCTTATATGCGCTTGCTCGAGCAGAAGATCATGACGCCCATCAAAGCGATATTATTCAGAAAGTGACGGAGCGCTATCTCGCAGCCATCCGTACATCCCCCCCCCAGGAGCCGACTATGTCACTGTCTTTTCAGGAGCTCCACCAACTGACTCGCACTGCAGTGACGAGAGCAGAAGAACTTCAGGTTCCGGTCGTCATTTGCATTGTTGATGCGAACGGAACTCAAATGGTGACCTGGCGCATGCCTGATGCATTGCTGGTCAGTAGCGAACTGGCACCGAAAAAAGCCTGGACCGCCGTGGCGATGAAAACCGCCACGCACGAGCTGACATCAGCGGTGCAACCAGGGGCCGCGCTTTACGGTCTGGAAAGCCATATGCAGGGAAAAATCGTCACCTTCGGTGGCGGGTACGCATTATGGCGAGAGGGTTTAATCCTTGGGGGTCTTGGCATCAGCGGGGGAAGCGTTGAGCAGGATATGGATATTGCAGAAACGGCCATTGCGGCGATTAACGTGAGAACACATCAATGAATACTTCAGAACTTGAAACGCTTATTCGTAACATTTTGAGTGAACAACTCGCCCCGGCAAAAGCAGAAGTTAAGGGTAATGGAATTTTTCCTTCCGTTGACGAAGCAATTGATGCCGCGCATCAGGCTTTTCTGCGTTATCAGCAATGTCCATTGAAAACCCGCAGCGCCATCATCAATGCCCTGCGAGAAGAACTGACGCCTCACCTCGCTTCACTGGCCGCCGAGAGCGCTGCCGAAACGGGAATGGGCAACAAAGAGGATAAATTCCTCAAAAATAAAGCCGCGCTGGACAACACCCCGGGAATCGAAGATCTCACCACCACGGCACTAACCGGCGACGGCGGCATGGTGTTGTTTGAGTACTCTCCATTTGGGGTGATTGGCTCCGTTGCGCCAAGTACAAACCCCACGGAAACCATTATTAACAACAGCATCAGTATGCTTGCTGCGGGAAACAGCGTTTATTTTAGCCCTCATCCGGGTGCTAAAGCGGTCTCACTGAAGCTAATTGCCATGATTGAAGATATTGCTTTTCGCTGCTGTGGGATTCGCAATCTTGTCGTCACGGTCACAGAACCCACTTTTGAGGCTACCCAGCAGATGATGGCACACCCTAAAATCGCAGTTCTGGCGATTACCGGTGGCCCAGGCATTGTTGCTATGGGCATGAAAAGCGGGAAAAAAGTCATTGGCGCAGGCGCAGGCAATCCGCCCTGCATTGTTGATGAAACAGCCGACCTTGTTAAAGCGGCGGAAGATATCATCAACGGCGCATCCTTTGATTACAACCTCCCCTGCATTGCCGAGAAGAGCCTGATTGTTGTTGATGCCGTTGCCGAACGCCTGGTTCAACAAATGCAGTCATTTGGCGCGTTACTTCTGCACAACGAAGACATCAACAAACTGCGCGCCGCCTGTCTGCCTGAAGGCATAGCCAATAAAAAACTGGTTGGAAAGAGTCCAGCAGCCCTGCTTGAAGCTGCGGATATACCGGTTCCGGCAAAAACACCTCGCCTGTTGATTGGCATCGTCAATGATGACGATCCATGGGTCACCAGCGAACAGTTGATGCCAATGCTGCCCATCGTGAGCGTAAAGGATTTTGACAGTGCACTGGCGTTGGCACTGAAAGTTGAAGAGGGACTGCATCACACTGCCATCATGCATTCACAAAACGTGTCACGTCTGAATCTTGCTGCCCGCACCCTTCAGACCTCTATCTTTGTGAAAAATGGCCCCTCTTACGCCGGTATTGGTGTCGGCGGTGAAGGCTTTACCACCTTTACTATTGCTACTCCAACCGGTGAAGGCACAACGTCAGCGCGAACTTTCGCACGCTCTCGTCGTTGCGTGCTCACCAACGGTTTTTCTATTCGCTAATGAGGCCGTTATGAATAGCTTTTCACTGCAAACACGATTGTTCAGCGGCCAGGGAAGTCTGGATGTGCTTAAGCGTTTCTCCAATAAGCATATCTGGATTATCTGCGATGGTTTTATCGCACGTTCTCCGTTGATTGAAAAGCTGCGAAATACGCTGCCCGCGGATAATCGCATCAGCATTTTCAGTGATATCACACCCGACCCAACCATTGGTACGGTAGTTCAGGGGATTGCACAAATGCAGTCCCTGCAACCGGATGTCGTGATTGGCTTTGGTGGTGGTTCCGCACTTGACGCCGCCAAAGCTATCGTCTGGTTCAGCCGTCAGTTTGGTATTGAAATTGAAACCTGTGTCGCAATCCCTACCACCAGCGGCACGGGATCGGAGGTGACCAGCGCCTGCGTGATCAGCGATCCGGAGAAAGGTATTAAATATCCACTATTTAATAACGCCCTTTACCCTGACATGGCCATTCTTGATCCTATGCTGGTTGTCAGCGTCCCTCCGGCCATTACTGCAAATACCGGTCTGGATGTCCTGACGCATGCGCTGGAAGCCTATGTATCGACAAAAGCCAGTGACTTCACGGATGCTCTGGCGGAAAAAGCCGCGCAAATTGTCTTCCAGTACCTACCTGTTGCGGTTAGCAAAGGCGATTGCCTGGCAACTCGGGGGAAAATGCACAATGCCTCCACGTTGGCAGGGATGGCATTTAGCCAGGCGGGGCTGGGTATCAATCACGCTATTGCCCACCAGCTCGGTGGTCAGTTTCACTTACCCCATGGACTGGCTAACGCACTGTTGCTCACTCGTGTCATTCAGTTTAATGCACGCGACCCGCGGGCAGCAAAGCGCTATGCCCGTTTCGCGAAAGCCTGCCATTTATGCCCAGATAGCGCGAATGATACGGCGGCACTCAATGCGCTCATTCATCATATTGAACAACTAAAAAAACAGTGCGCATTACCGACATTCATTGATGCACTGAAAGACGAGAAGCATACCTGGTCGCAACGTATACCGTCGATGGTTCAGGCCGCGCTGGCTGATGTCACGTTGCAAACCAATCCCCGCGTAGCCGATGCCAGTGCCATTCAGGAACTGCTTGAGGAATTATTATGAATACAGCCATGACGGCAGAACATGTTCTTTATGACGCACAAACGATACGCGATCGCGTGCGTGCAGCAGGCGTGGTTGGGGCCGGTGGTGCGGGATTTCCTGCACACGTTAAACTCCAGGCGCAGGTTGATACGTTTCTGGTGAACGCCGCAGAATGCGAGCCAATGCTGAAAGTCGATCAACAATTAATGGCGGTGCAGGCGGCAAGGCTAGTACGTGGCGTTCAGTATGCCATGACAGCAACAGGAGCCAATGCAGGCATTATTGCCCTCAAAGAAAAGTATCAGAAGGCCATCAATGCGTTAACACCGCTTTTACCCGCCAACATCAGGTTACATATTTTACCCGATGTGTATCCGGCTGGTGACGAGGTACTGACCATCTGGATGGCAACGGGACGGCGGGTTCCTCCGGCCGCGCTGCCCGTTAGCGTAGGAGTGGTGGTCAATAACGTCCAGACCGTGCTCAATATCGCCAGAGCGGTTGAACAGCAGTACTCCGTTACCCGTCGCACTCTGACCGTCAACGGTGCGGTCGCCAGACCGTTAACACTGAGTGTTCCTATCGGTATGTCTTTACGCGAAGTCCTGGCACTGGCGGGTGGCGCCACCGTTGACGATCCGGGTTTTATCAACGGCGGTCCGATGATGGGTGGCCTGATAACTTCGCTGGATACCCCTGTGAGCAAGACCACCGGGGGGCTACTGGTATTGCCCAAATCCCATGCGCTGATTCAACGACGAATGCAGGACGAACGCACCGTGCTTTCGGTTGCAAAAACCGTTTGCGAGCAATGTCGTCTGTGCACTGATTTATGTCCAAGACATTTAATCGGCCATGAACTATCACCACATCTGCTGGTTCGCGCAGTGAACTACCAACAGGCAGCCACACCGCAGCTGCTGCTCACTGCCCTGACCTGTTCAGAATGCAATGTCTGTGAAAGTGTGGCTTGTCCGGTAGGCATTTCGCCGATGCGAATCAACCGCATGCTTAAACGCGAGCTACGGGCGCTCAACCATCGTTATGAAGGGCCGCTAAATCCTGAGGATGAAATGGCCAGGTACCGTTTGATTCCGGTTAAACGGCTCATCACCAAACTTGGCCTCAGCGACTGGTACCACGACGCGCCACTGGCTGAGACTGATTATCCCACAGATAAAACGACGCTGTTGCTACGCCAGCATATTGGTGCCAGCGCCATTCCATGTGTACAGCAAGGCGAACGCGTTGTTCGCGGTCAATGCGTCGCCGATGTGCCGTCCGGTGCATTAGGCGCACCTGTACACGCCAGTATTGACGGTATTGTCAGCGAAATTACTGAACAATCCATCACGGTAATAAGAGGTTAATCATGTCTCAGGCGATAGGGATTTTAGAACTCACCAGCATTGCCAAAGGAATGGAAGCTGGTGATGCCATGTTAAAAAACGCGAATGTGAATTTGCTGGTCAGCAAAACCATCTGCCCTGGAAAGTTTTTACTGATGCTCGGGGGTGACGTAGGAGCAGTACAGCAGGCCATTGCAACAGGGACGTCTCTTGCAGGCGATATGCTCGTCGACAGTCTGGTGCTCCCAAACATTCATGCCAGCGTTCTCCCGGCAATTAGCGGTCTTAACAGTGTGGATAAGCATCAGGCCGTCGGGATTGTTGAAACCTGGAGCGTAGCGGCTTGTATCTGTGCCGCCGATCGTGCAGTCAAAGCGTCCAATGTCACGCTGGTACGGGTGCATATGGCATTCGGTATTGGTGGTAAATGCTACATGGTTGTCGCGGGAGATGTTTCCGATGTCAATAACGCCGTGACCGTCGCCAGCGAAAGCGCCGGGGAAAAAGGTCTGCTGGTTTATCGCTCCGTCATACCACGCCCGCATGAAAGCATGTGGCGGCAAATAGTGGAGGGATAATGGACAGACAACCGCCGACAGATCGCATGATCCAGGAATACGTACCCGGCAAGCAGGTCACGCTGGCGCACCTTATTGCTAATCCAGGTAAGGATTTATTCAAAAAGCTGGGGTTGCAGGATTCAATCTCGGCCATTGGTATTTTAACCATTACGCCCAGTGAAGCCTCGATTATCGCCTGTGATATCGCCACGAAATCCGGGGCGGTAGAGATTGGTTTTCTCGATCGTTTTACTGGTGCAGTCGTACTGACGGGCGATGTTTCAGCCGTTGAGTACGCGCTGAAACAGGTAACCAGAACGCTTGGCGAAATGATGCGTTTTACTGCATGCCCTATTACCCGGACGTAACCACATGAAACGCATCATGCTAATTGGCCCCAGCCAGTGCGGTAAAACATCACTCACACAATGTTTGCGTGGAGAAGCACTTCATTACCAGAAAACTCAGGCGATTGTCTGGTCGCCAACGACAATAGACACGCCAGGTGAATATCTTGAGAACCGCTGCCTGTACAGTGCGTTGCTGGCCAGCGCCTGTGAAGCCGACATTATCGCTCTGGTACTGAATGCTGACGCCCCATGGTCACCTTTTTCTCCAGGTTTTACGGGCCCAATGAACAGACCTGTTATCGGCCTCGTCACCAAAGCCGATTTAGCTAACCCTCAGAGAATTTCACTCGTAGAAAGCTGGTTGGTGCAGGCAGGAGCGCAGAACGTGTTTATCACCAGCGCGCTGGAGAATACCGGGGTCGATGAGATGTTCATTTTTCTGAATGCAAAGGAACCGTCATGTCTCACAAAATAATGGCCATAAACGCAGGTAGCTCTTCTCTTAAGTTTCAGTTGCTGGCGATGCCGCAGGGTGAAATGATCTGCCAGGGGCTGATTGAACGTATCGGGATGTCTGACGCGCAGGTCACGCTTAAAACACCCGTGCAGAAATGGCAGGAGACGTTACCCGTTGCCGATCACCGTGAAGCAGTAACTCTGTTACTGGAAAAACTGCTTAGCCTGAACATCATCAAAAATCTGGAAGAGATCGATGGCGTCGGTCATCGCGTCGCACATGGTGGTGAGTCCTTTAAAGACTCAGCCCTCGTCAACGATGAAACACTGGCCGAAATAGAGCGCCTTGCAGAACTGGCACCACTGCATAACCCGGTTAATGCGCTGGGGATCGCTGTTTTTCGTCAGCTATTACCCGAAGCTCCTGCCGTCGCAGTTTTTGACACTGCTTTTCATCAGACGCTGGCTGAGCCTTCTTTTATTTATCCGCTGCCCTGGCGCTATTACTCAGAGCTGGGAATTCGGCGTTATGGTTTTCATGGTACCAGCCACAAATACGTCAGTACCGCTTTGGCTGAAAAGCTGGGCATCCCGCTCAGCGCACTGCGCGTCGTATGTTGTCATCTTGGTAATGGCAGCAGCATCTGTGCCATCAAGGGCGGAAAATCGGTGAATACCTCGATGGGCTTTACACCTCAGTCTGGCGTGATGATGGGTACGCGCAGCGGAGATATTGACCCGTCAATTTTGCCGTGGATTGCCCTGCGCGAAGGCAAAACACCGCAGCAACTTAACCAACTCCTCAACAATGAATCGGGATTACTTGGGGTTTCCGGTATCTCATCAGACTATCGTGACGTTGAACGCGCCGCAGACGAAGGCGACTCACAGGCTGCACTCGCACTTACGCTGTTTGCAGAGCGAATTCGTGCCACAATAGGCAGTTATATTATGCAGATGGGCGGTCTGGATGCTTTGGTATTTACGGGTGGAATTGGTGAAAACTCAGCCCGAGCACGCGCTGCGATTTGCCACAATCTGAATTTCTTAGGCCTGGCCGTTGATGATGAAAAAAATCAGCGCAACGCAACCTTCATTCAAACTGAAACTGCGCTGGTCAAAGTGGCCGTTATAAATACCAATGAAGAGTTGATGATCGCGCAGGATGTTATGCGTATAGCGATATCAGAAACTGTGACATTGGACATTCCTGCTTAATCCTGCTGCACCGCAAATTGCGGCAAATCATGGTAATAGCGCGATCGCCATGACACTATGCGCCGAGGATTGCTGATCACAAAGGTGAAGACGTGGCTGTTGCGCAATGTCCTGCATCGTGCGGGGAACTTATCCAGGGCTGGATTCTGGGCAGTGAGAAGCTGGTCTCCTGCCCGGTTGAATGGTATAGCACCGTCGAGGTCAGTTCAGGATCACCACAAGTGGATGAACGCCCACTCTCGCGAGCGATGGTTGACCGGTTATTGCAGCACTGGCACTACCCGGCGCATATCAGTCAGGATATTCGAATAGATATCCAGTCAACGATTCCCATTGCGAAAGGAATGGCCAGCAGCACCGCAGATATTGCCGCCACCGCGCTTGCCACCGCTCATTTTCTGGGTCATCAGCTTGATGAACCTACACTGGCGCAGCTTTGCGTATCTCTTGAACCTACCGACAGCACCCTTTTCCGTCAGTTAACCCTTTTCGATCATAACGACGCTTCTACGCAAATTCCTTGTGAAGCGCAGCCCCAGCTTGACCTGTTGGTTCTGGAAAGTCCGGAAACATTACGTACCGCAGATTATCACCGCATTCCGCGCCAGCCCGGGTTACAGGCCGGTGCCCCCGCGCTGAAACGTGCATGGGAAAAAGTACAGGAAGCCTGTATTAGCCAAAATCCCTATCGGATGGGAGAGGCTGCCACGCTTAGCGCAATCGCCAGCCAAATGTTGTTGCCAAAACCAGATTTCGATTCGCTATTGGCGCTGGTAGAAGAATGTGATTTATACGGGGTGAACGTTGCGCACAGCGGCAGCGTGGTGGGTCTGATGCTGGACAGAAAACGTCATGATGTTGATTACATCAAATGGATGCTGGCACAGAAAAAACTGACAACTCACTGGCCTGAGCAGCATTTACTGCGGATGGTAACAGGCGGGGTAAAACTACAGTAGGGGCCGCCGCTTAGCAGCGCCCCCTACTGCCATAAAACGTTACTCTGCTTTCGCTTCGCCGTTTTTCACTTCACCCATGGCTTTCAGCTTTTTAGAGATATCACGACGCTCTTTAGAGATCTCTGCATTCTTGATGATGTAATCATCTACACGATCTTCATAGTCGCTTTTCATGCTGGCGATGATACCCTGGATAGCATCAACGCTCATCCCCGGCTTGATGTAGTCGCTCAGGTTGTCCAGCAGCAGGACGCGTTTCTGGTTGTCACGGATCTTTTTCTCAACGTCCTGGATTTCACGTTGCAGTTTGTTTTTACGACGGAACAGACGAACAAATTCCAGCACGTCCTGGAAAGAAGGCTTGGTAGTTTCCATTTTTACACCCCTGATAATGTGAGATTCGGATTCGTTAAAACAACGGCTAAAGTGGGTCAACATTACTTTCATGCCCGCCATACTTCAAGTTGCATCTGCATTGATAATGCATGGCTGAAACCTGAATTATCGAGGGTAAAGCCATTGTAGTTACCAATGGTTTTAGCCTTTTTCAGTATCATACCCTTAATCTTTGCTGAATCGAAGCAGCAGTAAAACCAATCCCCTCATCTGCTCTTTATTTGCGCAGCGCGCGACAAATTAAATGTGAGAGCAATTCCAGTTGCCGTGCCATCTCCATATTCAACCAGACATAGCCATGAATAGGTGTTTCAGCAACATTATCGCCTTTATGCTCAGCGATGAGTTGGCGCAACTCTGCCACGGTATCATTGAGTTTTTCGGTATTGGCAAGCACCGGCTGCGGATTACCTTCGTATAGCGCATGAGTGATCGTCAGTAGCGCTTGTTGCGTTCTGAGCTGAGTTTCACGCAAGGTATGCGCGTTCAGCATCACAAAGTGACTGGTACGCGTCGCCCACAGCGCGTTGATTTGCAGCTCAAGCATGCACACCAGGTTGCGGTTAACCGTCTGAATAGCTTCAAAGATTGATTTTTGGATGTGGGTCTCTTTACTGGCAGGAACGATGAGTCCACGCATTTTGACAACGTCACTCAGTAGTTGTTGTAAATGCTTCTCCAGTCGGGGCTGTTCGAGCAAGTTAGGTGACAACGCAGCCTGATACACCCGGTTATAACCCGTGACACAATGCGCCAGTTGAATACGCCAGTGAATAAATGCCCGCTGCGGCCAGATGCCGGTAAACAGCATCGCCAGTAACGATCCCAGAATCACGTCGCCACCGCGCCACAACGCTGTATTCATGTCACCCGCGGGAGCCCCGACGACGACGGCAAGCGTTATACCAATCAGCAACGCCTGATAGGGTTTTTTACCTAAGGCCAGCCAGCCGCAGAGAAACATCGCTACTGCGCACCATATCAGCATAAGCGGAAGTGACAGGAGTTCGAGACGCAGAGCAACCAGCCCAAGTACTGAGCCCAGAATCGTCCCGCCGATGCGTTCAAGCGCTCTTGGGACGACATTACCCCAGAATGAAATAGGCCCCATAATCACCACCAGCGTGATCAGAGGCCACGTACCTTCAGGAATATCCAGCAGGCGAACCAACAGAAAAGTAAGAAGAAACGCCAGCGCAATGCGAATACCGTGCACTACGCGATAATGACGATACAAACGAATTTCAAAAGGACTCAGCGACTTATCGGCACGCACTCATCCACTCCGTCAGGGAATAGCAAAGAACAGAATTGTACCTGCTTTTTTAGTGAAAACATCATCGTTATCACCAGGACTTTTATCCTGATTTACACAAAAAACAGCTACTTCGGCTGTACTGGAACATACATTTCGATGTCCCAGTAACCGTCTTCCATGCCATTATTCATATAAATCTCAAAACAGGGTTTGGCTGCTATCTGGTATGTTGCGTCCTGCAACAGAAGATTAAAAAACTGATACCATGGCGTCGCAAAGTCATGATTTTCAACACGAGCAACAGCAATAGCATACTCACCACCGGCCAGTTCAGTCAGTATCACACCTTCGCTGTTCTCTGGGATCTCGAAATTCTCTGCGACGGAAACCACAGTATCGCAGCGCAGTTTGTCAGCAGGCACAACATCCGGGTTGTCGTAATAAACGGCGATCCATTCCAGCGGCACTATCTGCTTGTCATCCACCCACATGACTAACTGCTCAAAACCCTGCTTTACCGTTTGCTCCCACGGTCCAACCATATGAAAACCGGCAATCCTGCGTTTATCGACTTGCTTTATCTCGTACTCCATATAACCTCCGTCATTACACTGTATTTATATACAGTGTAATTATTGTGTATTACGGCCACAAGGAAATAGTGATTATTATGTGAGCAGTTTCGCACTCTTGCCAGTCAGTAGCATGGGTGAAAAATTACACCTTATGGTGGAAGTAATCGCTCAGACGCGAAAATACGCTGCCTTTACTCACTGATTCCAGGGTGACCAGTGGCCAATGCGCCACCAGCTTATCCCTGTCATAGAGTTCAATTTCCCCCACGCGTTGATGCGCGGCAATAGGCGCTACCAATTCTTTCTTATCAAGAACATATTTTGCTTTGATATTCTGGACTTCAGCCTTAGGTAGCGCCATCCAGAAATCCTGCTCGGTACCGAGGCTAATTTTTTCTTTATCGCCATACCAGATTCGTTCGACGCCGACTTGCTTACCGCTACGCAAAACCTGCACCGTATCAAAATTTTGTTGCCCCCACTGCAGCAGTTTGCGTGCCTGATCCTCGCGCCCTTTCGCGCTCTCGGCTCCCATGACCACGGCAATCAAGCGACGTTGTCCATCAACTGCGGAGGCGATCAGGTTAAATCCTGCCCCGGATGTGTGCCCGGTCTTCAGGCCATCGATGTTCATCGTTTTATCCCACAGCAGTCCGTTACGGTTTTGCTGCGTGATACCGTTCCAGGTAAGACTCTTCTCACTGTACATGTGGTAGAACTCAGGTTCCCCGTGAATAATCGCCCGGGACAAGACGGCCAGATCGTAGGCCGAGCTATGCTGACCCGGTGCGTCCAGCCCATGCACCGTTTCGAAATGTGTATCTTTAAGCTTCAGCTTCTCAACGTAACTGTTCATCATCGCGACAAACTGTGGCTGTCCACCCGCGATGTAATCCGCCAGCGCGACGCATGCGTCATTGCCGGAATCGACAATTAAGCCGCGACTTAAATCACGTACTGACACGCGATCGCCTTCTTTCAGGAACATTAATGATGAGCCTACAAACACCGGATTATCTTTCGCCCATGCGTCACGTCCGACTGTGACGATATCCGTTGGGCTAATGCGGTGGCTATCAATCGCGCGATCGACAACATAGCCGGTCATTAACTTGGTCAGGCTGGCGGGGTTGCGTTGCTGGTGTTCATTTCCGGCGGTCAGGATTTGGCCCGTGGTGTAATCCATAAGCACCCACGCGCCAGCATTGATGGCGGGAGGCCGAGGTGCAAAACTGGCGACATCAGTCGCATAAGCGGACGAAAAACTTATCGCGAATAGCGAAGCGGCAATAAACAAACGGCGTTTCAACAGCATGTCCTCATAACCAAGAGAAATAGCCGTTCTTTTTACGGAAGTTCTGCCGAACAAACAGGGATAAATTGCAAGAAAATGTGACATAAGGCACATTTTCTTGCTGTTAAAGAAGAAAGTCAGACGGACTTCTCCTGCAAAAAACGCGCAGGATTAGCCTTTATGTGATGCTGTTTCTGCATGATGGCTGCGATGACGGTGATAGCCGTCAATCATGCTGCGAAAGATTTGCCCCGGTGTGTCACCCAATGTACACAGGTAAATATGTGCGCAAATGAACAGAATGCCAACAATCGCCAACACCATATGCAGCACCAGCACCACCGGCCCGGCGCCTATAATCTGCGGGTAAAGACAGAGCAACCCGGTAATGATTAACAGCGGAACCAACGCATACATGATGGCCAGATAGGCTAACTGTTGCAGGGGGTTAAATTTATTCTCCGCTGTTGCCGCAAACGGATGTGCCTCACCTTTCATTATCCCATACAGATAAAAACGCGTTTGCAGCAGGCAACGCGTTATCAACCCGCTAAATTGCACACGATAGTGACTACCGTTGCCGCTGGTGGCATTGATCATGACGAAGCCAATCCAGAAAGCCAGTAATGCGAATCCACACCAGGTGTGCACCTGCACCATTAGCGCTACCGGTCCGATAGAAAAATGGCCGAATAAACCGCTGAGCAGAAGCAGGATAAAAAGCAGCGCATTTCCCCAGTGCCAACGGCGGACAGCCAATGAGTAGAGATAGTCACGGTGCTCTTCTCCGGCTGCCGTTTTGGGTGCCAGCATTCGACGCAGCAGCGCATGCATCACCAGACCGGCAATCATTAACAGAATGACTACGCCTGCATAAATGAGCCACAGCGGCCAGTAGTCTGGCGCATAGTTAAGCTCTGCTCCCCAGATAGAATTCATACTTTTCCCTCCTGATGAATCTCTTTACGCCGGAAAATACTTACCGCACCGCTACGCGTATCCTGCTGACGGTAAACCTCTTTTTGAAGAATCCAGTGCTGAATTTCAGGGTCATCACGGCGACCAAACTTCAGCGCATCCGTAGGGCATACGGAAACACAGGCAGGCGATTGTCCAGCGTCCAGACGGGTGTCTGCGCAAAAGTTACATTTATCTGCAATTCCTGTTTGTGGGTTCAGGTAGCGCACATGGAACGGACAGGCAGCTACGCAATAATCACAGCCAATACAGCGGGACTTGTCCACCTGCACAATGCCGTTTTCGTCCCGAAACGAAGCGCCAGTCGGACAGACGCTGACACAAGGCGCATCTTCGCAGTGCTGGCAGGAGACGCGGACAAACTGGAAGTGAGACAGCACCTCAGGTTCGTTTTCCGGTGAGCGGATCTGCACCTGCAGCCGGCTAAAACCTTCTGGCACGTCATTCAGAACTTTGCAGGCAACTGTGCACGCCTGACAACCAATACAGCGTTTCTCGTCATGCAGCATGACATACGGATTTGTTGACTGATTCATGATGTTCTCCTTTCTCATGCCCGACGAAGCGTAACGCCAGCGGTGTGAACCACCGTGCCGGAAACCGGACTGGTCACATGCGGAAGCAGGTTGCCACAGTGGATCCCATGCGTTGTCGCCGCGGTTTTCGCGCCAGCCTTGGCGCCGAATCCCATATAGACAAACAGCGTATCGGGTCGAATACCGGCAGTGACCAGCGCTTTGCCTTTCTCCTTACCCGTCGCATTTTCAAGCCAGATGTCATCACCGCTTTTAATCCCTTTTTCTCCAGCCGTTTTCGGGTGGATCCACACCGCGTTATCCCACATCAGCTCGCTGAGTAATGGAACATATTGCGTCGCGCCATTGGTGTGAACCGCGACTTTGCCTTGAATGAAATAGAGTTCATTATCGGCCTTGAGCGCAAAATTGCGTGCACGCGGAATACCATAGCCCGGCAGGAGAGTTTCCAGTTCTTCGGAATAAAGTTCGATCTTTCCGGATGGGGATTTGAAGCGGAGTTGTTCGCCATACGTACCATCATTGTCAACGGCCACTGCTCCCGGATACTGCGCAGTAAACTGGCGTACCGATTCAGGCTCACGGAGTAACAGTGGAACGCCCCACTCCCGATACCCTTTCTGGCGCAGTTCAGCAGATAACGCATGGTCACCATTGAGCTGATATAGCTGGCGTACTTGCATATCTTGCCACGGATAGTACTGTCCAAGACCCAGTTGCTCGCCCAGCTCTTTCCAGATTTGCCAGCTTGGCCGCGCATCACCAATAGGCTCAACGACCTGCTGGCGCAGCGCATAGGCCGGATTCAGCCCCGATATATCAGAGACTTCTTCATCGCGTTCAAGGTAGGTGCATTCAGGTAACAGGTAATCGGCATAGGCCGCGCTTTCGCTTAAATAGACATCGCAGCTCACCACCAGATCCAACTGCTCAACGGTTTTGACCAGATCCGGCCGACAGGTCACAGTTTGAAAAGGGTTATGCCGGGACATAATCCATCCTTTCACCGGATAAGGCGTCTGGTTTAACACAGCATCGATAATGCTCTGCACCACCCCACCGCCCGCAGCGATGTATTTGAATTGCGGCGCGACCAGGTCAATACGCTGCGCCGTTGGCTTAGGGAGTTTGGCATCCGGTTTCGCCAGCACCGGAGCCACCTTCTCTCCTGCCAGCTTATTGTAGGTTGCAGCGGCTTTTTTCTGGTACATGCCGCCTTCGCGCTCAATATTTCCCAGCAGCACGTTGAGGGTGAAAATCATGCGCCGCATGTCGATCTCTTCCTGCGAAAAAGTCGCACGGTGACCAGGGCTGACAATCGCATGGGGGGCGCAGGCCGCCATTTCTCGAGTTACCCGGGTAATGACATCCGCAGGCACGTCGGCCAACTTTTGTGCCCATCCCGGCGTGGCCTCTTGTACCGCCTCTGCCAGTTGGTCAAAACCTGTTGTGTAGCGTTCAACGAACTCCGCGTCATACAATTTTTCAGTAATCATGACGTGGCACATCGCCATCAGCACCGGTAAGTCTCCCCCCGGTTTAATCGCATGCCATTCATCCGCCTTGCTGGAAAATACCGACAACCGGGGGTCGAAGCTGACCATCTTCGCGCCCTTCTCTTGTGCGGTCATCAATTCATGCGTATCGGCAACCTCAATCCCTTCATACAGGTTATGTCCAAAAGAGACCATATAGCGGGTATTGGCGATATCCATTGCTAAATCCCCACCCATCATCACTTTGGCGGCAATGGCTTTACCTGCTGGACAAGTTGAAGCGTGCGTAAAGGTATTTGGTGAGCCAAAAGCCGTCGCCAAATGAAATAAATGGCCGGAAAGCGAACCGGATTTAGAGGAGAAGACAACGCCCTGCGGCCCATATTGATTTTTTATTGCCGTCATCTTTTCGGCAATTTCTTTATACGCCTGTTGCCAGCTAATGACCTGCCATTCGCCACTGCCACGCGGCCCGGTGCGTTTCATTGGTTTAACAATCCGGTGCGGGTCGTTTACCAGGCTAACACCGCTGCCCCCACGAGCACAAACGCGCGTGCCTTGCTGAGGGGCATTAGGGTTTCCCTGGATAAAAACTGTTTTATTATTAATCACCTGAGCCTGAATTGGACAGCGAAAGGAACACATTTCACACAGACTCGGCGTCAGGGATGTTTTCCCTTTAATACTTTCTGGCGAATTTCGCGCCAGTGCGCCAGGTGGGAAACTGCCTATCGCACAGGCCGAGCAGCCAATACCTACACCCCGCAAAAAATTACGCCGACTAATGCTCATATAACCTCCTGTTATTAGATATATCCAATGATTATATGGCCTTTAAATTATTAATTTTTAACCTCACTCACATTTCATTACAATGAAATTCCGTTAACCGGCAAGAATAAAACTTATTGTTTATAAAGGAGTTTTAAAGTTTCCAGAACGCACTGACAAACGTAAAAATAACAATAATAGTTATCAATTAACTTATTTATAAGCTTACACGCTAACATGACCTTATTTCATGAAATATCTTTAAAACCCCAAACCTATTAATTCGTTTTATTTTAATCATGTTTACCGCAATTTTATTGCGGCCACCGCCGAGCATTGATAATCCCGTTGCTGATTACCGCGCTATTTTTTGGTATTCTTAGATAAGCGCTAAATTGATCCCGGACATAACTGAACAATGAATGACGGCAAGCAGCAACCTGGTTTTCTCTTCCACGATTACGAGACCTTTGGTACCCATCCGGCACTGGACAGACCCGCACAGTTTGCGGCCATCCGCACAGATAGCGATTTCAATATCATTGGCGATCCCGAAGTCTTTTACTGCAAGCCCGCCGACGACTATCTGCCACAACCAGAAGCGGTACTGATAACCGGTATTACGCCGCAAGAAGCACGTGATAAGGGTGAGAATGAAGCCGCTTTTGCTGCCCGCATCCATGCGCTGTTTACCGTGCCGAAAACGTGTATCCTCGGCTATAACAATGTGCGCTTCGATGATGAAGTGACACGTAATATCCTGTATCGCAATTTTTATGATCCCTACGCCTGGAGCTGGCAGAACGACAATTCTCGCTGGGATTTGCTGGATGTGATGCGCGCCTGCTATGCGCTACGACCGGAAGGGATCAACTGGCCAGAAAACGACGACGGTCTACCCAGCTTCCGCCTTGAGCATCTGACTCGCGCCAACGGCATTGAGCATGCTAATGCCCACGACGCGATGGCAGACGTGTATGCCACCATTGCCATGGCGCAACTCGTAAAGTCACGTCAGCCGCGTCTGTTTGACTATCTCTACAGTCACCGCAATAAACACAAGCTGGCTGCGTTGATTGATGTCCCGCAAATGAAGCCCTTAGTGCATGTATCTGGGATGTTCGGTGCATGGCGAGGTAACACCAGTTGGGTTGCCCCGCTCGCCTGGCATCCGGATAATCGTAATGCGGTTATTATGGTCGACTTAGCCGGTGATATTTCTCCCTTGCTTGAACTGGATAGCGATACCCTGCGCGCACGTCTTTACACCGCCAAAGCCGATCTGGGAGATAACGCCGCGGTGCCGGTTAAACTGGTGCATATCAACAAATGTCCGGTTCTGGCACAGGCTAATACGCTACGCCCGGAAGATGCCGATCGTCTCGGAATTAACCGCCAGCATTGCCTGGATAATCTTAAAGTCCTGCGTGAAAACCCGCAGGTGCGCGATAAAGTGGTAGCTATTTTTGCTGAAGCAGAACCCTTTGCGCCATCGGATAACGTAGATGCGCAGTTATACAACGGTTTTTTCAGCGATGCCGACCGCGCCGCAATGAAGATCGTTCTGGAAACCGAACCTCGCAATTTACCCGCACTGGACATTACTTTTGTCGACAAGCGCATTGAAAAACTGTTGTTTAATTATCGCGCGCGCAATTTCCCCGGGACACTGGATGAGGAAGAGCAGCAACGCTGGCTGGATCATCGTCGTCAGGTATTCACACCGGAGTTTTTGCAAAATTACGCGAATGAATTGCAGATATTGAGTCAGCAATACGCTGACAACAAAGAGAAGCTGATGCTACTGAAATCACTCTGGCAGTATGCGCAAGAGATAGTCTGAAGATGAAATGCCCTCCGCCAGACGGCGGAGGGCTCCTCTTTACGCTTTCTGCACCGTAATGCTCCAGGCGGCGTCACCCACCTGTTGATAATCAGTAATCACGTGCCCCTCTTCGGCGGCCCATTGCGGGATTGCCTCAGTGGCCTGGGTACAGTCAAACTCGATCACCAACTCATCACCACTTGCCATTTCTGCCAGTGCCGCTTTTGCTTCAATCAGTGGAAACGGACAAACCTGCGTGACCACATCCAGTTTTTTAGTTGCCATCATCCAATCCTTACGCTTAATTTGCCGCAGCAGCGGTTAGTTTTGCCTTACGCTGCGGTCTGATATACACAATCCATGACGCGGTCCAGACGCCGAAAATCATAAAGACCAGGCCAACCCATCCCTGCCAGGTCATCATCGCCGTCATAACCAGACCGTTGCCAATCGAACAACCACCCGCGATGCTGGCACCAAAGCCCATTAACAGACCGCCAAAAGCGCTACGCAGCGTGGTGGGTGCGTCGGCTGCGCGCACGCGAAATTCGCGACTGGCTTTCGCTGCAATAAATGAGCCGAGAAAAATGCCCAGCACCAGGAACACTCCCCAGTTAATAAACTTACTGTCGCCTGCGACAAGAAATTGCAAAATATTGGCGGTTGGTGACGTGATACCCAGGCCAAACATTCGTCCGGTTGCTTCACTCAACGGCCATGCCAACAGCGCAATCAGCCCAATCAGAACCGCAGTAACAAATGGATGCCAGCGTTTCTCAAACAGAATATGCGCAAGGCCGGTACGACGAGGCGGTAGCGTAGCGACTTTCAATTTTGGTTTTCTCAGCTCTTTCGCCACCACCCATACTGTAACCGCCAGCAGAATAGCGATCAGTGGCCATACGGACAGGTTCAACGTGTCTGCAATGGAATTATGCTCAGTACTGTAGTTTTTCAGCGCCTGATTCAGCCCGCTCGCATGCGTAGAGCGCATCACCGCACTCATCACCATGTAGGTAAACAACGCAATCCAGCTACCAATAAGCCCTTCTCCTGCACGGTACCAGGTTCCGGTAGCACACCCGCCCGCATAAACAATTCCGATGCCAAAGACATAACCACCAACAACAGTTCCCAGCCATGGGAAGGTGCCGGCATCATAGCTGAGTACACCCGCCTGGATCAGCGCAAAGACACCCACGCTTTGCACAGAGATGGCTATCAGTAGCGCATAAAACATACGATTGTTTTTCGCAATATACATATCGCGAAAACCGCCCGTCAGACAAAATCGTCCACGTTGCATGACAAAGCCAAGCAGCGCGCCACAGATGAGCCCGCTTAAGATCATTGAAAACATAAATTAATTAGCCAGAAGTATATTAGTCAGGAAATTATTCATGACTAACTGGTTCAGAACCAATAACCAAATTCTCTAATTTAGAACTAACGGTTATTAATATTGGCTGGAAATAAAGCAGCGGAATAAAAAAACCGGAGAACATGTCTCCGGTTTTTCGATGTCAGATTAAGCTATTACGCAATATCTTCATCGTACTGAGGTACCGGGTTGCGGAAACTCTTGGTCACACAAGCCAGGTAGATCAGACCAATACCAGCCCAGATCAGCCCCAGAACCATAGAGCTCTCTTCCAGGTTTACCCATAACGCACCCACGGTCAGCGCACCACACATCGGCAGGAACAGATACTGGAAGTGGTCTTTCAGCGTCTTGTTACGCTTCTCACGGATCCAGAACTGGGAGATTACCGACAGGTTAACGAAGGTAAACGCCACCAGCGCACCAAAGTTAATCAGCGCCGTCGCCATCACCAGGTCGAAGTTGATTGCCAGCAGGGCAATCGCGCCAACCAGGATGATGTTCATGGACGGAGTACGCCATTTCGGGTGTACATAACCGAAGAAACTTTTCGGGAATACACCGTCACGCCCCATCACGTACATCAGACGCGCTACGCCTGCATGCGCCGCCATCCCGGATGCCAATACGGTAATGGTGGAGAAAATCAGCGCGCCGACCTGGAAGAACTTACCGGCTACGTACAGCATGATTTCAGGCTGTGAAGCATCCGGGTCCTTGAAGCGAGAGATATCCGGGAAGTACAGCTGCAACAGATAGGTAGAGACAATAAAGATCAGGCCACCAATCAGCGCAGTCAGGAAAATTGCACGCGGGATCACGCGCTCAGCATCCTTGGTCTCTTCAGAGAGGTTGCTGATACCGTCGAAACCAGTGAACGAGAAGCACAGGATAGTGGCACCCGTGATCATTGGAATCACGTGTGCGTCACCTGACCAGAACGGACGGCTGCTCACCAGCGTACCCGCACCTTCCCCTTCGAACACGCCATAAACGACCATGCCGAGGATCACCGCAATCAACACGACCTGCAACAGCACGATCACGGTGTTGAAGTTCGCGACAGATTTGAGGCTGCGCAGGTTAAAAGCAGTCATAAAGGCCACCAGTGCTACCACGAAAATCCATGACGGTATCGACGGCACCAGGGCTTCAAAATAGATTTTCGCCAACAGAATGTTGATCATCGGTGCGAACAGGTAGTCCAGCAGTGATGACCAACCCACCATAAAGCCAACGGTCGGGCTTATGGATTTCTGGGCGTAAGTGTAGGCAGAGCCTGCAGACGGATAGCGACGCACCAGTTTACCGTAACTCAGTGCGGTAAAAAGGATGGCGATCAGTGCAAAGGCGTAAGCTGTCGGGACGTGACCATCGGTCATTCCTGATACGATACCGAATGTATCGAACAGCGTCATCGGCTGCATATAGGCAAGGCCCATCATGACAACCGGAACCAGCGTAAGCGTTTTACGTAATTCCACGCGAGAGGTGTTTGGAGTAGCGTTATGCGACATGGTTATCCTCCATTACGGCGGAAACCGTCGCGTAAGCAAAAAATTGCCCCATTTTTTGTTAATCCTCAGCGACAACAACTGTCGATTTTTAAGTAAGTATCTATCCGGTACGAAGCCCGGCCTCTTTTATGAATGATTGGTTTGATGCAAAAAAATAACCGACGCGTATTAAAACGTCGGTTAATGTCATTTTTTGCAAGCGGCGTATTTTGCACTAAATTAGGGCGAAATGACAAGAGAATGAGAGCCTTGTCAAAAAATATTTTTTCCTAACCGATTGAATTATCGACAACCGTTTTTACATAGACACCCGCGATAGCACTATTTGCTAAAATTTCATCCCGCCACCATGCACTGGCTAATCCCGCGGTCTGCTCGTTCCAGCCAATCCACACGGGTTCAAACAGAATCTGCGCGACAACTTTCTTCTCAATCAGGGCCCCGCTGTCCAGAAATCGTTGTGCCAGATAGCGCGGAATATAACCACACCCCAAACCACTTATCTGCAGTTCCAGTTTGGTTTTGAAGTCAAAAACGGTGATGGCTTCCTGATCGTCAAGTAGTTGAGAAGCCGATACGTTCGCGGGATGTGCATTATCGCCGACCACAATGGCGCGAAAACGTTTGATCGTTCTACGACTCAACGGTTCCGGTTCCTGCGCCAATGGATGATGGGGGGCAACAACAAAAGCTTGTTCAAGCACACCCAGACGCGCAAAACCAAAGTCACTCGCTGTGGGTGGGTCACGCATGGCACCCACAATGATATCGGCCCGGCCCTGAATCAGAGCATCCCATGAGCCGCCCAGCACGCCGTTGATAAATTTAAGACGCGTCACGCTGTGGTGTTGATAGAAAGATTCGATAAGCGGGGCAAGAAGCGAAAAGGGAAAGGTATCGTCTACGCCGATAACCAGTTCATTCTCCCATCCTTCATGCAGTTTGATGGCCTGCTTTTCGAGTTCGCGCACGGTATGTAATACCTCGCGTCCCTTTTCCAGCAGCATCTGTCCGGTACGGGTAAATTTGGCCCGGTGTCCACTGCGATCCAACAACTGAATATTGAGATCGCTTTCCAGTTTGTGGACGGTATAACTCAGCGCTGACGGCGTCTTAAACAATTTTGCGGACGCCGCCGCGAAACTCCCCTCTTTCTCTAACGCATCAAGAATGATCAGAACATCCAGCAGTGGTTTCATACTCGCCCCCTGGCGGTATACAGCGACACTCTGCTGATCTGTCACTCCATCGGCATCACCAGCGGATCGGGATACTGGTACTCAAACCCAAGCTCATTGCAAATTCGGTTGCCATCAATGACTTTACCTTTACCGTTATCCACTCCGTCCCGGAAATCCGGTGGTTCCATCCCCAACAGGCGAGCCATCTGAGGGTAGAACACATTGCGCGCCGGATGCATAGGCGCACATATATTATAGATGTGTCCCCCTTTAGGCGCTTGTAGCAGCAACGTGATAGCAGAAACCACGTCATCCAGATGCACCAGATTGACGCCATGCTGTCCATCAGGTGCTGTTTTACCCGCAAAAAAACGACCTGGATGTCTGCCCGGTCCCACAAGGCCTGCCAGGCGCAGAATATCCACCGACGTTCCCGGCAGATTGTGCAGCCAATCTTCGAGTTCTTTCAGGACACGACCACTTGCCGTGACCGGATTGCGTGGTGTGCCCTCTTTCACGGTCCCCTGCACATCACCATAAACCGAGGTAGAACTGGTAAAAATAATCCGTGGAATACGATACGCCAGCGCACTGTCGACCAGTTCCTGCATTGCCTGCAAATAAAACGTCTCGCCCGGGCCACTCCGGCGTGCAGGCAGGGTGATGACCAACGCATCCGCATCCATTAGCGCATCGAGATCGTCAGGTTCACAGACCAGTTCAGGCTCCAGGCGCAGCGAGTAGCTTTCAATACCGCTCATTCGGGCCGCTTCCACCCCATCCAATGTGGTTTTACTGCCGGCAACCTGCCAGCCCCTGGCCGCCAGAGACATGGCTAACGGCATGCCTAACCAACCTAATCCGACAATTGCGACCTTTTTCATGCCTTTTCTCCTGACTTTTGGCCTATAACCCAAGGCTACGCCAGCCCACGGTGGCTGACAATTCATAGTATCAATATGAAATGAATTAATGATCAAAAAAAGCCCTTGCTTTCCGTGGCTAAAGTGGTTTAGGTTAAAAGACATCAAATGAATAAGCATTCATCGAGAAAATTTATGACACGCGCTCAATTTAATCACCATCATCACCATCATCCTGACTAGTCTTTCAGGCGATGTGTGCTGGGAGACATTTAAATCTTCCAGCGGTGCATGAGCGTATGAGAAAGCCCCCGGAAGATTTCTTCCGGGGGCTTTTTTTTGTGCGTGACCCAAACCGATTCAGACAGGATAACGAGGAATAAAGAATGTTAGACAACACCCGCTTACGCATAGCTATGCAGAAATCAGGCCGTTTAAGCGATGACTCACGCGAATTGCTGGCCCGCTGTGGCATTAAAATTAATCTTCACACCCAGCGCCTGATTGCGATGGCAGAAAATATGCCTATCGATATTCTTCGCGTACGCGATGACGATATCCCGGGTCTGGTCATGGATGGCGTCGTTGATCTCGGCATCATCGGTGAAAACGTGCTGGAAGAAGAACTGCTCAACCGCCGGGCACAGGGTGAAGATCCTCGTTACTTTACGTTACGTCGTCTGGACTTCGGCGGCTGTCGTCTTTCGCTGGCGACCCCGGTAGACGAAGCCTGGGACGGTCCGTCTGCACTGAACGGCAAACGTATCGCCACCTCTTATCCGCATCTGCTCAAACGCTATCTCGACCAGAAAGGGGTTTCGTTCAAATCCTGTTTGTTAAACGGGTCTGTCGAAGTTGCTCCCCGTGCGGGACTTGCAGATGCAATCTGCGATCTGGTCTCTACCGGTGCAACGCTTGAAGCCAACGGCCTGCGTGAAGTGGAAGTCATTTACCGCTCCAAAGCCTGTCTGATTCAGCGTGACGGAGAAATGGCCGATGCTAAGCAACAACTGATCGATAAGCTGCTGACCCGTATTCAGGGGGTTATTCAGGCGCGCGAATCTAAATACATCATGATGCACGCGCCAAGTGAACGTCTGGACGACGTTATCGCCTTGCTGCCAGGCGCTGAACGCCCAACGATTTTGCCACTGGCCGGCGATCAGCAGCGCGTGGCAATGCACATGGTTAGCAGCGAAACCCTGTTCTGGGAAACGATGGAAAAACTGAAAGCGCTTGGCGCCAGCTCCATCCTGGTGCTGCCCATTGAGAAGATGATGGAGTAATTCCACTTATGCTGCCCGGTGGCGCTTCGCTAGCCGGGCCTACAAGACCCGTAGGCCGGATAAACAACGAGCCATCCGGCAAAAAAAGGAAGACGATTATGAGCTTTAATACCATTATCGACTGGAATAGCTGTACTGAAGAGCAGCAAAGTGAATTACTGATGCGCCCGGCAATCTCGGCGTCAGATAGCATCACCCGTACCGTGAGCGAAATTCTGTATAACGTAAAGTCGCGCGGTGACGCAGCGCTACGTGAATACAGCGCAAAGTTTGATAAAACTAACGTGAGTGCGCTGAAAGTCAGCGCTGAAGAGATTGCCGCCGCCGGCGCACGTCTTGGCAATGACCTGAAACAGGCCATGGCAGTCGCCGTGAAAAACATCGAAACGTTTCATAACGCGCAACAACTGCCGGTAGTCGATATTGAGACGCAGCCCGGTGTACGCTGCCAGCAAGTTACCCGCCCGGTAAATTCTGTTGGACTGTACATTCCCGGAGGCTCCGCGCCGCTCTTCTCAACAGTGTTAATGCTCGCCACCCCGGCCCGCATTGCAGGCTGTAAAAAAGTGGTGTTGTGCTCTCCCCCACCTATCGCCGATGAAATTCTGTATGCTGCGCAGCTCTGCGGCGTACAGGATGTGTTTAACGTTGGGGGCGCACAAGCTATTGCCGCGCTGGCATTTGGCAGTGAATCCGTGCCGAAAGTGGACAAAATTTTTGGCCCCGGTAATGCCTTTGTGACCGAAGCCAAACGTCAGGTGAGTCAGCGTCTGGACGGCGCCGCCATCGATATGCCAGCAGGTCCGTCTGAAGTGCTGGTGATTGCCGACAGCGGCTCCACGCCGGATTTCGTTGCCTCTGACTTACTCTCGCAGGCCGAACACGGCCCCGATTCCCAAGTGATCCTGCTGACGCCGGATGCAGGTATGGCCAGCCGGGTTGCTGAAGCAGTAGAACGCCAGCTTGCCGCGCTGCCACGCGCTGAAACCGCGCGGCAGGCGTTAAGCGCCAGTCGTCTGATTGTCACCCGCTCCCTTGCGCAATGCGTAGCAATTTCTAATGCGTACGGTCCGGAGCACCTGATCATTCAGACCCGCAATGCTCGCGAACTTGTCGATGGCATCACCAGTGCGGGCTCTGTCTTTCTCGGTGACTGGTCACCGGAATCTGCCGGTGACTATGCCTCCGGGACTAACCACGTGCTGCCTACCTACGGCTATACCGCAACCTGCTCAAGTCTTGGACTGGCCGATTTCCAGAAGCGGATGACCGTACAGGAATTATCGCCGCAAGGTTTCTCTGCCCTGGCCGCAACCATCGAAACGCTGGCCGCAGCAGAACGACTGACAGCCCACAAAAATGCCGTTACCCTGCGCGTTAACGCCCTGAAGGAGCAAGCATGAGCACTGACAACATTCTCAGCGTTACTGATTTAGCCCGTAAAAATGTCCGTGAGCTAACACCGTATCAGTCTGCTCGTCGTCTGGGCGGAAATGGCGACGTCTGGCTCAATGCCAATGAGTTCCCTACCGCCGTTGAATTCCAGCTAACTCAGCAAACACTGAACCGTTATCCGGAGTGTCAGCCGAAGGCAGTGATCGAGAACTACGCACAGTATGCAGGCGTTAAGCCGGCGCAGGTACTGGTCAGCCGCGGTGCTGATGAAGGTATCGAGTTGCTGGTACGTGCTTTTTGCGAGCCGGGTAAAGATGCGATTCTCTACTGCCCGCCGACCTATGGCATGTATAGCGTCAGTGCGGAAACCATTGGCGTTGAATGCCGTACAGTACCGACACTTGCCGACTGGCAACTGGATTTACAGGGCATCGCTGACAAGCTTGATGGCGTGAAAGTGGTTTACGTTTGCAGCCCCAATAACCCGACGGGCCAGTTAATTAACCCGCAGGATCTGCGTTCACTGCTCGACATGACGCAGGGTAAAGCCATCGTGGTTGCCGATGAAGCGTATATCGAGTTTTGCCCGCAGGCCACACTGGCGGGCTGGCTATCGGAATACCCAAATCTGGTGGTACTGCGCACCCTGTCTAAGGCGTTTGCCCTTGCCGGTTTGCGCTGCGGATTTACGCTAGCTAATGAAGACGTCATCAACCTGTTGTTGAAAGTGATCGCTCCTTACCCGCTCTCTACACCGGTGGCAGATATCGCCGCTCAGGCACTAACGCCGCAAGGCATTTCCGCCATGCGCGAGCGCGTGGCGCAGATTCTGCAAGAGCGTCAGTACCTGGTTGATAGCCTGAAAACCATCCGCTGCGTAGAACAGGTTTTCGACTCTGAAACCAACTATGTTCTGGCGCGCTTCACAGCATCAAGCAGCGTATTTAAATCTTTGTGGGATCAGGGCATTATCTTACGAGACCAGAACAAACAACCTTCATTGAGCGGCTGCCTGCGTATTACTGTCGGAACCCGCGAAGAGAGCCAGCGCGTCATTGACGCCTTACGTGCGGAGCAAGTATGAGCCAGAAGTATCTTTTTATTGACCGTGATGGAACCCTGATTTCCGAGCCGCCCAGTGACTTTCAGGTTGATCGCTTCGACAAGCTTGCCTTTGAGCCGGAGGTTGTCCCGGTCTTGCTAAAACTACAAAAGGCAGGCTTTAAGCTGGTGATGATCACCAACCAGGATGGACTGGGAACACAGAGCTTCCCGCAGGCGGATTTTGACGGTCCACACAACCTGATGATGCAAGTTTTCACCTCGCAGGGGGTCATATTTGATGAAGTACTGATCTGTCCGCACCTGCCGGCAGACGAGTGTGACTGTCGTAAACCCAAAGTGAAGCTGGTCGAGCAATACCTGATTGAACAGGCGCTGGATACCGAGAACAGCTACGTGATCGGCGATCGCGCAACCGACATTCAACTGGCGGAAAACATGGGTATCGCCGGGTTACGCTATCACCGCGACACGCTTAACTGGGCAATGATCGGTGAGCAGCTAACCAAACGGGATCGTTACGCGCACGTTGAGCGTAATACCAAAGAAACACAGATTGACGTTAAAGTCTGGCTGGACCGTGAAGGCCGCAGCAAAATTAATACCGGCGTCGGCTTCTTTGACCACATGCTGGATCAAATCTCGACCCACGGCGGTTTTCGTATGGAGATAGCCGTCAAAGGCGATCTGTATATTGACGATCACCACACCGTTGAGGATACCGGACTGGCACTGGGTGAAGCCTTAAAACTGGCGTTGGGCGATAAACGAGGCATCAACCGTTTTGGTTTTGTGCTGCCGATGGATGAGTGCCTGGCACGCTGCGCCCTGGATATCTCCGGGCGTCCACACCTGGAGTACCGGGCTGAGTTTACCTACCAGCGCGTCGGCGATCTGAGTACGGAGATGATCGAACACTTCTTCCGTTCGCTCTCTTACACCATGGGCGTCACGTTACACCTTAAAACCAAAGGTAAAAATGACCACCACCGCGTGGAAAGTCTGTTCAAAGCCTTTGGCCGCACGCTGCGCCAGGCTATTCGCGTAGAAGGCGACACGCTTCCTTCTTCAAAAGGGGTGCTGTGATGAACGTGGTGATCCTCGACACCGGCTGTGCCAACCTGAACTCGGTGAAATCCGCCGTCGCACGCCACGGCTACGATCCGGTAGTTAGCCGCGATGCGGATGTTGTGCTGCGCGCCGATAAACTGTTTCTGCCGGGCGTCGGTACCGCCCAGGCGGCAATGGATCAGCTACACGAGCGTGAGCTGATTGAACTGATCAAAGCATGCACACAGCCTGTACTGGGGATTTGCTTAGGTATGCAGCTGCTTGGTCGACGCAGTGAAGAAAGTAACGGTGTCTCCCTGCTGGGGATTATTGATCAAGACGTACCCAAAATGACCGATTTTGGTCTGCCGTTGCCGCATATGGGCTGGAACCGTGTCTATCCACAGGCCGGAAACCGCCTTTTCCAGGGCATTGAGGATGGGGCGTATTTCTATTTTGTACACAGCTACGCCATGCCGGTGAACCCATGGACTATTGCGCAATGCAATTACGGTGAGCCCTTCACCGCAGCGGTACAAAAAGATAATTTCTTTGGCGTGCAGTTCCACCCGGAGCGTTCAGGTGCTGCTGGCGCGAAGTTGCTGAAAAACTTTCTGGAGATGTAATGATTATTCCGGCATTAGATTTAATCGACGGCACGGTTGTGCGTCTTCATCAGGGCGATTACGCAACGCAGCGTGATTACGGTAACGATCCCCTGCCCCGTTTACAAAGCTATGCAGCACAAGGCGCAAAGGTGTTGCACCTTGTGGATCTGACCGGGGCAAAAGATCCGCAGAAACGGCAAATACCGCTGATTAAAACACTGGTGGCTGGCGTAAACGTACCGGTGCAGGTAGGGGGTGGCGTACGTACCGAAGCAGATGTTGAGGCGCTGCTTAACGCTGGCGTCGCGCGCGTAGTGGTGGGTTCGACGGCGGTAAAATCTCCCGAAGTCGTCAGGAACTGGTTTGCCCGTTTTGGTGCCGACGCGCTGGTTCTGGCGCTGGATGTACGGATTGACGAGCACGGGAATAAACAGGTTGCGGTCAGCGGCTGGCAGGAAGATTCCGGGGTTTCACTGGAAGAACTGGTTGAGGCCTATTTACCCGTCGGTCTGAAGCACGTGCTGTGCACCGATATCTCCCGCGACGGCACGCTGGCTGGCTCAAACGTTGCACTGTACGAAGAAGTGTGTGCGAAATACCCCCAGGTGGCATTTCAGTCATCCGGCGGGATTGGTGGGATTGAAGATGTCGCCGCCCTGCGCGGAACCGGCGTTGGCGGCGTCATTGTGGGTCGTGCTTTGCTGGAAGGTAAATTCACCGTTGAGGAGGCCATCCAATGCTGGCAAAACGCATAATCCCTTGCCTTGATGTTCGTGACGGGCAGGTTGTCAAAGGTGTTCAATTCCGCAATCACGAGATTATTGGCGATATCGTCCCGCTGGCGAAACGCTATGCCGATGAAGGCGCAGATGAGCTGGTTTTTTACGATATCACCGCATCGAGCGATGGTCGTGTGGTAGACAAAAGCTGGGTATCACGCGTGGCAGAAGTGATCGACATTCCGTTCTGTGTCGCCGGTGGGATTAAATCACCAGAGGATGCCGCAAAGATATTGTCTTTCGGCGCAGATAAAATTTCTATCAACTCCCCGGCTCTGGCTGACCCAACGTTGATCACCCGCCTGGCGGATCGCTTTGGCGTGCAGTGCATCGTGGTGGGTATCGACACCTGGCATGATGCACAAACCGGGAAGTATCACGTCAATCAGTACACCGGAGATGAAAACCGTACGCGCGTTACACAGTGGGAAACGATCGACTGGGTAACAGAGGTGCAAAAACTGGGCGCCGGTGAAATCGTTCTTAATATGATGAACCAGGACGGCGTGCGTAACGGCTACGATCTTGAGCAATTGAAAAAAGTGCGCGAAGTTTGCCACGTTCCGCTGATCGCCTCAGGCGGTGCCGGAACGATGGAGCACTTTCTCGAAGCCTTCAGGGATGCGGATGTCGATGGCGCGCTTGCCGCCTCGGTCTTCCACAAGCAAATTATCAATATTGGCGAATTAAAAGCGTACCTGGCAACACAGGGCGTGGAGATCAGGATATGTTAACCAAGCAACAATGCCGCGAGCTGGACTGGGAAAAAACCGATGGGATGATGCCGGTCATCGTGCAGCATGCGGTTTCCGGTGAAGTACTGATGCTCGGGTATATGAACCCGGAAGCGCTGGATAAAACGATCGAAAGCGGGAAAGTGACCTTTTTCTCGCGTACTAAACAGCGCCTGTGGACCAAAGGAGAAACATCCGGTCACTTCCTGAACGTCGTGAGCATTGCACCTGACTGCGACAACGACACTCTGCTGGTGCTGGTTAACCCTATTGGGCCAACCTGTCACAAAGGCACCAGCAGCTGTTTTGGTGAGTCCAGCCACCAATGGCTGTTCCTGTATCAACTGGAGCAATTGCTGGCTGAGCGCAAAACGGCAGATCCCGCCAGCTCCTATACCGCAAAATTGTACGCCAGCGGTACGAAGCGGATTGCCCAGAAAGTTGGAGAAGAAGGTGTTGAGACAGCATTGGCCGCGACCGTGCATGACCGTTTCGAGTTGACCAATGAGGCATCGGATCTGATGTATCACCTGCTGGTTCTGCTGCAGGACCAGGATCTCGATCTGACGACGGTGATTGAGAATTTACGCAAACGTCATCAATAATAGACTGATACCGGCATGATGCCGGTATCATTATTTCGCCGAGCGTTTAATCGTTACCGAATAAATCGCGGGTATACACTTTATCAGCGACATCCTGCAGTTCTTCTGCCATGCGGTTAGAGATAATCACATCGGCCTCACGTTTAAATTTAGCCAGATCACGCTCAACCCGTGAATGGAAGAAACTCTCTTCTGCTATTACCGGTTCATAAATTATGACCGGGATACCTTTCGCTTTAATGCGTTTCATGATGCCCTGAATAGACGATGCCCTGAAATTATCCGAGCCGCTTTTCATAATCAGGCGATAGATACCGACAACTTTGGGTTTACGCGAAAGAATAGCATCAGCAATAAAATCTTTTCGTGTGCGGTTAGCATCAACGATGGCTGAAATAATATTATTAGGTACAGATTGATAGTTGGCGAGTAATTGCTTCGTGTCTTTTGGCAGACAATATCCACCATAACCGAATGAAGGGTTGTTGTAATGGTTACCAATACGCGGGTCCAGACAAACCCCTTCGATGATCTGTCGTGCATTAAGCCCCAGGCTTTCTGCATAGCTATCAAGTTCGTTAAAATAGGCAACACGCATTGCCAGATAGGTATTTGCAAAAAGCTTAATGGCTTCAGCTTCAGTAGAATCAGTGAACAGCACCGGGATATCCTGCTTTATTGCCCCTTCCTGTAACAAGGCAGCAAAACGTTCAGCACGAGCAGACCGTTCACCGATGACAATTCGTGATGGGTATAAGTTATCATACAGTGCCTTTCCTTCGCGCAGGAACTCAGGAGAAAAGATAATATTATCCGAGTTAAACTTCTGTCGCATAGTCTGCGTAAAACCAACAGGCACCGTTGATTTAATCACCATGAGCGCATCAGGATTTATTGCAATCACATCTTTGATAACTGATTCAACGCTGGAGGTATCAAAATAATTTGTTTTCGGGTCGTAATCTGTCGGCGTTGCAATAATAACAAAATCTGCATTCTGGTAGGCGTCGTACTTGTCCAGCGTGGCTTTGAAATTTATATCGCTTGATTGTAGATACTGTTCAATTTCTTTATCGACTATCGGAGATATCCGATTATTTAGCATCTCGACACGTGAAGGGACAATGTCCAGAGCAATGACCTGATGATGTTGGGCGATAAGAAGACCATTTGACAGGCCAACATATCCGGTACCAGAAATGGTAATTTTCATTTCATGCTCTCAGTATTAACTTAATATTTAATCATGATGTCGTACATCCTGATAAGAGAATAATGTTTTAACGTTTTGTCGAATATTGTGTCAACGAAGGTTAAAACAATTCAGATTTTCTTGATCAGGGTACGCCAGAAATATTAAGTAAAGATTAAGCAATCAACGTAAATCAATCAGATTTAAGATAAAAAAAAGCCCGGTTAGAGAACCGGGCCAGTGACTATCAGAAGACTTATTCCATCCATTCGGTATGGAAAACACCTTCTTTATCAGTACGTTTGTAGGTATGCGCACCGAAGTAATCACGCTGGGCCTGAATCAGGTTAGCGGGCAATACTTCTGCACGATAGCTGTCGTAATAAGCAACAGCAGCAGAGAATGTCGGTACCGGGATACCATTCTGCACGGCATACGCTACGACATCACGCAGTGCCTGTTGATATTCATCGGCAATGTTCTTGAAGTACGGGTCGAGCAGCAGGTTCGCGATGCCAGGATTTTTAGCGTAGGCATCGGTGATTTTCTGCAGGAATTGCGCGCGAATAATACAGCCCGCACGGAAGATTTTTGCAATCTCGCCGTAATTCAGATCCCAGTTATGCTCGTCGGATGCGGCACGCAGCTGTGAGAAGCCCTGAGCATAAGAAACGATCTTACCGAGGTACAGTGCACGACGTACTTTCTCAATAAATTCTGCCTTATCACCCGCAAGCTGAGCTTTAGGTCCAGACAGGACTTTAGAGGCAGCGACACGCTGATCTTTCAGCGAGGAGATGTAACGCGCAAACACAGATTCAGTGATCAGAGACAGCGGTTCACCAAGATCCAGAGAGCTTTGGCTGGTCCATTTACCGGTACCTTTGTTCGCCGCTTCATCCAGAATGAAATCCACCAAATATTTACCATCTTCATCTTTTTTGGTGAAGATATCTTTGGTGATGTCGATCAGATAGCTGCTCAGCTCACCGTTATTCCACTCGGTAAAGGTGCTGGCCAGTTCTTCATTGCTCAGGTTCAGACCCCCTTTCAACAATGAATAGGCTTCGGCAATCAGCTGCATGTCACCATATTCAATTCCGTTGTGCACCATCTTCACGTAGTGGCCTGCACCGTCGGCACCAATATACGTCACACACGGCTCACCATCTTCAGCAACCGCTGCGATTTTAGTCAGGATTGGCGCTACCAGTTCATAAGCTTCTTTCTGGCCACCCGGCATGATGGATGGGCCTTTCAGCGCACCTTCTTCACCACCAGAGACGCCGGTTCCGATGAAGTTAAAACCTTCAGCGGAGAGCTCACGGTTACGACGGATAGTGTCCTGGAAGAACGTATTACCGCCATCAATGATGATGTCACCTTTATCCAGATAAGGTTTCAGGGAGTCGATAGCAGCATCAGTGCCAGCACCCGCTTTCACCATTAACAGGATACGACGAGGTGTTTCAAGGGATTCAACAAACTCTTTTACCGTATAGTAAGGAACCAGTTTTTTCCCCGGATTCTCGGCGATAACCTCTTCCGTTTTTTCACGTGAGCGGTTGAAAACGGACACGGTGTAACCACGGCTTTCGATGTTGAGCGCCAGGTTGCGCCCCATCACAGCCATACCAACGACGCCGATTTGTTGCTTAGACATTATGTACTCCTGTCAGGTGATCTAACGAGCAGATGCATTACTCGCATAATTTCTAACATACTATCGCAAAACCCTGCATCGAAGCCATAACCTGATCTCAACAAGCACTGTTGGGTAAACTCTGGCTTAGGGACTATCTTTTTCTTTAAAATATAACTAAGTTTGTATAAAATAATCAGTTAATAATGTTTTCGATACTTCTCGATTGAGAATCGATGTAGATTCTGCTTAGCCAAGGAATGTAAATGTCCACCAAGCCATTTGATGCTATCGACATAAATGTGCCTCTTGTTGTTGATTTAGACGGCACTCTGTCTAAAACTGACACACTGCATGAAGGCATTGTGTCAATATTATTCAAAAAACCAATTAAAATAATTGGCTTAACTAAAGCCTTATTTGATGGAAAAACATCTTTTAAACGTCTCGTTACAGAAACTGTAACGCAAAATGCAGACTCATTCTGTTACAGACATAATCTAATAGATTATTTAAAAACAGAAAAACGCAAAGGAAGAGAAATCCATCTTGTTACAGCCTCTAACCAAAAAATTGCAGACTCTATAAATGAGTATCTGGGGATCTTTGATGGTGTAAAAGGCTCAGATAACCAATTGAATTTGAAAGGAGTCAATAAATTAGCATGGTTAAAAGATAGATTCCCGCAGGGTTTTATTTATGCAGGTGACCATAAAGCTGATATTATAATCTGGAACGAGTCTAAAGGTGTTATTCTTGTAGGAAATGGGAATAAATTTAAGAAAGATATAAAAAGTGAAATCCCATGCCTTGCTTTTGAAGATGCCAAGATGAGTATTTTCAAACAATGGATAAAACAACTGAGATTACATCAGTGGGCTAAAAATATACTGGTTTTTATCCCTATATTTCTGGCACATATCGCAAATGATGCGAACGTTATTGCAAAAACCACATTGGCATTTGTCGCATTTGGTTTAATTGCCTCCGCAACCTATATTATTAACGATCTTGCAGACCTTGAAGCCGATCGTCGACATAAGACAAAAAGAAACAGACCTCTTGCATCTGGTAATATTTCCACATTTCAAGGGCTCATTGGTGCGTTGATACTATTCTTAATCGGCGGAATAATATCAATAAATATATCAATAGGTTTAACATACTGTATTTTAATTTATGTAATGTTAACGCTTTGCTACTCATTCAAACTAAAAAGAGTTCCAATGTTAGATGTTTCAATCATCGGCGCTCTTTTTACATTAAGAATAATCATGGGGTCGGTGTTGAATGATCTTCCCCTATCTCCATGGTTGAATTCATTCTCTGCCTTGCTATTTTTCTCGCTGGCTCTGGCAAAACGGCATGTTGAGATTCTCAAATCTGATCAAACAATGACTAACAAAATTGGTGGTCGCGGTTACACTCATCAAGACTGGCCATTAACCTTAGCCTTTGGTGTAAGTAGCGCGATCTGTTCAATTTTAATCATGCTGCTTTTCCTGACTCAGGAAGCAATGGTGCAGATAAATTATAGTGCTCCTGAATGGCTATTGCTTGAACCAATATGCGTATTTCTTTGGGTAATGAGAATATGGTTCCTTAGCCATAGGAAAGTATTAACGGATGATCCTGTAATTTTCGCGATCAAGGATAGGACAAGTATTTTATTAGGTGCTGCTGCTATCTTAAGCTTTATAATTGCAAGCTATTACTGAGGTGTGATGAATTATGAGTTTACTTGTTTTACTACTTGCATTAACAAGTGTATCCCTAAATGCCCTTGCCCAAGTGGCCCTGCGTAAGACGATGCTCACTATAGCACCGCTTCCAGATGCTATTGCAGGCTATTTAGGTTTTGCAATTCAACTTCTCATAAATCCATGGTTTATTGCTGGTATGAGTTGTTATGTACTCAGCATTGGTTTGTGGATGGCAGTTCTTGGCAAAGTTGAGGTTAGCCTGGCATATCCTCTACTATCGGTTGGATATGTTATTACTGCAGTAATTGGCTATTTTTTCCTGAAAGAAGACATAAACACAATGAGACTCATTGGCTTATCTCTAATTTGCGTCGGAATTGTATTTATCTCTAGGAGTGCATAATGCGTCATATTATTACTGGCGGAAGTGGTTTTACAGGAAGTGTTCTCACTAAACGATTACTTGAAAAAGGGCAAGAAGTTGTCAATATCGATATCCGTGAGCAACCCAATGTGGCACTACGAAAAAATGTTCATTTTGTCAATGGTGATGTAACAGATAGCGATACATTAAAAAAATTGCATTTAAAAGAAGATGATGTTGTTTATCATCTTGCTGCAAGACAATTTGCCGATGCTGTCCCCAAAAAATCCCGTGAAGAATGGTTTAATGAAGTGAACGTATGCGGGACAAAAGCTGTAGTGAATGAAATGAAAAATACTGGCTGCCATAAACTCGTATTCTTTTCAACCGATATGACTTACGGCATCCCTACCGTCTGTCCTGTGTCGCCAGATCATCCACAAAATCCCCTCGGGCCTTATGGTAATAGTAAAATATTAGCCGAGAAAATCATCCGTGGTGAACATTTTATTGATGCAACTATATTTCGCCCTCGCTTAATCACTGGTCCGGGTCGTTTAGGTATACTGGGTAAATTATTTAAACTCATTCAACATGGAATACCCGTCCCAATGATTGGTAACGGAAATAATCGTTATCAAATGGTGAGTGTCGAGGATTGCGCTCTAGCAGCAGAACTCGCCGTTGAAAAAAATTGTCCAAACATAAATTTTAACTTAGGCTCTGCAACGCCACCAACTACAAAAGAGTTACTCAATGGTGTGATTAAACATGCAAAATCTAAGTCTATACTATTGCCTATCCCTGCCATGCTATTGAAACCAGTTTTAGCCACAATGGACAAGATAGGATTAACCCTACTGTACCCCGAGCAGTTTGGTATAGCCGATAAAGATGTTTTACTTGACACAACGCTTACATATGAAACTCTTGGGTGGTCGCCAACAAAGTCTGATATCGTGGCAATGAGTGAAGCATACGATTCATTCATAAGAAAGTAAGCATAAAAAAAGGATAGGATCTGCTAGATCCTATCCTCTAATGATTTGTCAAAATTATATTTAACTAACTTTACTGCCAATAAAACTGAATCAATCCCAGCCCAATTTTCCTTTTATCAGAACTGACACCTAATTCTGCTGGAGACGTTGGTTTCGAAACATTGACAGTGATAGCTGTATTTTGTTTTTCGTCAATGGAGTCAAATTTTGCATAAAATACATTTCCCTTACCTTCAACTGGCTCCATTACATGTGATTCATTATTTATAGTTAAAACAATAGGCTCACCTGCATTAGGCCCGAAGGGAAAAAGCTCTGCATAGAAAGTAGTTTCTTTATTTAACTTAAGATCTAAATTTAATTTAACATTACTTCCTTCACTCCAACGTCCCCAACCTTCTTCATGACTTAGACCGGAGAGTCCAATCACAAAATTGGGAAGACCATTTTTTCTGAAGTCAATGACATTAGATGCTTCTTGAAAATATTTAACACCTTTGTACACTGGTGCAAAGTCATCGCAATACATCGCCCCTGTAATATAGCGCCATCCGTATTTGGGTGCAGATGCTTTATCAATATTAATAGGCTGATGAGTCCTTAAATCTTTATATCCCGCTTTACAACTATCACTAAGCGCATGCTCATTTTTATCCCTAAATATTATTTTGGTGACTATACCATCTTGGTTTTCATAAGCATAAGAGCCTTGCCCTTTTCCGGACCACATATTATAAGGAAATGTTCTCAATATAAATATCTGAGGTTCTGGGTTATACATTTCAGGATAATTTTCTAGCAGATATGCTGTCCACGGCTTATGAGCCAAATAATTCGCATCCGTTTCATATCCATTGCTAAATATTATATACATGAACGCTAATAGTATAATTATTACTTTCTTATATATTGTATTCAAAATTACAGAAGAGTAAGCGCAAGACCATGCAATAATAGGCGCAATAGAATACAAGGCATATCGTTGAAAGACATTCTGCCCTGAGTTCATATTGTTATTTGCTAACAGCGGTATACAAATTACAACTGAAAATAAAAGGCTAAACAAGAAATCTCGAATAATGATTTTATCAAATCGAAAACATAGAAAAATAACAAAAATCACTAACCATGGGGCTCCAACCCATAGACCCTGGTCTAAGTCAAAGTAGTATGAAATGAAATGTCCAAAGTTAATATTTGAAATACTGCTAGCCTGACTTCCTATCAAACTAAACTGGCTAAACTTTATGTAGTAAAATATAATTGAACTTATAGAAATAAGTCCACAAATCCATATCTGCCATTTCCTTAATAAATTAAATATAACCGAAACTATATTCTTATGACTTACCAAAGTAAGATAAATGGGTATAACGATGAACAATAGTGATAAAGATACAACTTGAATTGACGCTAATGATATAAAAAATGCAGAGGTTAACGGTTTGCATTTCATTAAAAAATAAAATGCAAGAAACAACAGCGAATATATCATTACTTCTGGATGCGACCATTTAAGATAGAATATGACTCCACCAGATAAGAAAAGTAATTGCGCAACGGGATTACTTTTTTCATTATTCATCAAAACGAATAAAGTGCATATTAGAAGTATTACATTCGTTAATTGAAAGGATTTAAGAGGATTAATATCTAATATTGATATTGTTTTTTCAGTAACAGCAGTCAATAGTGGATAGAACCAAAAGTGGTATCCATAGTATTCATTAGTTTTAGATTTATATATACCTACAGCGCCCGCATTATTTTCACTATTTTCTAACCCTGTTCTAATTTTTTCAAAGTATTCTGGAATATACCCTGCTGACTCGAAACTCTTAATATCATTTAGTCTGTCTGTAACCTCACTCGCAGTAATGTTTGGTGATAGATTATTTAAAAATGCTTTTGTTGTGAGTGAATACTCATGTCCATCGCCAAGTTGTACTGGCTTACTTGTTAATCCGATAACAAGTAGAACAATAGACAATCCAATAAACAATAGAGAACTAAACCTATTGACCATTATTCAACCTTAGAAATTTAAAATATTTTATGAGAATAGTTATGAATGATTTTTTTTATCAACGGTATACAACTCTCTATAGACAGCGCTATAGTCAGTTAGCATTTTTTCCGATGTAAATACATCTTTAAATCTGGCATATGCATTTGAGCCGTATCGTTTAGCCAATTCAGGATTCGAGTATAGTTCTTGCATTACCTGCCTTAATCTCACGGGGTCGTTAGGTGGAATAACAAAACCAGAGTAGCCATCAAGATTAATAAAGCTTGTACCTGTACCTATTTCACATGAGATTAGCGGCTTTCCATACATAGCACCTTCAAGTAAAGTAATACCAAAGGCTTCCGATCTAAGATGTGAAGGAAAAACAATAGCAGTACATAGCTTTAGTAGTGCAGCCTTGTCTTCATCGGGTAATGAGCCAACAAAATGCACATTAGTAAGATTAAGTTCTTCTGCTTTAGCTTTTATATCACTTTCGATCCCTCCGCCACCAACAATAACTACGGGTAACGAAGTAGTGTGTGCTGCTTCCAGAAGAGTGTGTAACCCTTTATAATAACGAAATGCACCAATGAACAGGAAAAAACCTCCGTCAAACCTGTCTTGCCAAAATTTGAGTTTTTCGTTACTAATACCTGGATAAGATTTCTCATTTAAACCATAAGGTATGACTTTTACCTTGGATTCAAACTTCTGCAATACAATACTAGTTTTTACATAGTTTGGCGAAGCAGCAACAATACAATCAACTGATTTGAGAAAATGATTCATTAGTGGCGAATATAGCCGAGAAAAAAACTTCTGCTTAACAATATCAGAATGATAACTGACAATTGTTGGTTTATTGATTCGACATAAAAAATGCAGCATATCCATAAAGGGAAATGGATAATGGTAATGGATGATGTCTGCTTGCTTTGCTAATTCTTTAAATTTTTTAATGCAAGATAGAGAGAATGGTGTTGAGGCTATTTCAAAATTAGTTTTTGCGTAGAAGACACGCTGCTTACCAATTTTTTGATTATCAATATCCCCGCGTTTACTTAGAGAAAGTACGGTTGATTCAACATCATATTCAGCTCCAGACTCACTTAGCTGGTAGATAACTTGCTCGATGCCACCAAAAGTATCTGGATAGTATGTCTTATAAAAATGCAGTACTTTCAACATTAATCTTACTTCACCTGTTTATATGCAGCAACCGTTTCAGTTGCACATCGTTTCCATGAAAATTGGTTAACATGTGATAATCCACTTTTAGTGGCATTATCCTGCCATTCCGTATCAGTAAGACTCTTCATAATTAAAGACGTAAGTGTCTCAACATCCATAGCATCACACATTAAAGCACTGCTACCTGCAACCTCAGGAAGTGAAGAGCTGTTTGAACAAACAACCGGAGTCCCAGATGCCATTGCCTCCAATACTGGTAGCCCAAATCCCTCATAGACTGATGGAAATAAAAAACTAACAGCACCTGCATAGAGTGCAGGTAAATCGCTTGACGGTGTAAATCCCAGGTAGCGCAGCCACCCTTCTCGTTTACCTTGTTCAAATCGACGATGTAAAGTATCACTGTTCCAGCCTTTGAATCCGCTAATAACAAGAGGAGTCTGCTTTCTCAGTGATAGTGGCAGACGTTCGTAGGCATCAAGCAATGTCGCAATATTCTTTCTCGGCTCAATCGAGCCAGTAAATAGGGAATATTTTTTAAAGGTAAGTTCGTATTTTCCGAGAACAGAAGTTATATCTTCTTCACGGCGGGGCTTGAATTCATCACTACATGCTAACTTTGCAGTAAATACCCTACTTTCAGAAATATTAAAATAATTAATCAGTTCCAATCTGGTGAAATCAGAGTCTGTAATAAATACTGATGCTCGCTTTACCGTTTGTAAAAGCTCTTTACGCATATACCTAACTCTCTCAGGAGGATGGCATTGCGGCAAAGTAAAAACAGAAAGATCATGAAACGTGACAACACAGCGCTCTACCTTCGGTGGCAGATAAAAATTCGGCCCATGATAAATCGCATCCTTATGATTTCTCAAGACATTAGTCTTCAACCACGGTGCTGTAAGCCTATATACTTCCGAAGCCAGTCGACTCTTTTTTATTAAACTTTTAAGCCCCTCTGTTGAAGAGCTATTTTCTTTAGCCACGGGCATTTGCTGAGTAAGTCGATGCCCATTTAAAAAAAGCAATTCGGATATTTCTGGAGCATCAGATAAACATTTAGCCAACTCAAATGCATAGCGACCGATACCCGTTAATGGGTATTTTATTGCATCAGTTCCAAATATGACTTTCATTGCTCGTTTTCCAACATCCAGCGCAGGGTATCTTCGAGTGGTGGGACATTCCAATCTGGAATAAATGATTGTAGTTTAGATGGATCCCCACTAAGTGTCTTAACTTCATTTGCGCGGACAAATTCAGGATTAATCTGGATGGTCAGATGGTGTCCGGTTATTTTTTCACAAAGTTCAATGACTTTTCTCAGTGAATATGTGCGGCCAGAGCAGATGTTAATAACTTCGCCAATTGGTTTCGCCTGTAATAACTTGACATAAGCATGGCTTAGTGCACGAACATCTGTAAAATCACGCCAAACATCAATGTTACCTAACTCGATCGTCGGTGATTTTGATTTAAAGTGTTTAACTATCTTTGGCAGAAGGAAGTTTTCCGCCTGACCAACACCTGTATAGTTAAATGGCCTCGTAATGAATACGGGTAGTTTATCCATCCACAATCGAGACATATACTCCATGGCCAACTTGCTAACGGCATAATCGTTCGCTGGATTTGCTGCCGCAGATTCACTCAGTTGCCCGGCGGTACCATTTCCATAAATGTTAGCACTACTGGCGAGAAGCACACCATCAAGGGTTGAACTACACGCACTCAAAGCCTGCAATAAATTACGCGTACCAAGCAAATTAACATTGTAGAAAGCATCGGCATCACCATGCCCGACGTAAGCGATAGCGGCCAAATGAATAACAACGTTTGGTTGTATAAGCTCAACAATATCCTGCAACTTCGCAGTGTCCATTAGATCAACCTGATAATAATCAGGTCCATCAAAAGGCATTGCGCCAATACCAAATACCCGATATCCGGCAGCGGATAATTCCGCTGCCACATAGCGGCCGGTAAATCCATTAATCCCTGTTACCAGGGCATGTTTGCCGGCGCCGAACATCAGAAAGAAAATCCTTGCTGGTTACGACGTAAATCAGCCTCAACCATCAACTGGCACAACTGCTCCAGCGAAGTTTTTGGCTCCCAACCCAGAATTTCTTTGGCACGAGCGGGGTTACCAATCAGCAAGTCAACTTCAGCAGGACGGAAGAATTTCGGATTTACACGGACCAACGTTTTTCCAGTTGCGGTATCAATACCCACTTCTTGTTCATCTTTACCCTCAAAACGCAGCGTATACCCAGCAGCTTTGAAAGCCATGCTGACGAAGTCGCGCACAGTCTCTGTGCGGTTAGTTGCCAGCACGAAGGTATCTGGTTTTTCTGCCTGCAGAATACGCCACATTCCTTCTACATACTCTTTGGCATAACCCCAGTCACGCTTAGCGTCCATATTGCCGAGTTCAAGAACGTCAAGTTTACCAAGCTTAATTTTTGCAACAGAATCAGTGATTTTACGCGTTACAAATTCCTGACCACGTAATGGTGATTCGTGGTTAAACAGGATTCCGCTTGATGCAAAAATATTATAGCTCTCACGGTAGTTCACGGTCATCCAGTGAGCATACAGTTTAGCTACGCCATATGGGCTGCGCGGATAGAACGGAGTATCCTCTTTCTGCGGAACAGCCTGCACCAGACCAAACATTTCTGACGTCGATGCCTGATAAAAGCGAATTTTAGGATTAACGATACGAATAGCTTCCAGAAGATTTACAGGGCCGAGACCGGTAATTTCTGCTGTAGTAATCGGTTGTTCGAAAGATACACCGACGAAGCTCTGCGCAGCTAAGTTATATATCTCAGTAGCTTCAGTTTGCTGCAGCAAGCGGATACTAGCAGACAGGTCAGTCAGATCGTATTCAACCAAAGTCAAGTTCGGGTGCTGTGCAATGCCCAACTCTTCAATACGCCAGAAATTGACAGAGCTGGTACGTCGGTATGTTCCGTATACTTTATACCCTTTACCAAGCAGCAGTTCTGCCAGATAAGCACCATCCTGACCCGTAATACCAGTAACAATCGCTATATTCATAATAATCTATCAATCTCTTATTAATAATTAGTGACAATGTAACAATGTAAAGAGAAGTCTTATCGAACTACTTTACGACAAATATTCACAAAGTCGTTTTCAACCACTTTCCAGCTAAATTTTTGAGCTGTTTCAAAACCATTACTCCCCAGGCGCTCGCACAAAGCCGGCTCGTTTCTTAAGCGCACCAAAGCATCCTGTAGCTCTTCGTGACCCACCATCAGGGCATTTTCTTGATCAACAGCCATATCATGAAAAGCCACACAAGATTTATTGGCTATCACCGGTTTTCTGGCCAGCCAGGCTTCGAGCAACACTATACCAAAGCTTTCGCTTGAACTCATATTTACCAGAGCCAGACAAGACATCAATGCACCACGCACCACTGAACGCGGCTGCCTCCCCAAATAAGAAACGTGTGGGGATGTGATCATCAATCCGTCATCATCTGGACCAATCATTACTAATCGAAGTTTTTTACCAGACTGGTTAATAGATTCAACAGCCTGGATTACTGAACGATAACCCTTAGCTCCGGATTTACGCCCCAGGACCAGAACGAATTCATCATCACTGCCGTACACGCTTTCAAACTCATGGCGATCGCTCTCAAGGAACTCTTCATCAGTATCGGCACCGGCCGGAAGATATTCAGAGCAGCACCCTTTCTCAACATAGAATGCATTTGCAGCTTTAGGTACAGCGAGGACTTTTGTTGCATTTCGTGCAGCATGAATTAAATCTGGGAAATGGTAATAGTCATCATCCAGATGCGCGTGCGGTATCAATAATGAAGGCACATTATGCTGTTTCGCCAGGTCAAGAGCAAATACCGCTGGTTTGAAAACAATGTTGTGCGTTACTACCAAATCGTACTTACCAATGTTAGTAGCAATATAATGTTCCATCGACGAAGAGTGCGGACCTCTGATATCTGTCAGGTTGACACCTAATGGAAAACGTGTTTTCTCTGCAGCCGTAGACAGAACATCAAACACTTTGTCTGGCGAGATGCTTTGAGAACTTGCCAGAGTTGGTCGTGTCAGATCGAGTGGTGCACTATCAATAATTAACTCAGTAAGCATAAAACCTAATGGTCGAGGATCCTGCCCCCCCATAAATCGGCTAGATGTAAAGATCTCGAATATACCCGCATCAACTTCCAATTCAAGCGTAAAGTTATGCTCGATTTCCTGACTAAGGTAAATACCCCCATCAGGAGACTGCAATGTAATTAATGATTTTTCGGGGATATACCCTGTCAGTTTTACTTTACTTGCTTTTGCCACATTGACTGCACAAGAAGAGTAGCTCCAGCGATAGTGGCTAGAAACTTCACCCTCTAAATCAGCCCATCCCCATGCGAGCCCATCTAATGATAATTTATCGGTTTGTTGAACAATAGCCTTCTCAAATGCAGGCTGCACACGCCACGCTAGACTCGTTGCATTACTTAATGCTGAACTCGAACTATCATCAACAGGAAAGCGAGCAAAACGGAGATTAGACATTTCAATTGGTGCACCAATCTCGGCATCAAATTCGTAACGTTCCATGAAACGTGCATGATTAGTTGTTCGACTGACCTCTGTAGTCACGACATCAATTTCGAATTCTTGTGTGTCACCAAGCGCTTTCAAAAAACGCTTCAAATTTGACTCTGCCCCACCTAATTCAGGATGAGTATAGCGATATGTAACAAACAGTACCTTGCGTTTTGGTTTTTCCATGCTTAATAATAAATCCACGAATTTCTTCGCGATTCCCACCATAGAAAGTTCAGCACGGAATATATCTTTACGCTCTGCTCTCATTTCATCAGTGAAAACACCATCTGAAATAGATAAAGCATTTATCACATCTGAAAATGTTTCAGGTTCCGTCAGTGCGATATGTTTGTGAAGATGACTCGGATAGCCACGTAAACCAAATTTTGAGCTGACGACAAACAGACCATTCGCGAAGAAGTCTGCCAACTTAATATTAGATCCGCTACCTGAAGTCACAGGGTTCACTGCAAAAAGACAGTTTTGAAGGATAGCGGACTTGGCTTCTTCATCTACGACCCCCCACAGAATAACATTTTTCCCCGGATTGACGTTGATAGAGTTGCAAACTGACCCAACAATATTAAACTGAACATCTGGACATTTAGGCGCTATATTTTTTAATAAAAAATTGGCAGCATCCACATTTGGCATATGCGCGGATCCAAGAAATACTGCCGATTTTTTTATAATTCTCTGTGCTACTTGCTGACTAATATCATTAGTAATTGGGGACGGTAGCTGTGCTCCATTACGGACAACGATCATGGGTCCCGCTGTCTTTTTCCCGACTAAAAGACTATAAGCATCATCATCCGATACTGCAATTGTTGCCGCTGAACATTCAACCGCTTTTTTCTCAACGGATGTAACTAAATCAATCAAATAATCCTTCTTGGGATGCCATTCTAGTAGAGATTTTTTAAGAATTGTTTCGTCATTCTGCGAAGAATAGATAAAACGATCACGATAAGTAATCGGCACCGGTGCCATATATGGATGCTCGACAATTATAAATCGTGCAGATACTTTCAAGATATTATAAACAGCTACTAATAAATCATTCTTAGCACAATGCGCGCTAGCAATTATATCATCGCAGGACACATGAAATTGTGCGTTTAATTCATCAACTTGCTTACGATGTTCTGGTGATTTAGGGACGCAAATTACATATGTTTTTTCATTATACTTTTCCACAGACAACTTCTCATCGTCTGAGAAGCAAATGAAAACAACAGAGGATATATCATTAACAGCTTGATAGATCCCTCTGGTCCGAGTTGCGCCACCACCGACATTTAAAAATGAATTATAGTCATTAAGAACTAATGTGTAATTACTTGATTGTTTCTCAAGCCTATCTAGCTCAGGCAGGATATTTGCAACGATAACGTCCCACGTATAATTTTCGCTAGCAAATAATTTCCCTGCAAGACCTATCTCAACTGTGTTTGCAAAATCACTATCTGAAAGATGTTGCTTCAAAAGATCAGGGAAATCTTCCAACGCCCCTTCAATCACATTCTTACCAGACTCAGTATTAAATCCGCGCATGCCAAAAGGAGTAGACAAGATAGGTAAAGCATAGGCGAAGTAGTCTAGTGCTTTAATATTAGAACCGCTGCCTGACTCCATGGGATTTAATGCAATGCTCGCGTTTTCAAATAACCGAACTTTCTCTTCGTCAGTAACGCGGCCATGTCTAACAACATTTTTTACGTACTCACCTACTGGTAAACAATTACCAATAATATCGAATATAATATTAGGACATTTAGGAGCGATTTCTTTAGCAATATAGATTGCAGCGTTTACATTCGGTAAATGGGCGCTACCAACAAAAACGGCTGAATGCTTAACTTTTGTTGTTCTCCGGGGTATTACTCGATGGTTATCGACCATACCATTCGGAGAATAAAACATTACAGATTCTTTTTGAGGCGCGATCTTTTTAAATGATTCATAATCACTTTCACCGCAATAAAGTATCAGGTCAGCGTTATTCAGTAATTTCTTTTCAGCTTTAGAAACCAGGTCAACTATAGGTTGCGATTTCTCTGATGGATGAAGAGTCTGATATAATTCAGTCTCGCAATTATGCGAATTATAAATTCTTGGCTTACAATCTATACCCAGAAAAATGTCAAAATCAACGGTGAATGGGAAATCATGAATTATTATATCGGCAGATTCATATTCACTAAGATATGCTGCCAACATAGTTGTTGGATACTGTGCACTAGCGGCAATAGCAGGAGCAGACAGATCACCGTGGCCATCCGAAGTATAGCTTTCTAAATTTTGCCAGCATTGATCAAAATATTTATCCTTCGGGATTCGTCGCTCAACGAATGTCGCCGTATGATATATTTTTTCTTCTTTGACTCCCGGATGAGTAGAGGTTAGCAATGTTACATGATGATACTTGCTCAATGCTTTATAAAAATTATAAAGTTTGGACTCACCACCATTAGAGATCGGAACGAATGCCGGGAAGAAGTTAAGCGCAAGTATTTTTTTCATTATTTCCACAGCCATTGATTAGTAGAACCATGATTCAAGTACTGATTTCTTATCTTCATGGATACCTTTTTTCTTAATAGATAAAGAACCTTCTTGCTCTATTATTTTACAGTTATCTTCAGATACGGAACCATTTACAAATAAATCTAATGAGGAGGTATTATTGTAGCTTTCTTGCATCCCTCTTTTGATTCTACTTTTTAATTTTGGATAGCGATTCAAAAAACGCACAACACGTTGTTTCAGCAGTGGACGATTTTCGAAAAAGATTCGCGCAGCAGAAATTATGTCTTTACTTATCTTTTGCAACATGATTTTCTCCTGAAATCACCCACGGAACCGTAACACTTTTCTTACTAATCTTGATAGCAGCCTCACAGGATAAGTTATTTTCCAGGAAGTACTAGCATAAACTAAATTAAGCTCGTTGCGTAATTGGTTTTCAATATTATTCTTATCTATTATTCCAGCGATACGATTGTTAGTATCATCAATTTTCTCACTAAGATTATCGATTTTAGCTGAAAGTTTCCCATCCAGTTCATGATTATGAATAGATGAGTTACTGTCACAAGTATCAATTCTATTCTGGATAAGCTTAATTTGCCAATTCATATGATTTAGTGCTGATGACATATAGCTTTCCAGAATGGCTGAGACTGGGATATCTTCATTGGCCTCATTCTGATCAAGGAAAGCTGCATATATATTCTTAAAATTCCATTGATGACTTGGCAGAAGCCACACCTTAGCGATCCATTTTTTGTATTTTTCTGGGAAATCATGAGGAGATATAAACGGTGGCCGCTGACTCCCTTGTTCCCGAATTCTATGATGCGCTATTTCTTTAATAAGAGCAAAGAATGACAGTATTTGTCCATAGAGATCATCACCATCAGAAATTCGATTAGAGATAGAACCATAATCGATTAGATGAACCTTCCCATCATCTCCCAATAAAATATTCCAGGAGCGAAGATCGTTATGATATAAACCATTTTCCTCAAGAAGAATTATCTGTTCAAGAATATCTGCAACAATCTTCTCATCATCGTATTCATCACCTGCCATAATAATATCTAATAACAGACGACCTGGTGTTAAAGTTCTAACTAACCATGACTCACTCTCATTACTACCATAGCAGAGCAAATCTGAAGAACGAAACCCTTCGATTTTTCTTTCAAGGAAAACTGATTCATTCTTTAGCTCATTAAAATTACAATTGGTAGCGTCTTTTAAGAAAATCTTGATGATTTTGTTATCTGAGAAATAGTAACGCCGTTTGTCCCCGTGATAATAATTATCCAACTGGTGTGATCTACGCATTGCGTGCTCAATAACACCGAAGTTTCCATCAACGCTCCAGTATTTATTACTGGCGAAATATAAAGGACGCTCTACTATCGATAAATGTGTACCATGCATCGATAAATTATGATTAAAGGTGTAACTCTCAATCAGTTGACGAGGTTCTTCTGGTTGAGCGTCTGCCCAATACAATGGTTCGGAATTTAACGCAAACTCGAAAATGCCAGTTTCAACTTTACTGGACAACTCTTCAAAAAGTCCGAAAACATAATCAGCCCCATGCTCATAAACTAAATGATGGAATACGCTTAACCCAAGAACAAGGTCATATTCTTGTTCTTTGACTCTTTCCCGAATAATTGTTTCGATGCTACCCAGCAAGAACTCGATATCAAGACCATTGTTCTCATCTGCTAATTTATTGCAGACATTAATATTTGGCTGGCTGTAATCTACAGCTGTAACACTAGCTCCTCGAGCAGCTAAGTTCAGACTAAAGAATCCTTGCGCACAGCCTAAATCGAGTACTTTTAAAGGGCGCCCTTTATCCTTGGATATATAGTCATAAAACGATGTTATAGTTTCTAATCTATCGAAGCAGGCATGAGTTCGCGATGCTTGCGCATTAAATTCAGAGTGCTTGAAAATTGGCTGATAAACCTCTGGTAATTGCTTTACCAGTTCTGAAATTGATTGTTCTTTATATGTCATTAAATAAATTCCTCGATTTGCTCAAAATCAGCCTGCATATCAACCAATCCCCACATATGGACATGGTTTGTAACTTTTAATAATATAGAATCGTATCTTCTATCGATAGGATCTGTTGTTTTTGTCGGGTCCCCAGACGAAAGTCCTAACGAGAGTAGGTAGGCACCTTCATTTAAGCATAAGTTCATACTGAATTTATAAACTACAATATGACCAGACTTCCCAGTAGGTAATATTTTCCCTTTTGTGGAAAGATATGAATTACTTCCATAGATAAATACACCTTCAAGACTTTTGAGTAAAATCCCCGGAGTAACATGCTCAAAATCGTCTTCAAAAAGTACTTTCACATAAACATCTAATTTATCATTAGTATTGATTACAGTTGGATATTCTACACCGCCGCTTACCGTCAGGTAATCGATGATTTTTGCACCACCTTGCCCCCAGCGATGCTCCTCTTTCACATATCCAGGGTGTGTATGATAGAGATCTTCTGAATCTTGATTGATTTTAATTACATTGCTTTCATTATCTTGATTACTTGCAATATTCTCTTTCTTTTTACCAAACAAGTCATCCATATATAGATTAACGACTTCTCTGGAAGGACCATCAGCATAAACTTTGCCTGCTTTTAAAAAGATAGCTCTGTCACATTGCTTGGAGATATCCATTACAGCATGGGAAACAAGTAACAGAGTCATACCCTGTTTTTTGTACTCCGCAATCCTCGAATAACATTTCGCCTGAAAATACACATCGCCCACTGATAGAGCTTCATCGACAATAAGTATATCCGGTTTTGTCGCTGTGGCTACCGAGAATGCAAGACGGGCTTGCATCCCAGAAGAATACATCCTCAGTGGTTGATCAATATATTCTCCAATCTCTGCAAATGCTTCAATCTCAGGAAATAAACTATCAATTTCTTCAGTGGAATAGCCCAGCAGTTGACCAGCCATATACACATTCTGGCGACCTGAAAAATCTGGGTGGAACCCAATACCTAGCTCTAGTAGTGCTGCTATGCGTCCATTTACTTTTATTTCACCACTGCTAGGTTGTGTAGTACCAGTGATTAACTTTAGTAAGGTACTTTTACCGGCACCATTTACGCCAATGATTCCTACTGACTCGCCGGCTTCGATTGTAAAGTTAATATCATTAAGGACAGACTTGGTTTTGTGCCTCTTTTTCTTGGTAAACCCACACCACTCAATTAATCGCCCCCATTTATTTGGGTAACTTTTGTATTCTTTATATAATTGTTTAACAGTAATGCTACCCATTATAATTCATCCACCATTTCACCAATATGTTTTCTAAACAAATGCAAACCGATGAAACAAAGTATGATACCAAGACTAAGTGGGTAGATTAATCCAAGCCAACTTGGGAAAACTCCACTCACCAAAATCTTTTGACATGCTTCAATCACGCTAGCCATAGGATTTATTTTCATTAGGGGATGAATACTTGCAGGCAAAATTGTTGCTGGATATATAATTGGCGTCAGCCAAAACCAGAACTGCAAAACAATGCCAAAAAACTGCCCAACATCGCGAAAAAATACATTTAAAACGCCAGTAATAATACCTATTCCCATAGCAAGTATTATCATAACAATTAATACTGGAATAAGAGCCAAATAGGCAAACCCAGGAAAATCATTAGTTACAATTAAAAATATCGTAAATAAAGAAAATATGATAAAGAAATTGACTAATGCACTACCAATTACAGTAACAGGCAAGCATAATTTGGGGAAATTAATTTTCTTTATAAGATTGGCGTTATCCAAAAACATATTTTGAGATCTAAGCACAAGATCTGAGAACAATCCCCATGTCAAAATACCTGCACATATATAGATACTATAAGCATATTGTGAATCAACGCCGGGTAATTTTGCCCGCATAACTTGAGAAAATATAACTGTATACACCACTATCATTGATAGTGGATTTAATACACTCCAGGTTACCCCAAGCAAGGAGTTTCTATACTTTGACTGGAATTCTCTTTTAATGTTACCGAGAATAAACCCCCGATATTCCCATATTAACTCTATAACCTTCACTGTTTCACCTTTACTTGATGAAGACTTCTAAATCAGAAACTTTTAGTTTAACTTTTTCAGTATTAGATTTTGTTTCAACATTCAAACGCAATAATGGTTCTGTATTCGATGTACGGATATTAAATCGCCAGTCAGAAAACTCCATACTCAACCCATCTACCTTATCGATTTGCTCCGCCATCAGCGCGTATTGCTGCTCTATTGCCTCAATCATTACACTTGCATTGTTGACCTTATAGTTAATTTCACCGCTACAAGGATATGCATTCATACGCTCGCTCACTAGTGTCTCAAGCGATAAGTTGCTTTTGGCAATCAACTCTGCGACCAGAAGCCACGGAATCATCCCACTATCGCAATATGCAAAATCGCGGAAGTAGTGATGTGCACTCATCTCTCCGCCGTAGATCGCATCTTCCTTACGCATACGCTCTTTGATGAAGGCGTGACCCGTTTTAGACATCACAGGAATGCCGCCAGCTTTTGTCACAATATCGATGGTATTCCAGGTCAGTCGCGGGTCATGAATGATCTTCGCGCCCGGTTCTTTTTGTAAGAATGCTTCGGCTAACAGACCTACAATGTAATAGCCTTCGATAAACTGCCCTTCCCCATCAAACAGGAAGCAACGGTCAAAATCGCCGTCAAAAGCGATCCCTAAATCTGCGCCATGTTCTTTAACAGCATCGGCAGTGTCTTTGCGACATTCTGGTAACAGAGGATTAGGGATCCCATTAGGGAAAGTGCCATCCGGCTGGTGATGAACTTTAATAAATGAAACGGGGACACTAGCAGCAACGAAACGTTTTTCAATCGCGTCAATGACGTGGCCTGCGGCACCATTGCCAGAGTTAACCACAAGCTTCATTGGACGAGTGAAGTTCGCGAAATCAATGTAGCCCATTAAGTGATCGACATAAGCGTCAAGAATAGAAATCTTCTTGTAGCTTCCGCGCAGTTGGGCATCAACAGGCGCGAAATTATTTTCTTCGGCTAAACGCTGTACATCGCGTAGTCCTGTATCACCACTGATAGGTTTCGCATTTTCGCGAACCAGTTTCATTCCGTTATAATCCATCGGATTATGACTGGCGGTAACTTCGATGCCGCCATCTACACCAAGATGGAAGGTTGCAAAATAGATCTCTTCTGTCCCGCTTAAACCAATATCGAGGATATCGGTACCCGCATCCATTAGGCCATTCGCTAATGCCAGTTTCAGGCTCTCACTGGTTAAGCGTACGTCACCGCCCACCACGATTGTTTTAGGCTTGAGGAATTCACCGTATGCGCGACCAATGCGATACGCAATATCTTCATTTAATTCTTCGCCTAATTTTCCACGAATATCATAGGCTTTAAAACAAGTCAGCTTAGACATAGATCTTTATACCTTCAAAATTAGCAACGACCATACTGGTCTTTAATACGAATAATGTCGTCATCCCCTAAATAGGAGCCAGATTGGATCTCAAGCAGTTCCAATGGAATCTTGCCTGGGTTTTCCAGTCGATGTTGTGCTCCGATGGGAATAAAGGTTGATTGGTTTTCAGTCAGCAGGAATTTTTGATCTTTAATCGTTACTTCACCCGTGCCAGACAGCACAACCCAGTGTTCGGTCCGGTGATGATGCATCTGCATCGAAAACGCTGCACCCGGTTTAACGGTGATTCGATTTACATTAAAACGCTCGGTCTGTACCACCACATCGCATCGCCCCCACGGACGGTATATTTCCCGGTGACGCTTATATTCACTGCGATGATTAGCTTTAAGATACTCAACAACTTTCTTAACATCCTGCACCTGATCTTTATCAACGACCAGTACAGCATCTTTTGTATTGATGATCACCAGATTATCGACACCGATAGCTGCGACCAATTTTTCATCAGTGTTGATATAGCAGTTATTTGCGTTGTGCATGAAGGTATCACCCGTCAGGACATTACCTTTTTTATCTTTAGGACTCACTTCCCATAGTGCCGACCAGGAACCCACGTCACTCCAGTCTGCATCAAGCCCAACGACGACAGCGTCTGTCGTCTTCTCCATGACCGCGTAGTCAACGGATTCATCCGGACAAGCGATAAACAGATCGCGATCGATCTTGATAAACTCATCGCTATCTTTGCAACCGCGGATTGCCGCCTTGCAGGACTCAAGAATATCGGGTCTGAATTTTTCCAGTTCTTCAAGATATTTCTTGGCCCGGAACATGAACATTCCGCTGTTCCAGTAATATTCACCAGAAGCTAAATAACCTTCCGCGGTTTCTTTGTTCGGTTTTTCCACGAAACGGCTAACCTGGTAAGCGATATTCTCACCAAGAACCTCTTCCTTACCGCGGTGAATATAGCCATAACCCGTTTCTGCACCGGTTGGTACAATCCCAAATGTGACAAGGCGCCCCTGCATGGCAAATTTAAATGCTGACTTTACCGCCTGGTGAAATGCCGGTTTATTGTTAATGATGTGATCTGCGGCTAATACCAGAAGAATTGGGTCATCGCCATTCTCTATTGCACTTAATGCTGCCAGCGCTATTGCTGGCGCAGTATTGCGGCCAACGGGTTCAAGAATGATATTATGAGAGAGCTTATTAATTTGTCTTAGTTGCTCAGCAACAAGAAATCTGTGTTCCTGATTGCAAATGACTACCGGTTCCCGTGCATCGACATCATCCAGACGAAGCACAGTTTCTTGCAGCATTGAACGCTGTCCATACAAACGAAGAAACTGTTTTGGGTAGAGCTCGCGCGACATCGGCCATAAACGACTACCGGTACCACCGGCCATTATCACAGGAAGTAACATCTTAGGTCCTTAAATATCAATGCGTTATACTAAACCAACAGAAGAGTTTCATCGTCGCTCAATGAAAAATGGGCACGCTACCGCACTGGCTCTACAGCTACCAGGACACTGCTCATTTTATGTTGGGCAAACAAATTGCTGATAACCCTCAACGAATTAAGGAATATCTCAACCGAATATTCTCTTATTTATTCACTGTGTAGACAAGAAAAATGTCCTACGGCGGACCGGTAATTTCTTACCGATCTACCTTTTTTAGTATTTGAAATTTAAAAAAAACATTTATAGCAGCATTCTGCGGGTATCAGACAAATCATGACTCTTTACATATACTGCTACGATACTCGGTTCAAATCGTAGGCAACGAGGGTAGCAATAGCACTAGCTCAGCAGTTTTAAAATTTGATCCCTGAACTTCGGCCCTTCTTTCAGGTTGCGCAGTCCGTACTTCACAAATGCCTGCATGTAGCCCATTTTCTTACCACAGTCGTAGCTATCGCCGGTCATCAACATGGCATCAACAGACTGTTTTTTCGCCAGCTCAGCGATAGCATCCGTAAGCTGAATACGCCCCCACGCACCAGGCTGCGTGCGCTCAATTTCCGCCCAAATATCAGCAGAAAGCACATAACGCCCTACGGCCATCAGGTCCGAATCAAGGGTTTGCGGCTGGTCGGGTTTTTCAATGAATTCAACGATGCGACTGACCTTACCTTCGTTGTCTAAAGGCTCTTTGGTCTGAATAACGGAATACTCGGAAAGATCGCCAGCCATACGTTTTGCCAGCACCTGGCTACGCCCGGTCTCATTAAAGCGGGCCACCATTGCGGCCAGGTTGTAACGCAGCGGATCCGCGCTCGCCGTGTCAAGAATGACGTCAGGTAACACCACCACGAAAGGGTTGTCTCCGATTATCGGGCGCGCGCAAAGAATCGAGTGACCCAGACCAAGCAATTGTGCCTGACGAACGTTCATGATAGTCACACCTGGAGGGCAGATGGACTGCACTTCGGCCAGTAACTGGCGTTTAACACGCTGTTCAAGCAGTGATTCAAGTTCATAAGAGGTGTCGAAGTGGTTCTCAACCGCGTTCTTAGACGCATGTGTTACCAGAACGATTTCTTTGATACCTGCAGCTACAATCTCGTCGACAATGTATTGAATCATCGGCTTATCAACGATTGGTAGCATCTCTTTTGGGATGGCCTTTGTGGCAGGCAACATGTGCATCCCGAGGCCCGCTACCGGAATAACTGCTTTCAAATTAATCATTAAGTCATTCACCTATTCAATAGTTGCTGAATTATAGCTTTTTAGCTTGTTTTAGCCAGTATGAATTACATTGCTCAGTTAGGACGCATGTTACGCCGCTTATCGGCAGAATGCAGTAATCATAATCTTAGCCGGGTAGGTTTTTAGCCAGGAATGGTCGTAAAATTACCGGCCCGGTAGTCGAAAATTCACCGCCGCGACATTCACGACCTGGTGGTTTACGCCGTCAATATCAACCGAGCTTTGTCCTGCTTCATTAACTGCATGAACATTGGCCAGCGAGAGCAATGTCCCCTGTTTGGCCATAAACTGACCGCGGACATCTTTGCGCAGATCAAAGTGCATCTTAAGCGCCGGCCCTATGGTGGATTGCTGCATCACATTGATATTTCGCAAGAAAAGATGTTGAGGTTTGTTGTGCAGCTCCAGCGTCGCGCGCTTCATCTCAACGTTAGTAATGGCCACAAATGAAGTTGCATTACCAGAGGAAATCTGAATACCACGTAATTTATAATCGAGTTGTGTGTTATCCAGTTGAATATTATTTAACTTAAAGTTTTGTGGGATGGACAAATATCGTCCTTTGATCACACCGTAACCAATCAGCATCCCTGCGCTATTTTTCATATTGATATTATCGATAACGAAATTATCACATCCATAAATAGCGACTGTAGCATTGTCGATACCTGCTTTCTTGCTGAAATCCGGGGTGATATTTTGTGCGGTAATATTACGAATGATAAAATGTTTGCCGTTCTCGACATGGACTAACTGCCGACAATCCGAGCCCGTTATATTGGCAACCACAAATCTTTTCACCGCCAGTTCGTCTGGATAGGTGTTGTCGTACGTACTACCTGCCAGCCCAATACCGATACCCCAGTTAACATTTCCGTTCGTACAATTGATGCGTTCTATAACATGGTCTGAAATCACGATGTCACTGTCGTTTATCGCGACATTCCACTCGATGGCGTCCCCCTGTAAATCACTAAAACGACTGTTGGTTATCCGTACCCCATCCATCTGGTTATGAAACCCCTGACGCAGGATCCCGTAATTCGCATCAGTGACAGTAATGTCATCAATGGTGAGGTTGCGCATCGCTCGCTGCGTTTTCCCCCCGATATAAATTTGCGCCACGGGGGCGAAACCGCTCATGGCTATGCCTTTTATCACACAGTCGGATCCCCTAACATCAAGGGTAATATTTCGCAAGCGCCCCCCCTGCTCCCCTGTCACGCGACAGCCATCCTGCAGAATAAATCGCCCACGACTGCTGCTACTGACCCCGCCTTGCAGATGCAACATTTTACCTGGTGGGATCACGATTGCGGTATTGATATTCCTGCACTCCAGACCAGCAGGTACGACAACGGTTTGCGCGTCTATAAATGCCTGCCGGAAAGAAGCCACCCAATCCTGTGGATTGTAATCCTGAATGTTGACGCTGCCCGATGATTCAAGCGCCCGGGCGACGGGAGAATGCAGTACGACAAGCGCAGAACCTGCCGTCAGAAAAGTACGTCGGGAGAGTTTTTTCTCTGGCATACAACCTCGATTTACATCGTTTTCAGCAGACTGGCTAACTGTTTGTTGATCGCAAGCTGGTTAAATTCAGCGGCTATTTTTTCGCGGGCGCACGCCACCACCGGCTTCACTTGCTCACTGTCGAGCACACTGACCGTCGCTAATCGCTCCGCCAGGGCCTGAGCATCATTCTCCGGTGCCAGCCAGCCGGACCTTCCAGATTCCACCAGCTCAGGGATCCCACTGTGAACGGTAGAGACGACCGGTATCCCTACGGCCATGGCCTCCATCAACGCCACCGGGATCCCTTCCATGTCACCATCAATTCCCGTGACAGAAGGCAACAGGAAGACATCCGCCTGTTCAAGCATCTCTTTAACCTGATGACTGGGTTTAAATCCTGACATTTCAATCACGTCATCCAGTTGATATTGCTCGATAAGCGTACGTAACCGACGCTCCCAAGGGCCAATTCCCAGAATGCGATAACGAAATGAGATACCCCGCTCCTTCAACTGGCGGCACGCTTCGATAGCGACATGCAGCCCTTTTTTCTCGGTTAACCGTGCAACGGAGAGAATTTCTAGCGGCGTACCCGGCGCTTTCACCTCACGAGGTGTAAAACGCGTCATATCAATCCCCATACGCGATACCGCAATTTTATGCGGTGGGCATCCCATATTCCGCAAACGTCCGGCCCAGAGATTGCTGATGGGTAACATCAAATCACCGCGCTGAAACAGCTTCTGATATTCAGGGGTATAGCGGGCAAGGATGTCCCGGTGTGAAACATCAATACCATGGAAGACAGTGGCTATTTTGCCGCGAATCACGCCGAGTTCACGTAGTTTGGCCGCCGTTACGCCAGCGGGTCCAAAGTGCGCAATAAAGACATCGGCCAGGAATGCTCGTGGGGTTAGCGCACAGATGGACGCTAGAATCAGATTACGCGCCTCATCGCCATAGCGTGGAACGTTGAGCGCTTTCCAGGTCGCTGTCCGGGTAATGCCTTGTAAAATCGTCGTGATGCGATATTTCAGCTTCGCCAACCTGCCAGTCGGCTCTTTCAATAACCATCGCGTTTTATCACCCAGACAGTAGTCCACATAGGAAGCATGGGTGTTATCAAGATCGCCCTGATATAACGCGATAATTTCAACATCGTGCCCCATATCAATAAACGCGGTGATCTGATTCAGCACAAAGGTTTCAGAGGACAGCGGAAATTTAAGCAGGAAAAAACTGACTTTCATTTCCCCTCCTCAATACGCGTTAGTACCGATTGCACCATATGCATACCGTGTTCACGTTCACGCTTAACAGCCTCCGCCACCCTGACGTTAAGTTCAGCCAACCGTCCCAGGGTATCGGCAACCCTGCCCTCAAGGCTACCATCCAGCAGATGGCGGATATCAACCGCCATTTCCGCTAACCCCAGTTGCTGCATAATTCCCGCCGATTTGTGCTCATAATTAATGGCTATCGCCGGCGTCATAAAGTTCATCGAGATGATGGCAGAGTGCAGGCGTGTGCCCACCGTCAGGTCACATGCGCCCAATATTTTTCCCATTTCGAGATCGTTTAGTTCATCCATTACCACGTGATAACGGGCCGGATCGTTAACGTACTGACGCAGGTTCAGTGCAACCATGCGATCATCTTTGTTGTAACTATCAATACCGGTACAGGTTGAGAGCGCCATCACCTGGTAACCTTCATCAAGGATCCGATTAACCACGCCGGCAAAGGCTTGCTCATAGGCCTGTTGTGTGGTTCCAAGACGCTTATCAAACGGCGCCAGTTCACGTAATGTAATGGCGACAGTCTTCTGCTTTGCAGCCGCTTGTAGCCAGTGCTGTACGGCATAACCCGGGTCAAAGTCATCGTGATGGTTGTCTACCAGCCAGGCGGTATCCACCCCCGACTCGACTTTCTCTGTCGTTATGTCACTGCGTTTCATCAGTTCCAGACTGACCGATTCGCGTAAAATTAGCGCCTTGCAGTGCCCAAAAACGTAGTTCGCCAACTGATTGAACTGTTCATCCTGAAATGGCCCTACGCTATGACCAATCATGTACAGCGGTTTTTTAGCCATAAACGAACACAAGGCATGTTCAAACTGCGGCACGCCATACAGATCGACAAAAAACGATCCGCCGACCTGGATAATGGCGTCATAACGCGACAACAGACGGACAAAGTCAGTAAACCCCTGAGCGATAGCGATATTGCGCAGATTTCCGGAATCGGTGACGCGCGAGAGCAACACCTGATGCTGATAGCGACGACGCAGCACTTTCTTTACACGGCCCATGACGCCTGCAGCATTGTTATGCTGCTTCATCTGTGAATACAGAGGATCACCCATCACCGGTCGGTTTAGTAACCAGGAGGAACTCACCGGGTAGCGGCTCATCACATCCACTTCCGTCTCAGGCTGGAGCGTATGAATGGCATCCAGCAAACCACGTAAAATAGCGCTGTCCCCGCGATTACCGCAGGTGTGGTTGCCCAAAATCAGTAATTTCATCATGACCTCTTAAAATCAGTGCGGATGACGGTTTTCCCGTCCCCGGACGACAACAAACGCAATTCACCCTGCGCGGAACAAGGCTTTCATTTTTTCACCACGGCAGAACTGGCGTTTGATTTCTACCACCAGCGGATCACGCGACAGCACAATCATCACGACAAACGCCAGCGCGCCAGCGGTTATCTGTAGGCTCAGCAACGCACTTAACGGCAATTTATTTTGCAATGTCATTCCCAGTGCGTAGCTCACCACCAGCGTGGGTAAAGAGAGATAGAACGGTAGCCACAGGCTGAGCATGTACTGCCGATAGCTCGGTCCCAGTACCGGTTTGATCATCACGAAATAGCTCAGGATGGTGTTTATGACCTGTACCAGTAAAAAACCCAGCGTGACGCCAATAACTCCCGCCATATTTCCGCCAACCAGGATCGCGGGGATAAACAAAAAGGTTTTGAATATATTGAATTTGAAGCTGATATCGACCCGTGCTTTGGCCATCAGCAGAGAGCCTATTGGATTACCGACTGAGCGCAGCAGACCCACAATGCACAGCAATTGCAGCACCGGAACAATACTGTTCCACTTTTCACCAAACACCAGCGGTACGACGTTATTTGATACCACCATCAGTCCCAGTAGGGCCGGGAAATTGATAATGCCAACAACAGATAGCAGCTTGTAAAAATTGACCCGTAGTTTTACGGTATCGTCCTGAATTTTGGCAAACGCAGGAAACAGTACTCGGGTAATTATCGGATTCAGTTTGATTGGCGGTACAACTGCCACGTTCCAGGCAAGATTGAAGCCTCCCGCCACGCCAGCCCCCAGGGTTCTGGCCAGCACCAGCGTCGAAAGGTTGGTGTTCACATAATTGATAATGCTGTCCGCCGTCAGCCATGCCCCAAAGCGCAGATTTTGCGACACGGATGAAAGTGAAAAACACAGCCCTGGTCGATATATTTTGCGGCCAAAATAGCCAAACAGCAGCGTACGTAGCGTACTGTTCACCAGATATCCAACAGTGGCCGTCATGGCGATCGGCCAAAAATGCGCGCTAACCACAGTAAAAGTAAAACCGGCCAGTACTGAACTGGTTTCAATCAGGCCAATTTTGTTGAAGGCCAGTTCTTTTTGCATCAGCGCACGGAACTGCTGCCCATGCGGGATCACCACAAACGCCAGCGCTAAGGTTTTAATCAGTGGCACCAGCTCAGGGTTATTAAGCGCATCGGCAATGGTTTCGCTGAGCGCAAACATAGCAATACATACGACTATCCCCAGCCCAACGTTTAACCAGTACAAGGTGGTTAGTTCAAGATAACCTATCTCTTTGCGCTGAATAATCGAGTTGGCGATGCCAAAATCAGACAGCGTATCGGCCAGCGCAATAATCACCAGCGACACGGTTAATAACCCGAACTGATGATTATCAATAATCCGCGCCAGAACCGTCATCTGAATGAGCCCCAGACCGATGATGATTACCGTAGCAATGGCTGACCATTTAGCACCGTTGAGGGTTTTTTCTCGTAAGCTCATATTAATATGCCGCTTTATTGACGAAGCCTTTAAACACCGTCAGAAAAACGATTTTGATATCGAACCACACGCTCCATTCACGAATGTATTCGAGGTCAAACTCTACCCGTTTTTCCATTTTTTCCAGCGTATCGGTTTCACCACGCCAGCCGTTGATTTGCGCCCAACCGGTAATGCCTGGCTTCACCTTATGGCGCAACATGTACCCTTCTATCAACTGACGATACTGTTCGTTATGCGCCACCGCATGTGGACGCGGCCCGACAATAGACATCCCTCCTGTCAGCACATTTATAAACTGTGGTAATTCATCCAGAGACGTCCGCCGCAGGAAGTTACCCACGCGGGTCACACGCGGATCGTTTTGTGTGGCCTGGGTAACCACCGCGTCGTTCTCCATCACTTTCATGGAGCGAAATTTCCAGACTTTGATCGGCTTCCCGTCCATGCCATAGCGGGTCTGACGAAAAATTACCGGCCCCTTTGAGGTCAGCTTCACCATCAGCGCAATGGCGCATAGCACAGGAGAAATTAGCAGCAGGATTAACGATGCAAGGACGATATCCTCCGCGCGCTTCAGCAGACGATTAATCCCCGAGAGCGGCGTGTCATACAGCGGCACCACCGGAACGCCATTCATTTCTTCAATCCGTGAATGCAGAATGTTGAAGGTAAAAACATCAGGAATCAGGAGCACTGAACAGGTGGTATCAGCCAGTTCGCGTACCAGTTTTTTTACCCGCGCCCCATCGCTCATCGACATAGCGATATAGACGTTATGAATGCGTGAAGCTTTGGCATCATCCACCAGTTGCTGCAGATTTCCCGCCCAATCCCGGGCGTTTTTCCCCGGTATGGGGTCGTGATAAACACCCGCGACCTCAAACCCCAACCACGGCTCATGGCGAAAGCTGTCCAGCAGCACCTGTCCGGCAGGAAGATCCCCTGCTACCGCTACCCGACGTGTGTTATAACCACGATTTCGCAACCATCCCGCCCCGTAGCGAATAAACGCACGGCACAGCACCAGGCCAATACTTGACAGCAGATACCATGCCAGCCAGAGAGCAAACCGGTTATCAAAATCGTTATTAAAGGCAATCAGACCCGCGCAAAAAATCAGACTCAGCGTCCAGTTTTGCAGCAGCAGCACCAACTCAGTTGAAATTTTCACTCCGCGCCAGGAGCGGTAAAAATCCGTTATCCCGCCCAGCATCTGAAAAACGACCAGCGTGATTAACGCCACCAGCAGGTGCATATACAGGAAAGGCAAACCGCTCAGTTCGCAGACTATCCATAATCCACCAAACATGATGGTGATATCTGAAAAGCGTTGCACCATCGATATTAACGACGCATTGGTTTTGGCTCGTTCGCGCTTTTTTAGATGTGTCATCGTGGTTCCTGTTAGTCGCCACTTGCCCTTATCGGGCAAGGGAAATACCAGCATTACTGATTCAGCAATGCCAGGAGAGTGCGCGTTCGCACGTTCAGGCGGACATCACCAACTGACCCGTAACAAATATCACAAGTGGTAACGCGGATTATTTGGCTCATGTTATCTCCTTCTTCAGGCAATAGTTAGCCCAGGCCTGATTGCCTAAATAAATAACAAAGTCCAGTCTCTGTTATTTTATTTCATAAAAGTTCGCAGAGAGTCAGTTAACAGAAAAGAATAATAGATTTCTATATATGCTCATGATGTGTGCCAAATCTTACAATATCATCTTCTTCAAGGTAGACTCCAGAGCGGACTTCAATCATCTCCAGCGGAACCTTTCCTGGGTTTTCAAGACAATGAATAGTGCCCTGAGGAATATACACTGATTGATTTTCACTTAATAATTGGACCTCATCACAGATCGTGACCTTTGCCGTTCCCGCAACAATAATCCAGTGTTCAGCGCGATGATGGTGCATACGTAATGCAAAGCCCTGACCGGGTTTCACGGTTATCCTTTTAACCTGATAACGTTCACCTTCATCAATAGAATCATATTTTCCCCAGGGTCTAAAAACTTCACGATGAATATGATGTTCCGAGCGACCATCCGCCTGAATTTGTGCAACGATTTTTTTTACATCTTGTACATCCGTTTTATTTGCGATTAATACTGCATCTTTAGTCTGGACGACGATAAGATCTTTTACGCCGACGGTTGCTACCAATCCCGACTCGGCGTAGACATAACTGTTCTCTGTATTATGGTCAATGACATCGCCATGATAAACATTGCCCTCGTGGTTACGATCGCTGATTTCCCAAAGTGATGACCATGAACCCACATCGCTCCAGCCAACGTTCATCGGCAGGACTACAGCATCCGTGGTTTTCTCCATTACAGCATAGTCGATCGATTCCTCTGGGCAAGCCTGGAAATCGTCCCGACTGACACGGATAAAATCATTGTCCAGTTCAGCGTTATCCATCGCTACCAAGCAGGCCTGTAGAATATCCGGGCGATATTTTTCAAGCTCTTCAAGATAGCGTCGGGCCTGGAATAAAAACATACCGCTATTCCAGTAATATTCACCAGCAGAGATATATTTTTCGGCTGTTTCAAGGTCAGGTTTTTCCACAAAAGCATCAACATTGAAAGCAACAGAATCAACTTGAATCTGGGTACTACTGACTTCACCGCGTCGAATATAACCGTACCCTGTTTCCGGTGTATCCGGGACGATACCAAATGTTACCAGCTTGCCATTTTCGGCTAACGGAATGGCTGAGGTCACTGCATCGTGGAAGTATTTATTTTCTTCGATAATATGATCAGCTGCCAGGACCAGCAACAACGGGTTATGATCGGAATTATTGTTACATGCTGCGATTGCTGCCAGTGCGATTGCTGGTGCGGTATTCCGGGCTTGTGGCTCAAGAATAATATTCCCCGTTAGCTGATCGATTTCTTGCAATTGTTCAGCAACAATAAATCGATGCTTTTCATTACATATTACCAGCGGTGGTGAACAATCCAGTCCATCAAGACGACAAATTGTCGATTGCAACATTGTATTTTGCCCATCCAGACACAAGAACTGCTTTGGATATAATGTTCTGGATAATGGCCACAGACGGCTACCGGAACCACCGGCAATAATTACCGGATGAATGTTATTCTGACTCATAAGTCAACCCTTCAAATGATTAATAAATTGATTTAAGACATTATCTTTTTCAAGTGCAGACTCTGCATATGAACGTGCAATCATATTGTATTCAGGCATAGTGATTGCCTCCGTAATACCGGCCACAAGCATCTCAACTGATTCTGGCTCAATACAGATCGCAATACCGGGATGTTTCTGACAAAGCTGCCCCAGTTCGGTGTGTATCTCTGCTGTAATCACGGCATTTCCCCCGACCGCCAATATATTCGTTAACTTCGAAGGAAGAACCGCATCTGCAGCGCCACGTCTTTGGATGACTAAATGGCAATCTGCCAACCTTAATAACGCTGGCAACATTTCGTATGGTTGCAGGGGGTAGAACTTAACATTCGTTAGGGCTCGTTCCTTGACCATTTGTTCCATCCTGGATTTTCCCCCTCCCTGACCCACAATAACGTATATCCATGGTTTATCCTGAGTCTGGCTTGCAGCCTCAACGATATTTTCAACGCCTTGTTTCTCACCAATATTGCCGGAATAAAGAATAATTTTTTTATCGGTTGGCAAATCAAATCGCTGACGAATTTGCGCTATATCAGCACTATCCACCTTGCTAAATCTTTCCACTTCGGACCAGTTCGGGAAAAAGATAATTTTTTCTGCAGCAACGCCTTTCTCCTGCGCTTTTTGCATCATAGAGCGGGAGATCGTGGAAACATTATCCACATTCAACAAACTGCTACGCTCAAATGCTTTGGCTATGCGCGCAATCATTGTGGAATTTCCGGTTGCCGCCAATCCCAGCCCCAACATCGCATCAACTTCATAGTCCTGAATATGCAGCACGGTGCGAGAGCCAGACAGTTTTGCCAGCAAACGCATCCCTGGTGTACAGAATAGCGTGGGTACCACGCCGATAATGTATTCAGGCTTCCACCGATACTGAGCCAATAGGGGAAAAAAACTGCTCAGGGCAAAACTGCCCAAATGTAGCAGCCGCTTTAACGTTGAAGGTTGAGTTGGTACATATAATGGACAGCGCCAGACAGTGGTGACACCAACTTCCCGACGATAGCGCCAGGAAGAATAAGGTTCGCCGACTTGCCACTGTGGATAATAAGGAGGCGCCGTAACCACCCGAACCTCATGCCCCTGGCTCGCCATCCACTCCACCATCTCTCCCGTGTATTTACCAATTCCGGTCAATTCGGGCGAGTAATTGATGCCATAAACCAGAATTCTCATATCCCGGGCACCCGATCTTTCGTCGCTGGGTTGAAATATGCCTGCGTATTCTTATGCACATTCCCATCGGCAATCAGCTCATCTGTTTTAGCCCAACGCCAGGTATCATGCTGTTTTGACGGCAACATTGATGTACTGGTATTAATCTTCAGTCGAAAACCCAGCACCACATAATGCGTTGTAAATGAAGAACCAGAAAAATTATCCTCATAAAAGTGCTGCCAGACACCAAAAAACTGACCGTGTGTTATGGGAAACTGCTGGCCTAATTCTTCTTCCGTCAAACGCATAAATGCTTGTTCCAGCGTTTCATCTTTTAATACTCTACCGCCGGGCACAAACCAATATCCTTGAGCAGGCCTGTTAGTTCTTTTCCCAACTAAAAACTCCCCAAACTCATTCTCAATGATAAAGTCCAGAGAGATCAGCGGCGTCGTGCGCACCGCAATAGCGAAGTCTTCATTATTGAGAAACATTACTCACCCCGATACCGCTGCTGATTATCAAGGAACCAGCGATAAGTATTAACCAATCCCTGTTCAAGTCCTATTTCATGATGCCAGCCGAGTCTTCTCAGGCGACTGACATCAAGCAGTTTTCGTGGTGTCCCATCAGGTTTAGAAGCATCAAAAATAATATCACCGCGAAAACCAACAACTTTTGCAATGGCGTTGGATAGTTCGCGAATAGTGCAATCTTCCCCCGTGCCTACATTGACATGAGAAAGCATTGGCTCTGTATTTTCCTGCCAAACCTCATTGTCTAGCTCCATAACATGGATGCTTGCTGCCGCCATATCATCAACATGCAAAAATTCACGCATGGGTTTTCCACTGCCCCAAACTTCAACATACTTGTCATCCCGTTGGGTGGCTTCATGAAAACGACGCAATAGCGCAGGAATCACATGGGAATTATCTTTATGGAAATTGTCGTTAGGCCCATACAGGTTCGTCGGCATCACGGAACGGTAATCCCGGCGATGCTGCCGGTTATAGGACTCACACAGTTTTATCCCTGCAATTTTAGCGATGGCATAGGGCTCATTTGTCGGCTCCAGCGATCCCTGCAACAACTCGCTCTCTTTGATTGGTTGCTGCGCAAACTTAGGATAAATACATGATGAGCCTAAAAATAATAGCTTCTCGACATTTGAATTATGAGCCGCATGAAGGATATTACTTTCCATCATCATGTTTTCATAAATGAAATCAGATGGATAATTATTATTAGCCATAATCCCGCCAACTTTTGCCGCGGCAAGATAAACCTGGTCAATATGTTCACTGGTAAAGAAATCATTAACTGCCGTTGTGTCTAATAAATTGAGCTGCTCACGGTTACGGATGATTAACTCTACATCTTCACGTTGTGCGAGTTGTCGGTAAATAGCAGAGCCCACCATGCCCCGATGTCCCGCAATATAAACACGTTTCTTCTGCATCATCATTAGCTCTCCAGTGCAATAACAACATCGTAACCATGGGACTTCAGCAGTGAATGTTTCTTCGCTGCTTCCAGATCGTGAGCAACCATTTCAGAAACCATCTGGCGCAGTGTGATCTCTGGTTTCCAGCCCAGTTTTTCGTGTGCCTTTGTCGGATCGCCCAACAGCGTTTCAACCTCTGCAGGACGGAAATAGCGCGGGTCGACGGCGATCATCACATCCCCCGGTTTCACCCCTGGCGCATCATGCCCAGTCACCGAAACCACAATGCCTTTTTCATTCACGCCCTCACCTTCAAAGCGCAGCTTAATACCGAGTTGGGCAGCGGCCATTTCCACAAACTGACGGACGGAATACTGCACGCCAGTGGCGATCACGAAATCTTCCGGCTGCTCCTGCTGCAGCATCATCCACTGCATCCTGACGTAGTCTTTGGCATGTCCCCAGTCACGCAACGAATCCATATTGCCGAGGTACAGACAGGACTCCAGGCCCTGGGCGATGTTGGCAATTGCACGGGTAATTTTGCGTGTGACGAAGGTTTCGCCACGACGCGGAGATTCATGGTTAAACAGAATGCCGTTACAGGCATACATGCCATAAGATTCGCGGTAATTGACGGTGATCCAGTAGGCATACAGTTTGGCGACGGCATAGGGCGATCGCGGATAGAACGGCGTCGTTTCTTTCTGTGGGATCTCCTGAACCAGACCGTACAGTTCAGAGGTGGAGGCCTGATAGAAACGGGTTTTCTTTTCCAGACCCAGGAAGCGAATCGCTTCCAGCAGACGCAGCGTGCCGATCCCATCAACATCAGCAGTATATTCTGGTGAATCAAACGACACCGCCACGTGGCTCATTGCACCCAGGTTATAGACTTCATCCGGCTGAACCTCTTGCAAAATGCGGGTCAGATTAGAGGAGTCCGTCAAATCGCCATAATGCAGATGGAATTTGGGATTACCCGCATGTGGTTCATGGTAAATATGGTCTACCCGTTCGGTATTAAATGACGAAGCCCGGCGCTTAATACCATGAACTTCATAACCTTTTTCCAGCAGAAACTCTGCCAGGTAAGAACCATCCTGCCCGGTTACGCCAGTAATGAGAGCGACTTTTGACATGTTATTACCTCTTAAAATTTCCCTTCAGGGAGTAACGTTCTCGACGCGTTTACGCGTAACTACTGCGGGGTTACCCCGACATATGGCATTGGCCGGCAACGATTTAAAAACGCTGCTGCGTGCACCCACGACGGTGCCGTCGCCAATCGTCACGCCAGGCGCGACAAAAACATCTGTCGCCAGCCAGCATTTCTCGCCAATCACAATTGGCGTGGCGCTAATATCAAAGTGTTGGCTGGCATAATCATGACTTCCGGTGCATAAATAGCTTTTCTGCGAAATAACCGTATGAGCCCCAATCGTAATATTACCCAGCGTATATAAAACCGTGTCATCCCCCACCCAGGCGTAATCCCCCAGTGTCAATTTCCACGGATAAGTAATTTTTACTGAAGGCCGAATAACTACGTTTTTTCCTATTTTTGCGCCAAATATCCTTAATAAAAAAGCACGCCAGCGGTACATCACCTGTGGTGACCAGTGAAATAATGTTGCTTGTACCGCCCACCATAATTGCACTTTAATTGCACCGCCGCCGCGAAAACCTTTCGGCACCGCGAAGCCGTTTAAGTCCTGCATAGTGTGACCTTACGTTTTACCATATAAGTGTTTTGTCTTAGCGGTTGTACGCAGACGTATGTATTCAGAAAATTCAGCCCAAAAACCGGGCATACGCAATATTTGACGTTGGACTCTTTTGGCATCCCGACACAATTCCAGATTATTCGTAGTCGATATGCCCCCCATGGAAAACTCCGACACTAAACCAGTCAGTTTTTTAAAAGCGAACCCGGACTTGTATAATTTTGCTGCCAGCGCATAATCCGATGATATTTTATATTGCAAATCATAATGCCAGGTTTGCAGCCCCGTCAGCGGAAAAAATATTGCCTGATGACTGGCTGGCAAACTGTGGTAGATATACCAACCCGGTTTAGCCCGGCGCGTCATTTTTTTACCATTACCAAAATCCAGCAAAGCATCGCCAATCACCATCGCTTTATCACTCTGCGTTTTTAACTGGCGGATAAAATGTGCAGAATCGGCATGCAGAATATCGCCAGAGTTGAGAAAGAGTGCAAAACGCCCGCGCGCCATAGCGATACCTTTGTTCATTGCATCGTAGAGACCGTTATCAGGCTCGCTGACAAAACGTAACTGGTGCTCTCCATTGAGATTCTCCAGGAACGCCGGCGTACCGTCTGTAGACCCCCCATCGATAACAATCCACTCAAAACTGATATCGCTCACCTGCGCAAGATGCACCAGTGACGCATGGGTTTTGACGATCCCGTCCAGATTGCGAAAAGCGACGGTGATAATACTCAGCAGCATGTAAATTACCTCGCGATATTCAGCGCCTTGCGCAAAATAAACGGACATACGATTAAAAATGCGTATTCCGGACTAAATACTGAACCGGTGAAAAACAACGACAACGGTGTAAAAAGATAAAGCTGCACCCGATAATTCTGATTATCACCAAACGCATTCATCATCATTTTCGTTACTTTCCCCATGTACCACAGGGATAATATTACGGCGAACCACGAAAAATAGATAATTAACAGATACAAACCATTGTCTATCGTTTTACCTACATCTGCACCGTTAAAGATTCCGAATGATGCAACATATTCATAAAGTGAGCCAAATCTCACTACACCGTCGACATTCAGTAATGAATATCCAACCATGACCAACGGTCCTACTATGCGATAATAAGATGAAGAGCCTTCAGTACCTAAATCACCAAGACGCGTCGCGATGTAGGGGAAGGCAAATATCACGCCCACCATAAACACACTCAGTGAGATAATCGCCAAGGGTAACTTCTTTTTTATCGCATCCTTATTCAGATACTGAAATGCCCACTCCAGCAGGTAAAACAAAATAAATGTCATTACCCCTGAAAACGATCCTGACAATATCACCCCTGTCAGAATCATAGCATCGGTCCTGGGCGTTTTGATACCAAACTGTTTGATGCTGAGCCAAATTGAGATTAACGCCAGAGCGAAAAATGCAGGTTCAAAATAGAGTGCAGTGGTACGTTTTCCACCAAATTTAATAAAGTTCAGCACATAGCTATTGCTGTAAATAAGATATTTCGAAATAGCTTCCATTATACTGCTACCACCGCTGAGAATGATCTGTGTCATTTCAACGGCCGCCAGACCGACCACTAACCCCACCACCAGCCAGAATAAACGCAAAATCTTAGGATAGTTATGTGGCGAAATGGTTTTGAAGCGAATGCTCCACACCATGCCAATAATGATCACGGTATAGATAAACAACATGGCGGATGTTACATACTTGCTGGCATCCAGCGATTGGCCAAACAGGTAGTTAAACACCGTCAGCCCCCCACCCACTCCCAACGCAATCAACAGCTTTTTAATATTGATACGGTCGACAAACAGCAGTAGCAACAGCGGTAAAAAAGTGACAACGGTGACAGGGAAACTTTCACCCAGTTGCGCAAGCTTGACGTTAACCAGCAGATACAGCAGCGGCAACACCAGATAGCTACAGACCCTGATAGTACGAGACATATTCCTCCAGCATCTGTTGTCCGCTGTATGCTGTCCGGCTCTGCTGGCTAAAGGTAGCCAGCGTGGTGTCAAATACCGCCTGTGCAATTTCTGATTTTTTCAGTTGTACCAGATGCAGAACATCCGCTTCACTGAATGTTTTGCCGCCTGATTTTGCCAGCACTTCCTGTGCCGCCTCACTGTGCGTGGCGATAACCGGTACACCGATAGAAAGCGCTTCGCACAAGATTAGCGGATAGTTATCAACCCGCGAACTGAACACCAGCCCATCCATCTGATTTAGCGACCCCAGCAAGGTTCGTTTGTCACTTTCAAACCCATGGTTGATGACGTTTGCTCCGGCAAACGGGGAAAACTTACCGAAGGTATGCAGCTCTATTTTGTCACCGAGCGCGATAAGCGCCTGAACCAGTTGCTGGCTGGTTTTGCCGTCATAGCGCAAATCGTGGGCCACCACGGCAATTTTCGGTCTGCCCGGTGGCTCATGCTGAACCGGCAAGTCAGCAAGAATCGCTTCCGTCGCCACATCGATACCGTTATTGATGATGTGACAACACCCGGCACCGTACAGGCTGTTAAATGCTTCCGCCACATGTTGACTGGGCGAGATAAACTGGCAGCCAAGCGCCAGCATCGTGCGAAACATTTGACGTTTTCCGGGCAGTTGCTGATGTGCTTTATCAACGTTAACCGGGGGATAGTTGCTTAACGTTGGGCATTTCTGGCAACCCGTTTTCCAGCCTTCGCAGCCATCGGTAAAGGCGCAACGTCCGGTAACACTCCAGTGATCGTGCAACGTCCACACAAAGGTGATATCGGGCTTATGTGTCTTCACCTTTTGGCAAAACGCCACTACCTCTTCGAGGTTCAGCCAGTAACTATGCAGCACATGGAAATGCAGAACCAGCGGGCCCGCGGTGCGGATGATTGTGCGATACATACTGTCGAGGTTGCCAAACAGATCGCGGTTTGCGAGGCGAAACAGCGCAATATTCGCCGCCGACGTCAAACGCGGCGCATGTTTAATCACGTGCGGATAATTCCCGTGACTGGCGCTTCTCTTGCCTCCTTTGCCATAACCGTATACAAACCGCGACGCCCATCCTTTTTCCAGCGCGCGCAGGTGTAAATCCAGCGCTACCCCTGCCGCCCCGCCTTCGGCAAGTCGAACATTAAATTGCAGAATATTCATGGCATTACCTTTGCTCTCACATGTTGACCCAGCATACTTAACGTCCTCGCAGACCGTCAGCCAGACGCTTACCGTTACGGATGGAAAGCAACGTCAGCAATGTGCGCCAGTTCATCCGCTTGTTACGGATCTGATAAAGGGTAAACAGCTGATATTTTTTACTCGCCCGGTCAAATTTACCTTTGTGCTTGCGATAGAACTGGAAGTAACCGGAGAACTTATGTGGGGATGAAGTAATGCGCATCTCGCCGTGATTCACATGCAGGATCTGCGTCGCCTCTTTTACCTTCCAGGGTTTACCGTAGGCCACCACCATGCGCAGAAAAATGTCATAATCCTGCGCGGCTTTTAACGTCGTATCAAACAGGCATGCTTTGAAACGCCAGGCCCAGCTAAAGACCTGATTACCAATGATATTGCGTTTATAAAATCGGCGGCGTGAGTACATCGATTTTGGATACAGCGGCAGACTGGCTGGCTGTGAATAAACCTCACCTTCACAGACATAATCATCAGCGTATAGAAAAGCATGCGTTACCAGTTGATGACGAGACTGAAGGAATGAGCTCAGGCGATTCGGCGTCCACTCATCGTCATCATCAATCCCCGTAATGTACTGCCCACTGGCCTGCATGATGGCCTGATTGCGTACCGCGCACGCGCCGGAGTTCATCTCGTTATGCGTATAGCTCACGCGTGGATCGTTTAACGCCTCAACAAACTGTTGCAGTTGCTCATACTCGGCAGAGCAATCATCGACAATGATCATTTCCCAGTGGCTATAGTCCTGGCGCAGCACCGATTTAATCGCCCGGATAGCCAACTGCTGGCGGTTCCAGGTGGGCATATAAATAGAAATTAGCGGGTTGTCTGTCGTCATTTTTTTGTCCCAGATAAAGTTGCCAGATGGCGCTACGCTTATCAGGCCTACATTCGATATGCGTTGCTGTTAGTTATCTATTTCGAATCCGACGTGTATTCGTATTCGTAGTAACCGTAATCCTGATACCCGCTGGCGCGCCGGAAAATGGAGTTGAGGATCACCCCTTTCACCTGAATTCCGTTTTGCCCGAAACGACTCAGACTGGTTTCCACCTCTTTCAGCGTGTTGACCGCGTAACGCGCCACCATCAGCGTGGTTCCGACGTGACGACCAACGATAGCCGCATCGGTCACGGCCAGTATTGGCGGCGTATCGATCAGCACCAGGTCATAGTTCGCACTGGCCCAGGTCATCAGCTCGCCAAAGCGTTCGCTCATCAGCAGTTCTGAAGGATTAGGGGGAACCTGCCCGCGAGGGACCAGGTCAAAATGTGCAATTGAAGTCGGTTTTGCGCAGGAGAGAATGTCCCCCTTGCCGCTAAGGATCTCAGACAGACCGTTGACGTTATTGGTCCCGAGCAGCTCATGGGTATAGCCTTTACGCATATCACAGTCGATTAGCAGCACGCGCTTGTCGGTCTGACTGATAACCGCAGCCAGGTTGGCACAGACAAACGTTTTGCCGATCGACGGGCTGACCCCGGTCAGCATCAGCACATTATTACGTGATTGCATCATGGCGAAGTGCAGGCTGGTACGCAGGCTGCGCACCGCTTCTATTGCCAGGTCAGTCGGATTACCCACCGCCAACAACTGGCTCTGCTTATAGCGCTTAACGCCTTTAATGGTCTGCACGTTATCACGGGCTTTTTGCCATTCTGACAGGGGAATGCTGGCATACACGCTGATGCCGTGCTCTTCAAGCACCTGCGGGCTTTCAATACCGCGATTGAACAGCGACCGCAGCAGCACGCCAACCACTGAAAGCATCAAGCCAAGAAGGATACTGCCGAGAATAATCAGCGCCGTTTTCGGTTTCAGGACACCGGGCTGGGCAATGGCGGGATCGACAATGCGCACATCGCCAACCGTACTGGCTTCCGTGATCTTCAGCTCCTGCTGTTTATTCAGCAGTTGCATATAGACCTGCTGGCCGGACTCCACGTCACGCGTCAGGCGGACAATTTCCTGCTGCGTTTTCGGCATCGCCGTCACACGCCCGTTCAGCTTGTTTTTTTCATCTTCCAGCGCCTGGCGTTTTTCCAGCAACGTGCGGTACGCCGGGTGCGCTTTGGTGAACAGTTTGGAGATTTCAGCTTCTTTAAAGGTCAGTTCATTTAACTGAGCATCAATATTAACCATCGAGTCCAGCACCGCTTTGGCCTCCAGCGGTAAATCGACGGAGTCTTTATCCTGACGAAATGCATTCAGCTTGTTTTCGGCAACGTCCAGACGGTTGCGCACCTCCGGTAATTGTTTTGCCAGAAACGCCAGGCTTTTAGCGGCCTCTTCAGATTTACGCTCCACGTTTTGTTGCAGATAGTTGCGGGTAATACTGTCGAGGATCTGGCGGATTTTTTCACGATCTTCCCCCGTAAAAGTCAGACTCAGCACCCCGGTATCTTTACCTGTTTCCGTCACCATCAGGTTATTTTGCAGATTGTTGATCGTGCCAAGCGTAGAGAACTTACTGACGGTAAATTCGCTACCCGGACTGGCATGAATCGCCTCAACCATCATCGTTACACCGTCATGGTTCAGTAACTGCCCAACCTGACCACGCGCGCTAAAACCGCCGTCACTCATCAGTTGATAACTTTTGTCGTTCAGTACGCTCAACGTGAAGGTCTGTTCATTCATTGACGTTGGCAAGGTGAAAGTCGTCATATTGACCGTTTCATTCTGGCGGCCCATCAGACGGTCCCAGCCGGCACCAAAAAGAGGAAATGAATCTTTGGTGACGGAAATATCCAGATTGAGATCGGCTACCGTTTTGCCCAATACCCGTCGTGACTGAATAAGCTGAATTTCCGCTTCAGAAGCAGGTGGCTTGTTGGATAACGCCGAGCCAATATCCTGGACTAACGAGCTGCCGGTGTTTTGCTCAATTTGTACCAGCGCATCGGCACTGTAGATCGGCGTGGCAAACAGGGTGTAGACCGCCGCACACAGCGCAAATGCGGCGGTTATGCCCAGTACCCACCAACGTGCTTCGGCTACGGTCCCTACCAGACGTCCGATATCGATTTCATCGTTGCCTGTTACTGACGTTGCAGACTGTTTTTCTTTTTCTGTCATTGTTTTCCCTGCTCCGTATTCAGTGCCTGAGCCCATTGGCGGGCAGACCGTTCAAGTAAGGCGTACACCGCGTCAAACGCGTCACGACTTTTACGATACGGATCGGGAATTTCGCGTTCGCTGTCCCAATGGCCGAACAACATCACTTTGCCACGCATCTCCGGTACCATTTCACACAACGCCGTAATATGACGTTTTTCCATGGTCAGGATCAGGTCAGACTCCCGGCAAATTCGTCCCGAGATCTGCCGCGCACAATGATTCTCCAGTGACAGGTTATGTGCCTGCGCCACGCTGATGGCGCATGGATCGGCACCCTTACCTACCAGCGCGCCGAGGCCAGCGGAAGACACCGTCAACGCCGGATGGAATTGCCTTAACAAGCGCTCTGCCGTTGGAGAGCGGCAAATGTTCCCCACGCAGACAACTAAGATTTTGTTAAACATGGCGATTACCAGTTGTGAAGGTCGCTGGCCGTGTCCGTCATATAACGAACACCGCTAATGGTCGGCAGCAACTGATTGATCAAACGGTTCCAGCGAGCAACCGGCGCGGTCGTGACATACACCACATCGTAAGGCTGAAGTCGGAAAGAAGTCGCCATCACCAGCGATGTCGCATCAGACATATCAAGCTGGTAGATATTGGCTATCTTGCCGTTATGCCCACCCTCGCCTTTTAATGGACGAATAACAAAGATGCCGCTGGCATTGGAGGTGGTCAGGTCAATGCCCTCCGCATTACCCAGCGCTTCGGTGAGTGTCATACCGCTGAAGTCCATCTTGAGGGTGCTCTGTTTTTTCACTTCCCCCATCACGAACACTTTCAGGTCGTCATTACGTGGAACAAACAGGATGTCACCAGGATAGAGCAGGCGGTTCTGGCTCAGGTCGCCATTTTGCATCAGCGCTTGCAGTGAAATGCGTTGCTCCTGGCCTTTATGCGTCAGTACAACGTTGCGCCAGTCTGCCGCTTCGGTAAGACCGCCTGCAGCGTTAATGGCATCGAGAATGGTAAGCGGCACGTTGGTGATGGCCTGCTGGCCGGATTTGTTCACCTGCCCGGAGACGTAAGCCTTCTGCGAGCGGAAAGCGGCGATATTAACGTCCACCTGCGGGTCTGCGATGTACTTCGCTAAGCGCCCGGTAATATCACTACGAATTTCTGCCAACGTTTTCCCCACCACGCTAACTTTGCCAATGTAGGGATAAAACATGGTGCCGTCAGGTTGCACCCAGTTACCCGTATCGCTTGAGCTACGATACTGTCCCGCAGGCGTGGTGAGTTCGGGATGATCCCAGACGGTGACATTCAGGACATCGCCGGGTCCGACCCGGTACTGGTACCCGGAGATCTCCTGATCCAGCGACATATTAGGTTGAGCAACATTCGGTCGCGGACGCAATTGTTCAACCAGTCTTGGGGTAAGCGGATAAACATTCACCATCCGGTTGATATCAAAATCGGCATCCTGCTGCTTAATCACATCTTTGCCCATGGTAGACATATTGCTGCCCGGAAGTACGGTACAACCGTTGATCAATATTACCGACACCAATACTGGTATCAATTTAAGTTTGGATTTCATCATTGATTATTTATCACTTTGGCAGAGTAATTATCACGTGCGCTTTAAATAGCCATTACGCCTGTTTGCATTTACCTTGCCGTTAATTGAATAGAAATTTAACTGGCATCAGTCCTAAAAAAATGAATTCATCTGCAGTCTCTTGACAGAATAATTTAGGTTTATCATCAGGCGACCAGGCACGCTACCGCCCCTGGCTTTATTAGCTACCAATGCACTGATTAATTTATATTTTTCCCATCCTCGCAGTTATCATCATATTCATAGCGCCTACCCATCAGTAATAGCATGGTGCGATACTGGCAACATATTTCTCTTTTGATTATTACGGGAAGAATTGTTGCAGCTAACCGAATAGCAGGCAAGATAACAAGCCCTGAAACGTAGCCTTTTAAGATTAATATTAAGCGTGAGACATATATATTTTTAGGATTTTATTGATGTTGACAATGTTAATATATAAATATCCAGCCTGCGATATTTCCTAAATATAACTGCATAAATAAAGCCATTTCTTGCAGTTACCCTCAGACTATTCTCTCGCCCCTGTCCTGATATAAAGGGCAGAGAAATCCCTTCTCGCCATTGCATTTTTCGTCGGTTTTACCCATGATCGAATTGTGACAATTGTCATATAACTATGGGTATAGCATTTACTATGGAATGGATTGCCGATCCGTCAATCTGGGCCGGGCTCGTCACGCTAATCGTGATAGAACTCGTTCTTGGCATTGATAATCTTGTTTTTATTGCCATCCTCGCGGAGAAACTTCCGCCATCGCAGCGGGATAAAGCGCGTATTACCGGGCTACTATTGGCAATGGTTATGCGCCTGCTGCTGCTGGCGTCAATATCATGGCTGGTGACGCTGACCACACCGCTGTTCAGCATTCGGGACTTCAGCTTCAGTGCCCGTGACCTGATCATGCTATTTGGCGGCTTCTTCCTGCTGTTCAAAGCGACGATGGAGCTTAACGAAAGGCTGGAAGGCAAAGACAGCGACAATCCCACCCAACGTCGGGGTGCGAAATTTTGGGGCGTGGTCGCGCAAATTGTGGTACTGGATGCCATTTTCTCTCTGGACTCGGTGATCACCGCTGTTGGTATGGTTGATCATCTGGCGGTCATGATGGCGGCGGTGATTATTGCCATCAGCCTGATGATGCTGGCCAGTAAATCATTGACCCGCTTTGTTAACAGCCACCCAACTATTGTTATTCTGTGCCTGAGCTTTCTGCTGATGATTGGTTTCAGCCTGGTCGCGGAAGGCTTTGGTTTTCGCATACCGAAAGGCTATCTGTACGCGGCTATCGGCTTCTCGGTCATGATAGAAGCCCTGAACCAGTTGGCTATTTTTAACCGTCGTCGTTTCCTGTCGGCTAACCACACGTTACGCCAGCGTACCGCCGAGGCGGTGATGCGCCTGATAAGCGGTCAAAAAGAAGATGCCGAGCTGGATGCCGAAACTGCCGCCATGTTGGCGGATCATCATGAAGGCCAGATTTTTGCACCACAAGAACGGCGGATGATTGAGCGCGTACTGAACCTTAATCAGCGAACCGTCAGCAGCATCATGACGTCACGCCATGATATCGAGCATATTGATCTCAATGCACCGGAAACAGAAATTCGCACACTACTGGAGAAAAACCAGCATACGCGTCTGGTCGTAACCGGAGAAGATGAACAGGAAGAACTGCTCGGTGTGGTGCATGTGATTGACCTTCTGCAACAGTCGCTGCGTGGCGAACCGCTCGATTTGCGCGTCTTACTTCGCCAGCCGTTGGTATTCCCGGAAACCCTGCCGCTTCTTCCGGCGCTGGAGCAGTTCCGTAATGCCCGTACACACTTCGCTTTTGTGGCCGATGAGTTTGGTTCGGTGGAAGGAATTGTGACGCTGAGCGACGTGATGGAAACCATCGCGGGTAACTTGCCAAATGAAGTCGAAGAGATCGACGCTCGTCATGATATTCAGAAAAATGCCGATGGGTCGTGGACGGCAAACGGCCATATGCCGCTGGAAGACCTGGTGCAGTATGTCCCGCTCCCATTAGATGAGAAACGTGAGTATCACACCATTGCCGGGCTGTTAATGGAGTATTTGCAGCGTATCCCGAAAACCGGAGAGGAAGTACAGGTTGGCGACTATTTGCTGAAAACCTTGCAAGTAGAAAACCATCGAGTGCAGAAAGTCCAGTTGATACCACTGCGCAGTGAAGAAGAGATGGATTACGAGGTATAAGCAACATGCCGGATGGGGCTGAAGCCGCCATCCGGCACCAGGGTTCAAAGTTTATCCAGCAGCTTTTTAACGTCTTTGCCGTTGCGAGAGTCTTTATTGCGATCGGCCCAGTCGTTCAATCGGCGTTTCGCTTCATCCTGCATATGCTTACGCAAGAGTTGGTCCACCTGCAGGTTATAGTTTAACGACTGCCACTTGCCATAGACCCTGAGTGGAACCGGGGTCGCTTTAAGGAAATCGATCAATTTGCTTTCCCCATTCCATCCGCCCAGCACGCGCACGTTAAACTGAGTATCACAATTTTGCTCAACCAGATCTAACGTGCCCTTACCCGAAAGCGCCAACATGGCAGACTGCCCTTCCATGTTATCCAGCGTAACCTTGCCGTTATCCAGCGTCAGATCGGTCACAAAGCGATCCAGCCGCGTCGTATTATCCAAATCCTGTTGTGAGCCTGCATCACCGCCGCTACGTTCAACCGCCTGTTGTACCAGTTGCTGGAAGTTCATGCCTTCCATACGCGTGCTGCTCATCTCAAGATTGGCCTGTCCCTGCCAGCTGTGACGAAATGCCTGCGCATCAATGTCAGAGCCCGAAAAATCGCCAGCCAGTGACAGTTTGCCAGTAAGGGCAATCGGATAGTCAAAGGCTTTCAGGATAGTGCCAATTTCTACGCCTTCCAGCCGTGGGTGAAAGACTGCCCGTGGTGAGCCTTTTCTGGCATCCAGCGAGCCTGGAAGTGAGATCAATCCACCGTCACTTTTCCCCTGCAACTCATTGATATTCAATAAGCCAGCCTGGTTGACGATTTTTGCAGAAACATTATCAAATGCCATTTTCCGCCAGAGAACTTTATCCGCCTGAAGTGCAATATTGGCGGAAAATCCTTTCAGCCCCTGATAAGAGACGGTATCAACCTGCGAGGTAATGACCGGTCGCGCCAGCGTCGGCTGGCTCTGACTCTGCTGTGCCCCGGTATCTGTCGCCGCCAGAGCGTCATGCCGTACGATCAGGTTATCCAGATTGAGCTGGCCGAATTTCAGATCGACGTCCCATGCGGGTTTCTCCGCCAGCGTCACCTGAGCTTGCCCGGCGAGTGAACTGTCATTGGCAGTTAAGTTAATCTGCGTAAAGTTGAGCTGTTTTTTCTCTTCCTGCCATCGAGCCTGCAGTTGACCCTGGCCGCGGATCCCCTGCGGCGGCAAGTCAGCGCCCTGTACCTGCCAGCTCAGCTGCTCAATATTGGCGACTAAATCATGCGGATAGTCAGACGCATCGACAGCGCCGCTGATGGACAACGTCAGGTCGCGCTGGTCGCGGTTAACGCGGCCGGTGAAATCGAACGTTCCGCGATGCTGGGCATCCTGTTCCATATTCAGGTGAATATCACGAACCGTTATCTGTTCATCGTCTTCATGCTGGAATACCAGAACGCTGTCAGCCACACGCAGGCGAGCGATATCAAACGACCATCCACGATCTTCTGCCAGATCCGGCAGTGTATTATCTTTTGGCGCAACAGGAGCATCGACTCCGCGCACAGCCTCGGTTTCAGGTATGAGTTGAATCACCGCGCCTTTGAGCATGACTTGCTTTACGCTGAGTTGGTGACTCAACAACGGCCACAAGGCGACGTCCAGACGCATATTGTCGGCACGAACCAGAGGTTCGCTGGCACCTTCGGCCGTTAGCACCATGCGCCCGGAGAGAATGCTCAACTGGGGCCATACGTGCCAGCGCAGAGGACCATCTAACTGCAGTTGATATCCGCTACGCGCAGCAACTTGCTTCACCATGTATGCGCGGAAATCATTCGGATTCACCAACAATACTAACGCAGAGAAACCGGCCACCAGCACGACCAGAAGAATCATCAGCGTCGTCAGAAATCGTCTCATGCTATCCCCAATGGACTGAAAAACACTCAGTCTTTATCGATCCGGCTGGCTACCGCGCCCTGCTGATCGCGATACTTCGCATCCTGGCGACGGTTGTAAGGTCGCGCTGCCGGACCGGAAAGCGGTTCGAAGCTCAGTGCACCAATCGGCATACCGGGGCGCAGAGCCAACGGTAATTTTCCTGAGTTGTAAAATTCCAGGACGATGCACCCCGACCAACCCGGATCAATACGGTGTGCCGTAACATGTACCATCAGGCCCAGACGTGCCAGCGAAGAACGGCCGTCTAACCAGCCAACAAGGTCGGAAGGCAGCGTAACGGATTCGAAAGTTACCGCCAGCGCTAATTCACCCGGATGCAGGAAAAACGCCTCGCCGTCTTTGAGGACAATTTCATCACTCATTACGCGGTCAAGCGCGGCGCTGACCTCATCCTTCGGTCCGCTCAAATCGATATACGCCGCCGTATGACCGCGGAACGTACGAAATTTGTTACCAAGACGCACATCTACCGTTGCGCCATTGATACGCTCGACAGGAGGACGGGGATTGATCGACAGACGACCTTCATCCAACCAGGCTTCAATATCTCGGTCACATAAACGCATGGCACTTTCTCCTTTCGTGCTTCAACCCCTTAATGCCAGGCGCGTTAAGGGTGAACCAGGTTATCACTGAACGGTACACAATTCGCTGAACTTATTCAAAGAACTGACTGATTTTCGCCTTCAGAATATCGATAGCAATGCGGTTTTTACCCCCGCGAGGCACGATAATATCGGCGTATTGTTTTGAAGGCTCAATAAATTGCAGGAACATCGGACGTACGGTTTTTTGGTATTGCGCCATCACCGAATCCATTGAACGACCACGTTCATTCACATCCCGCTTGATACGGCGCATCAGGCAAATATCCAACGGCGTATCAACAAAAATAGAGAAGTTCATTTCATCACGCAAACGCGCATCCGTCAGCAACAAAATGCCTTCCAGAATAATGACTTTCTTGGGTTCAATATGAATAGTTTCTTGTGTGCGCGTGTGTTCAACATAGCTATAAACGGGCAATTCAATGGCGGAACCGCGTTTAAGTGTTTGCAGATGCTGAAACAACAAACTGTGATCCATCGCGTTCGGATGGTCGTAGTTCGTTTTTACGCGTTCTTCCATCGACAGATGGCTTTGATCCTTGTAATAGCTGTCTTCGGGAATAACGCCAATATGTTCGTCACCGACTTGTTCACGCAATTCGCGATAAAGGGTACTGGCAATAAGACTCTTGCCGGAAGCCGATGCGCCGGCAATGCCGATAATGACGCACTGATGGGACTGATCAGTCATAAATTTAGCGACCTGATTAACCTGGATGTAAGGAAGGGCGGCGTCGAAACGCCAAACGCGGCAATTATAGGGATTTCAGCAGCGCGATGCCAGCCCAGGCTGCACCAATGCTTTCCCTGTCGCAAATTAAAACGGTTAATTTTAAAGCAGGCTCAAGTTTTATCCACCCGCCTTAAGAATTAATGGCTTGAGCGTGTTAATTTATGAGCAACTGGCGTATAAATTGTAAATTATTTGTACTAGCATAAACGAAGATTAAATGTGATGCGGTCGGTAACTCTGCTGGCCGACATCGGCGATTTGGGTAAAGTGGTAATGAGTAAACAATTCCAACATGTTTTAGTTACCCTACCCCATCCTCTGCTGCGCCTGGCCAGTTTAGGTCTGGTAGCATTTATCTTTACGCTATTCTCGCTGGAGCTGTCGCGTTTCGGTACCCAACTGGCACCGCTTTGGTTTCCAACCTCAATCATGATGGTGGCGTTTTACCGCCATGCAGGAAAAATGTGGCCCGGAATAGCGCTGGCTTGCTCATTCGGCAGCATCGGCGCGTCTTTGCTGTTTTTTCCTGGAGATTCGCTTAACTATACTTATACGACCATCAATATTATTGAAGCGGTCGTCGGCGCGATGTTATTGCGCAAACTGCTCCCTTGGTATAACCCCTTACAGAATCTGAATGATTGGGCGCGTTTGGCCTTGGGTAGCGCCGTCATACCTCCGCTATTAGGTGGTGCGCTAATGTGGCTACTGCTCCCGGAGGGAACCTCGTTAAATACGTTTCTCATTTGGGTGCTTTCCGAATCCATCGGCGCGCTGGCGCTGGTGCCATTAGGTCTGTTATTCAAGCCTCATTATCTGCTGCGCCACCGCGATCCACGTTTACTGCTTGAGACCCTCATCACGCTGCTCGTCACCTTAACGTTCAGTTGGCTCTCCATGATGTACGTGCCGTGGCCGTTTACCTGCGTCATTGTGTTGCTGATGTGGAGCGCCGTCCGTTTGCCGCGTATGGAAGCATTTTTAATTTTTCTCAGCACCATCCTGATGGTCTCTCTGATGCTGGCTGCCAACCCATCGCTGCTCTACACCCCGAAAGCGAATGTGATGACAAGTATTCCGTGGCTGCCGTTTTTGATGATTCTGTTGCCAGCCAACATGATGACTATGGTGATGTACGCATTTCGGGCCGAGCGAAAACACATCTCGGAAAGTGAATCGCGTTTTCGTAATGCTATGGAATATTCTGCGATTGGTATGGCGCTGGTCGGTACCGAAGGGCAGTGGTTACAGGCAAACAAAGCGTTGTGTCAGTTTCTTGGCTACAGTCAGGAAGAGCTGAGAGCGCTGACCTTCCAGCAGCTCACCTGGCCGGAAGATCTGAATAACGACCTCGAACAACTCGGCATGTTGGTCCGTGGTGAAATCAATAGCTACTCCATGGAAAAGCGCTATTACACGCGCGCGGGCGACGTCGTCTGGGCATTGCTGGCCGTTTCGCTGGTACGCCACAGCGACAACACCCCACTCTACTTTATTGCACAGGTTGAAGACATAAACGACCTGAAGCACACCGAGTGGATGAATAAGCGGCTGATGGAACGCATTACCCTCGCCAACGAAGCGGGCGGTATCGGTATCTGGGAGTGGGAACTGCAACCCGACGTGATCAGTTGGGATAAGCGCATGTTCGATCTCTATGAAGTCCCGCCACATATCAAACCCAGTTGGCAAGTCTGGTACGAGTGCGTCGTACCGGAAGATCGCGAGCATGCTGAAAATGTGATTCGCGACTCTCTGGCCGCACGAATTCCCTTTAAGCTCGAATTTCGTATTGCAGTACGTGACGGCGTGCGCCATATCCGCTCGTTAGCTAACCGGGTACTGAATAAAGACGGAGAAGTTGAACGCTTACTCGGTATCAATTTGGATATGACCGAAGTGAAGCAGCTCAACGAAGCGCTGTACCAGGAAAAAGAGCGTCTGCACATCACGCTGGACTCAATCGGCGAAGCAGTGATTTGCATTGATGTCGACATGAACGTGACCTTCATGAACCCGGTTGCCGAGAAGATGAGCGGCTGGCAGCAGGACGACGCGATAGGTATTCCGTTACTGACAGTGCTGCGAATTACCTTTGGTGATAACGGCCCATTGATGGAAAACATCTACAGTGCCGATATGTCGCGTACTGCCATAGAGCAGGAGGTGGTTCTGCATTGCCGTAACGGCGGCAGTTACGACATTCAGTACAGCATTACGCCACTCAGTACCCTTGACGGTGGTAGCATTGGCTCCGTACTGGTCATTCAGGATGTCACCGAGTCACGTAAGATGTTACGCCAACTGAGCTACAGCGCGTCGCATGATGACCTCACCCATCTTGCTAACCGGGTCAGCTTCGAGAACCATCTGAAACAATTGCTACAAGCCGTACACGATACGCATCAACGCCATGTTCTGGTCTTTATCGATCTGGATAGGTTTAAAGCCGTGAACGATAGCGCGGGCCATGCTGCAGGCGATGCCCTGCTGCGCGAACTGGCTTCTCTGATGCTCAGCATGCTGCGCACCAGCGATGTACTGGCTCGTCTCGGTGGCGATGAATTCGGCCTGTTGCTGCCTGATTGCAACATCGAAAGCGCTCGCTTTATCTCAGGCCGTATTATCAACGCCATCAACGAGTATCAGTTCAGGTGGGAAGACCGTCTGCACCGCATAGGCGCCAGTGCGGGTATTACGCTGATCGATGAGAAAAATTATATCGCGACTGAGGTCATGTCTCAGGCAGATATCGCCTGTTATGCCGCCAAAAATAGTGGGCGTGGCCGGGTCTGTGTGTATGAACCCCAGCAAAGTCAGACGCATGTCTCACGGGAACTGCTGTCGTTTGATGAACAGAAGCACATTATTGCGCATAACCCGATGCTCATGATCGCCCGGGGTGTGGCCTCTCCACGCATTCCTGAGACATTCAGCTTCTGGCTACTCTCACTGCGCCTGGGGACAGAGGACGGTGATGTTATCGAAGAGCATATCCTCCGAACCGGACTCGTTGACCCTGCGCTTAATCATGCGCTTGACCGTCGGGTTTTTAACGAATTTTTCCAGCATGCAGCGGCGGCGATTGCCAGTAAGGGGCTCAGTATTGCCCTTCCCCTTTCTGCCGCCGGACTGTTGAGTACCGAATTTGTGGATGAAATGCTGGCGCAGTTGCAACGTAGTTCGCTACCACCACGCTTATTACACCTGACCATTCCAGCCGGAGTGATGAAATCGCATCCAGCTCAGAGCCTATCGGCCATTCAGCGACTTCGTCACGCGGGTTGTCGGATTATTTTAAGCCAGGTTGGACGTGACTTAGAGATCGTTGAAAACCTGAAGTTTCACACCGTCGATTACCTGTTACTCGACAGTGAGATCAGTGCCAGTGTTCACGGCAACCTGATGGATGAAATGTGGGTTTCTATTATCCAGGGACATGCACAGCGACTGGATATCAAAACGATCGCCGGCCCCGTGCAAATGCCGCTTATTATGGACGCACTTTCTGGCATCGGTATTGATATGATCTACGGCGACATCATTGCTGATGCTCAGCCGTTGGATCTGCTACTCAATACCAGCAACTTCGCTATCAACTGACGGCTGCCACCCTTCCGTATACCAGATATGCAATAACGCATAGGAGCGCCACGGCTTCCAGCGCTCGGCATAGCGCCGGATCTGGGCTGGTGTCATGCCCGGAAAGCGTTGTTTGATCAAATAATCGTCAGGAAGAAAAACATCTTTCGCCTGCCAACCGCGTAGCGCGAAATAATTGGCAGTCCAGCGCCCTATACCCGGAAACGTTTGTAAGTGCTTTACGCCTTGCTCAATATCAGCTGGTGCAACCGATGCAAGCCTTCCGGTAAGCGTTGCTCGTGCCAGATGAATGAGCGCTTCGGCGCGTTTGAGCGGCATCCCTAAGGCTTTCAGATGCAAAGGCTCAGCAGCAGCCAGCGCTTGTGGTGTGGGAAAACAAACATACTCAGGCGCGTCATCAAGCCTGTCACCGTAGGTGCGTACAACTTTCGCGGTCAGTTTTGCCGCCATTGCAACGCTAACTAACTGGCCTAATATCGCCCTCACACCTTGTTCAAAGGCATCGACAGAGCCAGGCAGCCGCAGGCCAGGACGCGCTGCGCCCAGGCTGCCCAGCGCGTTAGCAATATGCTGTGGGCAGCAGCGAAGATCGAACAACCGCTCAATTTTGACCAGGCATTCTGGCGCAACAGGCTGTAACCCCGGACTTAGCCTGACCTGAAGCTGGTGTGTCTTCAGGTCAGGCACTACGCTAACCAGTCCACGATATTCGCCGATAACCAGGCTTCTGGTGTAATACAGCTCCCCGACGGTTTCGACACCCTCCACCGCACGGGCGGCAAGAAACCCTAGCATCCAGGACCAGTCATAGGGCGGCTGCCAGCTCAGTGTTAACATTCAGGTGTCCTTTTTAGTTAAACCTACAGCATAAACGGTATTCAATCGATACGCCTTGCTTTCATATTCCAGTTGTCGGGGCGGCGACATTTCGCTAAAGTCACGCCCCTTCTTCACTGGCATGGGGATTTCTACGGTGTTTATTGGTTTTGACTACGGTACGGCAAACTGTTCAGTAGCCGTAATGCGTGACGGGCAGCCACACTTGCTCAAAATGGAAAACAACAGCACGTTACTGCCCTCAATGCTTTGTGCACCTACGCGCGAAGCGGTGAGCGAATGGTTGTATCGCCATCATGATGTCCCCACGACGGATGCCGAAACACAGGCGCTACTGAGTCGTGCGATGCGTTATAACCGCGATGAAGACATCGATGTTAGCGCCAATAGCGTGCAGTTTGGTCTGGCATCACTGGCGCAATACATTGACGACCCGGAAGAGGTGTACTTCGTTAAATCGCCGAAATCATTTTTGGGTGCCAGCGGTCTGAAGCCGCAGCAGGTTGCGCTATTTGAGGATTTGGTTTGTGCGATGATGCTGCATATTCGCAATCAGGCGCAAAACCAGCTGCCTGAAGCGATCACCCAGGCCGTTATCGGTCGCCCGATCAACTTCCAGGGGTTAGGCGGCGATGACGCCAACGCCCAGGCGCAGGGTATTCTTGAACGTGCGGCCAAACGCGCCGGTTTTCAGGATGTCGTCTTCCAGTACGAGCCGGTAGCCGCGGGTCTGGATTTTGAAGCAACCTTGCAGGAAGAAAAACGCGTACTGGTGGTGGACATCGGCGGTGGCACCACTGACTGTTCGCTACTACTAATGGGACCGCAATGGCATCAGCGCGCCGATCGCGAAAACAGCCTGCTGGGACACAGCGGCTGCCGCGTGGGCGGTAACGATCTGGATATTGCGTTAGCCTTTAAACATCTGATGCCACTGCTGGGCATGGGCGGCGAAACGGAAAAAGGCATCGCATTGCCGATTTTACCCTGGTGGAACGCGGTCGCGATCAACGATGTTCCCGCGCAAAGTGATTTCTACAGTACCGCCAATGGACGTTTACTCAACGATCTGATCCGCGATGCGCGTGAAGCAGACAAAGTGGCGCTGCTGCTTAAAGTCTGGCGTGAACGCCTGAGTTATCGCCTGGTACGCAGCGCAGAAGAGAGCAAAATTGCGCTTTCCGACCAGACCGCTGTTACGGCGGCGATACCGTTTATCAGCGACACGCTGGCAACCGATATCAGTCAGCACGGCCTGGAAACTGCACTCAATCAACCTCTGGCGCGTATTCTGGAGCAGGTGCAACTGGCGCAGGAAAACGCACAAGAAAAACCGGACGTGATTTACCTGACCGGCGGCAGCGCACGTTCGCCGTTGATCAAAAAAGCGCTTGCGCAGCAGCTTCCAGGGATCCCTATCGCGGGTGGCGATGATTTCGGCTCCGTCACCGCCGGACTGGCCCGCTGGGCTGACGTTGTTTTCCGCTAAGCGGCTCGCAGGCTTAAAGGTACGCGTATTGACATCATCGTTACTGTGCCTTATTTTCAGGAATGAGGGTTAGGGAGGGTTTCCCCTCCCCCTGGTGTCTTAGTAAGCCGGTAAGCTAATGACTAAGAGTATCACCAGTATGATGACCTGCTTCATCATAACCCTTTCCTTATTTTGGCCCCTTCCTCGGGAGGGGCTTTCCCGTTCCAGCGTCCCGCTGAAATCTCTGGCTTACCTCCTTTTGCCTTGACCGCACTCTAACGCACAATGACGCATTCGCTATTTTCGCCGCAAATTGTTGCGTAATGCCTCGCAAAGCCGCGCCGTCATTCAGACGAATCCCGACAGTGTTTCATAATTCCTCCATTTTTCTCCCTTGTTCACTGGCTAAACTAGTATCATTCCGCGAAACGTTTCAGGATGAGAAACTCATAACAATGAAAGGCCGTAACAAATCCCGCTGGGTGATAGTAATTGTGATCGTCGTGGCCGCCATCGCCGCCTTCTGGTTCTGGCAAAGTCACAGCGAACCCCAGGGAACAGCCCCCGGCGCAACCCGTCAGACGCAACCCGCTCCGGCTACGGGACGGCGAGGAATGCGTTCCGGTCCGTTGGCTCCGGTTCAGGCGGCCACGGCAGTCGAACAAGCGGTTCCACGCTATCTGACCGGGCTGGGTACCATTACTGCCGCGAACACCGCGACGGTACGCAGTCGCGTGGACGGACAGCTCATCGCCATACACTTTCAGGAAGGGCAACAGGTGAAAGCCGGCGATCTGCTGGCAGAGATCGACCCGAGCCAGTTTAACGTTGCGTTAGCTCAGGCGCAGGGTCAGCTAGCGAAAGATAAAGCCACGCTGGCCAATGCTCGTCGCGACCTCGCCCGCTATCAGCAATTGGTCAAAACGAATCTGGTCTCTCGTCAGGAGCAGGATGCACAACAGGCGCTGGTCAACGAAACACAAGGGACGATAAAAGCCGATGAAGCCAGCGTCGCCAGCGCGCAATTGCAACTCGACTGGAGCCGGGTAACGGCACCTGTTGATGGTCGGGTGGGCCTGAAGCTTGTGGATGTGGGTAACCAGATATCCAGCAGCGATACCACCGGGATTGTCGTCATTACACAAACCCATCCTATTGATCTGGTTTTCACTTTGCCAGAGAACGATATCGCGACCGTCGTACAGGCACAGAAATCGGGGACGCCTCTGAAAGTTGAGGCCTGGGACCGTACCAACTCGCAAAAACTGAGCGAAGGCGTGCTGCTGAGCCTCGACAACCAGATTGACGCCACCACCGGCACCATCAAAGCAAAGGCCCGCTTTAACAACCAGGACGATGCCTTGTTCCCGAATCAGTTTGTTAACGCTCGCATGCTCGTCGATACGGAACAAAATGCCGTCGTGATCCCGACTGCCGCACTACAAATGGGTAACGAAGGCCACTTTGTCTGGGTGCTGAACAGCGACAACAAAGTCAGCAAACATCTGGTTAAACCGGGTATTCAGGACAGTCAGAACGTCGTTATCTCCGCCGGACTGTCCGCGGGCGATCGCGTCGTCACCGACGGGATTGATCGTCTGACGGAAGGGGCTAAAGTCGAGGTCGTGGAAGCTCACGCCGCCACCGTTAGCGACGACAAAGCCGCACCGCGCGGCTATGGCAAAAAAGGAGCGCGCTCCTGATGCAGGTGTTACCTCCCGGCAATACAGGCGGCCCGTCCCGCCTGTTTATTCTGCGCCCCGTCGCCACCACGTTGCTGATGGTCGCGATCCTGCTTACTGGTATCATCGGCTATCGTTTCCTGCCCATTGCGGCATTGCCGGAAGTGGATTACCCCACCATTCAGGTCATAACGCTCTATCCCGGAGCCAGCCCGGATGTCATGACGTCTGCGGTTACCGCTCCGCTTGAACGCCAGTTCGGGCAGATGTCCGGCCTGAAACAAATGTCCTCCCAAAGTTCCGGTGGTGCATCGGTCGTCACGTTGCAGTTTCAACTGACCCTGCCACTGGATGTTGCCGAGCAGGAAGTTCAGGCCGCCATCAATGCTGCTACCAATTTATTGCCGAGTGATCTGCCTAACCCACCGGTCTACAGCAAAGTTAATCCAGCAGATCCGCCAATCATGACGCTGGCCGTCACCTCGACCGCCATGCCGATGACGCAGGTGGAAGATATGGTGGAAACCCGCGTCGCACAGAAAATCTCCCAGGTTTCTGGTGTTGGCCTGGTGACACTTTCTGGCGGCCAGCGTCCGGCGGTCCGCGTGAAGCTTAACGCACAGGCGATTGCAGCGCTCGGTCTGACCAGCGAAACCATCCGTACGGCCATCACCGGTGCCAACGTTAATTCAGCGAAAGGAAGTCTTGATGGCCCAACGCGTGCCGTCACGCTTTCAGCCAATGACCAGATGCAGTCCGCGGACGAATATCGTCAACTGATTGTGGCCTATAAAAATGGCGCGCCGGTGCGCCTCGGCGATATCGCCACCGTCGAACAAGGGGCAGAAAACAGCTGGCTGGGCGCGTGGGCCAATAAGCAACAAGCCATTGTAATGAATGTGCAGCGCCAGCCTGGGGCGAACATCATCTCCACGGCAGACAGTATCCGGCAAATGCTGCCGCAACTGACGGAAAGCCTGCCGAAATCAGTTAAGGTCAGCGTGCTTTCTGATCGTACCACCAATATTCGTGCCTCTGTTGCAGACACCCAGTTCGAGCTGATGCTGGCGATAGCGCTGGTGGTGATGATTATCTACCTGTTTCTGCGCAATGTTCCGGCGACGATTATTCCCGCCGTCGCCGTACCGCTATCGCTAGTCGGCACCTTCGCGGTGATGGTATTTCTTGATTTCTCCATCAACAACCTGACCTTAATGGCGCTGACCATCGCCACAGGTTTTGTGGTGGATGATGCCATTGTGGTTATCGAGAATATTTCGCGCTATATCGAAAAAGGGGAAAAACCACTGGCCGCAGCCCTGAAAGGTGCAGGCGAGATTGGTTTTACCATCATCTCCCTGACGTTTTCATTGATTGCGGTATTGATCCCACTGCTATTCATGGGCGATATCGTCGGGCGCTTGTTCCGTGAATTCGCCGTTACGCTGGCGGTGTCGATTCTGATTTCCGCCGTCGTATCGCTAACCCTTACACCGATGATGTGCGCGCGCATGCTCAGTCAGGCGTCATTGCGTAAGCAAAACCGCTTCTCCCGCGCCTCAGAAAAAATGTTCGATCGTGTAATTGCCGGGTACGGGCACTGGCTGGCAAAAGTGCTTAACCATCCGTGGCTCACGCTGAGCGTAGCCCTCGGTACGCTGGCACTGAGCGTCATGCTGTGGGTTTTCATCCCCAAAGGCTTCTTCCCAATTCAGGATAACGGCATTATTCAGGGTACGCTACAGGCACCACAGTCCAGTTCATTCACCAGCATGGCCGAGCGCCAGCGTCAGGTTTCAGATGTCATCCTTAACGATCCGGCGGTAGAGAGCCTGACCGCGTTTGTTGGCGTAGATGGTACGAATCCGGCATTAAACAGCGCGCGTTTGCAAATCAACCTTAAACCGCTGGATGAACGTGACGATCGCGTGCAGAAAGTGATCGCCCGGTTACAGGACGCGGTTGACAGAGTCCCCGGCGTTGACCTCTACCTTCAGCCGACCCAGGATCTGACAATTGATACCCAGGTCAGCCGAACGCAATATCAGTTCACGCTGCAAGCAACTTCCCTGGATGCCCTCAGCACCTGGGTTCCGCAACTGTTAGCAAAACTACAGCAGCTACCACAACTGTCCGATGTCAGCAGCGACTGGCAGGACAAAGGACTGGTGGCGTATGTGAATGTCAATCGTGACAGTGCCAGCCGTTTAGGGATCAGTATGGCGGATGTCGATAACGCCCTGTATAACGCCTTCGGACAGCGTTTGATTTCAACTATCTACACGCAAGCCAACCAGTATCGCGTGGTGTTAGAGCATAATACTGACACCACACCTGGACTTGCAGCGCTGGATACCATTCGTCTAACCAGTAGCGATGGCGGAATCGTACCACTCAGCGCTATCGCCAGCATTGAGCAGCGTTTTGCCCCGCTGTCGATTAACCACCTCGATCAGTTCCCGGTCACCACCATCTCATTCAACGTGCCGGACGGTCATTCGCTGGGCGATGCGGTACAGGCGATTCTGGATGCCGAAAAAACGCTTAACCTGCCCGCGAATATTACCACCCAGTTCCAGGGCAGTACCCTCGCCTTCCAGGCTGCGTTGGGCAACACTATCTGGTTGATTGTGGCCGCGGTAGTGGCGATGTATATCGTGCTCGGCGTGTTGTATGAGAGCTTTATTCACCCGATTACCATTCTCTCCACACTGCCTACGGCGGGCGTCGGAGCGCTGCTGGCGTTAATGATTGCCGGCAGTGAACTGGACGTCATCGCGATTATCGGCATTATTTTGCTCATCGGGATCGTCAAGAAAAACGCCATCATGATGATCGACTTTGCTCTTGCCGCTGAACGCGAACAGGGCATGGCGCCGCGCGACGCGATTTTCCAGGCGTGTTTACTGCGTTTTCGCCCGATCCTGATGACCACGCTGGCAGCACTGCTCGGCGCGTTGCCGCTGATGCTGAGCACCGGCGTAGGTGCAGAGTTACGCCGCCCATTAGGGATTGGCATGGTCGGCGGTCTGTTGGTAAGTCAGGTATTAACCCTGTTTACCACGCCGGTGATTTATCTGTTGTTTGATCGACTGTCGCTGTACGTGAAAAGCTGCTTCCCGCGTCAGGAAGAGGAAGCGTAAATGAAATTTTTCGCGCTTTTCATTCATCGGCCGGTGGCGACCATTCTCATTTCGGTGGCTATCACCCTGTGCGGTATTCTGGGCTTTCGTCTGTTGCCGGTCGCTCCGCTGCCGCAGGTGGATTTTCCGGTGATTATGGTCAGCGCATCATTACCCGGCGCCTCCCCTGAAACAATGGCCTCCTCGGTCGCGACCCCGCTGGAGCGCTCGCTTGGGCGCATCGCGGGTGTGAACGAAATGACCTCAAGCAGTTCGCTTGGCAGTACGCGGATTATTCTCGAATTCAAATTTGACCGTGACATCAATGGCGCAGCGCGGGACGTTCAGGCTGCGATTAACGCGGCGCAAAGCCTGCTACCCAGCGGGATGCCTAGCCGACCAACGTATCGCAAAGCTAACCCTTCCGATGCGCCAATCATGATCCTGACGCTGACATCAGACACGTACTCGCAAGGTGAATTATACGATTTCGCATCGACGCAACTGGCGCAGACCATCGCGCAAATCGACGGAGTGGGCGACGTGGACGTTGGAGGCAGTTCTCTGCCTGCCGTGCGGGTAGGACTCAACCCGCAGGCGCTCTTTAACCAGGGCGTGTCACTGGACGACGTGCGTAGCGCGATCGACAATGCCAACGTGCGTAAGCCGCAGGGCGCTATCGAGAATGATACCCATCGCTGGCAGGTACAAACTAACGATGAGCTGAAAACCGCCGCCGAATATCAACCGATTATCATCCACTATAACAACGGCGCAGCGGTGCGACTGGGTGATGTTGCGTCTATAACCGACTCTGTACAGGACGTTCGTAACGCGGGGATGACCAACGCCAAACCGGCCATTCTGCTGATGATCCGCAAGCTACCGGAGGCCAATATTATTCAGACGGTAGATAGTATTCGCGCCAAATTACCGGAGTTACAAACGCTGGTCCCGGCCGCCATCGATCTGCAAATCGCCCAGGACCGTTCACCGACCATTCGCGCTTCACTAGAGGAAGTCGAACAGACGCTGATTATCTCCGTGGCGCTGGTTATCCTGGTGGTGTTTGTCTTCCTGCGATCCGGGCGTGCGACTCTGATCCCCGCGGTAGCGGTTCCGGTCTCGCTGATCGGTACCTTTGCCGCCATGTATCTGTGCGGATTCAGCCTCAACAACCTGTCGTTGATGGCGCTAACCATCGCCACCGGATTTGTCGTCGATGATGCCATTGTGGTACTGGAGAACATTGCGCGCCATCTCGAAGCAGGAATGAAACCGTTACAGGCGGCGCTACAGGGCACGCGCGAGGTGGGATTCACCGTGCTTTCCATGAGCCTGTCGCTGGTGGCGGTATTCCTGCCGCTGCTGTTAATGGGCGGATTGCCTGGACGCCTGCTGCGCGAATTTGCCGTCACGCTGTCGGTTGCCATCGGTATTTCACTGCTGGTATCGCTGACGTTGACGCCGATGATGTGCGGCTGGATGCTCAAATCCAGCACGCCACGCGAACAGTCGCGTAAGCGGGGATTTGGCCGCGTACTGGTGGCATTACAACAAAGCTACGCCACCTCGCTGAAGTGGGTGCTACGCCACACGCGCATGGTGGGCGTGGTGCTACTCGCAACCATTGCCCTGAACGTCTGGCTCTATATTTCAATCCCCAAAACCTTCTTCCCGGAGCAGGATACCGGCGTACTCATGGGCGGGATCCAGGCCGACCAGAGCATCTCTTTCCAGGCGATGCGCGGCAAACTGCAGGACTTTATGAAGATCATCCGCGACGATCCTGCGGTGAATAACGTCACCGGATTTACCGGCGGCTCACGCGTCAACAGCGGAATGATGTTTATCACCCTGAAGCCACGTGGAGAACGTCACGAAACGGCGCAACAGGTGATCGACCGCCTGCGGGTCGCGCTTGCCAAAGAACCCGGCGCAAACCTGTTTCTGATGGCGGTGCAGGATATTCGCGTCGGCGGTCGCCAGGCTAATGCCAACTACCAATACACTCTGTTGTCAGATGACCTCGCCGCACTACGCGAATGGGAACCGAAAATTCGTAAGGCGCTGGCCACCCTGCCCCAGTTGGCGGACGTCAACTCCGATCAGCAGGACAATGGTGCCGAGATGAACCTTATCTACGATCGCGACACCATGTCTCGTCTTGGGATCGACGTCGCAGCCGCCAACAGCCTGCTGAATAACGCCTTTGGACAACGGCAAATTTCGACTATTTATCAACCGATGAACCAGTACAAAGTGGTGATGGAGGTCGATCGGCGTTACACCCAGGACATCAGCGCCCTGGACAAAATGTTCGTCATCAACAATGACGGTAAGGCGATCCCGTTATCGTACTTTGCCAAATGGCAACCGGCGAATGCCCCGCTGTCGGTAAACCATCAGGGATTATCTGCCGCCTCAACCGTGTCGTTTAACCTGCCGACGGGTTCTTCACTCTCTGAAGCGACAGAGGCCATCAACCGAACCATGACCCAGCTCGGCGTTCCCTCCACGGTTCGCGGCAGCTTTGCCGGTACCGCGCAGGTATTTCAGGACACCATGAACTCGCAGGTGATCCTGATTATCGCCGCCATCGCCACGGTCTACATCGTGCTGGGCATGCTGTATGAAAGCTATGTTCACCCGCTGACCATTCTCTCCACGCTACCTTCAGCGGGCGTCGGGGCTTTGCTGGCGCTGGAGCTGTTCAATGCCCCGTTCAGCCTAATCGCTCTGATAGGGATCATGCTATTAATTGGCATTGTGAAGAAAAACGCCATCATGATGGTCGATTTTGCGCTGGAAGCGCAGAGAAATGGCAATTTGCAGCCGGAAGAAGCGATTTTCCAGGCCTGTCTGCTGCGCTTTCGCCCAATAATGATGACCACGCTGGCGGCGTTGTTTGGCGCACTGCCGCTGGTGTTATCCGCAGGAGATGGCTCTGAACTGCGCCAGCCGTTGGGGATAACCATTGTTGGCGGGCTGGTTGTCAGTCAGCTACTGACACTGTACACCACTCCGGTGGTCTATCTCTTTTTCGACCGTCTGCGTCTGCGTTTTTCGCGTAAAAACAGCAAACCGGTAGCAGAGTTATGACAGAACTTCCCGACAGCACCCGCTGGCAACTTTGGATTGTGGCATTTGGTTTTTTTATGCAGTCGCTGGATACCACCATCGTCAACACCGCGCTTCCCTCGATGGCGGCAAGCCTCGGGGAAAGCCCGTTACACATGCATATGGTCATTGTGTCATATGTTTTAACCGTTGCCGTCATGCTCCCCGCCAGCGGCTGGCTGGCGGACAAAGTTGGCGTGCGTAATATCTTCTTCACCGCGATCATTCTGTTTACGCTGGGATCGTTTTTTTGCGCCTGGTCCGGAACGCTGAATGAACTGGTGATGGCTCGCGTGTTACAAGGTGTAGGCGGCGCAATGATGGTGCCCGTCGGCAGGTTGACGGTGATGAAAATCGTCCCACGCGAGCAATACATGGCGGCAATGACATTCGTCACTTTGCCCGGTCAGATTGGTCCACTTCTGGGCCCGGCATTAGGTGGTATCCTGGTGGAATATGCCTCCTGGCACTGGATATTTCTGATTAACATTCCGGTTGGCATTGTCGGGGCAATTGCGACGTTAATGCTGATGCCCAACTACACCATGCAAACTCGCCGTTTCGATCTTTCTGGATTCATGATGCTGGCTGCCGGCATGGCGGTACTCACGTTAGCGCTCGATGGTAGTAAAGGAACCGGCATTTCCCACATCACGCTGGCAGCGCTGATTATCTGTGGCGTACTGGCGATCCTGCTGTATCTCAAACACGCCCACAACAACCCTCGTGCACTGTTTAGCCTGCATCTGTTTCGTACACACACCTTCTCGTTAGGCCTGTTTGGCAGCTTTGCCGGGCGGATTGGCAGCGGGATGTTACCGTTCATGACCCCGGTATTCCTGCAGATTGGATTGGGTTTTTCGCCATTTCATGCCGGGCTGATGATGATCCCGATGGTGCTGGGCAGTATGGGCATGAAGCGCATTGTGGTGCAGGTCGTTAACCGGTATGGCTACCGTCGCGTACTGGTCACCACCACGCTTGGCCTGTCGCTGGTCAGCCTGTTGCTGATGGGCACCGCATTACTCGGTTGGTATTACGCCCTGCCGTTCATACTGTTCTTACAGGGAATGGTCAATTCTACCCGCTTCTCCTCGATGAACACGCTGACGCTAAAAGACCTGCCGGATGACCTCGCGAGCAGCGGCAACAGCCTGCTGTCGATGATCATGCAGCTGTCGATGAGTATTGGGGTAACCATCGCCGGTCTGTTGTTAGGCATGTTCGGGCAGCAACATATCGCCATCGACAGCGCGTCTACGCATACCGTCTTTATGTATACCTGGCTGTGCATTGCGTTCCTTATCGCACTGCCCGCCATCATTTTTGCCCGCGTGCCGAACGACACGCAGACCAACGCGGTGATTTCACGGCACAAAAGGAGCACCCGATGAAGTTCTGGCGACCCGGTATCACCGGCAAACTGTTTCTGGCTATTTTCGCCACCTGCATTGTATTGCTGATCAGTATGCACTGGGCCGTGCGCATTAGCTTCGAACGCGGTTTTATTGACTACATCAAACACGGTAACGAACAACGACTGCAAATGCTCAGCGATGCCCTTGGCGAGCAGTATGAGCAGCACGGCAACTGGCGATTTTTACGTAACAACGATCGTTTTATCTTTCAGATCCTGCGCTCATTTGAACACGACAATGACGATGATAAACCGGGACCCGGCATGCCGCCGCACGGTTGGCGTACGCAATTCTGGGTGGTTGATCAAAGTGCCAGCGTGCTGGTCGGCCCGCGCGGTCCCGTACCGCGTGACGGCACTCGCCGCCCGATCCGCGTCAACGGTCTCGAAGTTGGTGCCGTCATCGCCTCACCCGTTGAACGGCTGACGCGCAATACGGATATTAACTTCGATAAACAACAGCGGCGCACCAGTTGGCTGATCGTCGCGCTCTCCACAATACTGGCTGCACTGGCAACATTTACGCTGGCACGTAGCCTGCTGGCCCCCGTCAAACGGCTGGTGGACGGCACGCACAAACTGGCAGCTGGCGATTTCACCACTCGCGTTGTACCGACCAGTACGGATGAGCTGGGCAAACTGGCGCAGGATTTCAACCAGCTCGCCAGTACGCTGGAAAAAAACCAGCAGATGCGCCGGGACTTTATGGCTGATATCTCTCACGAACTGCGCACGCCGCTGGCAGTTTTGCGCGGCGAACTCGAAGCCATCCAGGATGGTGTACGTCAGTTTACCCCGGATTCGGTAGCCTCACTGCAGGCCGAAGTGGGTACGCTCACCAAACTGGTAGACGATCTCCATCAGCTTTCTATGTCTGATGAAGGTGCGCTGGCCTATCAGAAAACCTCTCTGGACCTGATCCCTCTGCTGGAAGTGGCGAGCGGCGCGTTTCGCGAACGTTTCGCCAGCCGTGGACTGACGATCCAACTTTCACTCCCGGACAGCATGACGGTCTTTGGCGACAGGGATCGCCTGATGCAACTGTTTAACAACCTACTGGAAAACAGCCTGCGCTACACCGACAGCGGTGGCGGTCTGCATATCAGCGCCGAACAGCGCGAGCGGATGGTGTTATTAACCTTCGCCGATTCCGCCCCCGGCGTTAGCGACGAACAGTTACAGAAACTGTTTGAACGTTTTTATCGTACCGAAGGGTCCCGTAATCGGGCCAGCGGAGGATCCGGGCTGGGGCTGGCGATTTGCGTCAACATTGTCCAGGCGCATAATGGTCTGATCCGCGCCGCCCATTCGCCTTTTGGCGGGGTTAGCATTACAGTAGAGTTACCGCTGGAACGCGATTTACAGAGAGATGTATGACTGAGTTACCCATTGATGAAAACACGCCGCGTATTCTGATCGTGGAAGACGAGCCCAAGCTGGGGCAACTGCTCATCGACTACCTGCGTGCGGCAAGCTATGCCCCTACGCTCATCAATCACGGCGATCTGGTGTTGCCTTACGTACGCCAGACGCCGCCCGATATGATCTTGTTGGATCTGATGCTGCCCGGTACCGACGGTCTGACTCTGTGTCGGGAGATTCGCCGTTTCTCGGAAGTCCCCATCATGATGGTAACCGCTAAAATCGAAGAGATTGACCGCCTGCTGGGGCTGGAGATCGGTGCAGATGACTACATTTGTAAACCGTACAGCCCGCGGGAAGTCGTCGCACGAGTGAAAACGATCCTGCGCCGTTGTAAACCACAGCGCGAGTTGCAACAGATGGATGCAGACAGTCCGCTGATCGTCGATGAAGGCCGTTTTCAGGCATCGTGGCGTGGAAAAATGCTCGACCTGACGCCCGCTGAATTTCGCTTACTCAAAACGCTGTCGCTTGAACCGGGAAAAGTATTCTCCCGCGAGCAATTGCTCAACCATCTCTACGATGACTACCGCGTCGTTACCGACCGTACCATCGACAGCCATATCAAGAACCTGCGCCGTAAACTGGAATCGCTGGATACAGAGCAGTCGTTTATCCGCGCGGTCTATGGCGTAGGGTATCGTTGGGAAGCCGATGCCTGCCGCATTGCGTAATCTGCCAGAAGTCAATCGAGGCCGGGTAAGGCAAAACGCCCACCCGGCACAATAACTTTACCTGCCCGTCACGCAGCGATACAATGCCCGCCCTTAATATGGGGGCACTCCCCCAACCGCTTCATTCAGTGAAGCGAGTCTGACCTGTCATCAGAACGAGAAAATTATGTTTAAACCGGAACTCCTTTCCCCGGCGGGAACGCTGAAAAATATGCGTTACGCTTTCGCCTATGGCGCAGATGCTGTGTATGCGGGCCAACCGCGTTACTCTCTGCGTGTACGCAACAACGAATTCAACCACGAAAACCTGCAGCTCGGCATTAATGAAGCCCATGAACTGGGTAAAAAATTCTATGTGGTGGTTAACATTGCCCCGCATAACGCCAAGCTGAAAACCTTCATTCGTGACCTGAAACCCGTTGTGGAAATGGGGCCGGATGCGCTGATCATGTCCGATCCTGGCCTGATCATGCTGGTGCGCGAGAACTTCCCCGATATGGACATTCACCTGTCGGTACAGGCTAACGCCGTAAACTGGGCAACGGTAAAATTCTGGAAGCAAATGGGACTGACCCGCGTGATCCTGTCCCGCGAACTGTCGCTGGAAGAAATTGAAGAGATCCGCACCCAGGTTCCGGATATGGAGATTGAAATCTTCGTGCACGGCGCGCTTTGCATGGCCTACTCCGGCCGCTGCCTGCTCTCCGGCTACATCAACAAGCGCGACCCTAACCAGGGTACCTGTACCAACGCCTGCCGCTGGGAATACAACGTGCAGGAAGGGAAAGAAGATGTGGTGGGTAATATCGTACACAAATACGAACCCATCCCGGTACAAAACGTGGAACCGACGCTTGGGATCGGCGCGCCTACGGACAAAGTGTTTATGATTGAAGAAGCCCAGCGTCCGGGTGAATACATGACCGCGTTCGAAGACGAACACGGTACTTACATCATGAACTCAAAAGATTTGCGTGCCATTGCCCACGTTGAACGCCTGACCCAGATGGGCGTGCATTCGCTGAAAATCGAAGGCCGTACCAAGTCTTACTATTACTGCGCCCGTACCGCACAGGTCTATCGTAAAGCCATTGACGATGCTGCAGCCGGTAAACCGTTCGATCCGCAACTGCTGGAAACACTGGAAGGCCTGGCGCACCGTGGTTATACCGAAGGATTCCTGCGCCGCCATACGCATGACGACTATCAGAACTACGAATACGGTTTTTCTGTTTCCGAACGTCAGCAGTTTGTCGGTGAATTCACCGGCGAACGTAAAGGCGATCTGGCCGCTGTGCTGGTGAAAAACAAATTCACCGTCGGTGACAGTCTGGAGCTGATGACGCCGCAGGGTAACGTCAATTTCACCCTTGAGCAGATGGAAAACGCCAAAGGCGAAGCGATGCCCGTTGCGCCTGGTGATGGTTATACCGTGTGGATGCCCGTGCCGCAGGATATCGATCTGAATTATGCATTGTTGATGCGTAATTTTGCCGGTGAGTCCACGCGCAACCCACATGCTAAGTAGTTAATTACGGTTATTTTTCAGCGTTCGGAAGATTCTTAGAAATCGATCACATACCGTTTCGTTCATTAAGGGTATTATCCCACCCGCTGAAAAACATAACCCATAAATGCTAGCTGTACCAGGAACCACCTCCTTAGCCTGCGTAATCTCCCTTACGCAGGCTTATTTTTTGCCTGCCGTTTAAACTCTCCGAGTCCCCCCAATTCAAATCACTACTTTCAGGCGAAAAAAAACCGGGCATTACACCCGGTTTATTATGTAATTAGAAATTAATGGGCAGCTTCTGGCTTGTGCTTTTGTGCACTCTGAAAACCATAGGTCAGCTCATTTTTTTCTTTGTCCAGCGCGACGGTAACCTGACCACCATCCACCAGCGAACCAAAAAGCAATTCGTTGGCCAATGGTTTTTTCAGGTTGTCCTGAACCACTCGCGTCATTGGACGTGCGCCCATTGCGCGGTCGTAGCCTTTTTCCGCCAGCCAGTTACGTGCTTCCTGACTCACTTCCAGAGAGACACCTTTCTGATCCAGCTGAACCTGCAGCTCGACAATAAATTTATCCACCACCTGATGAATCACCTCAGTAGAGAGATGATCGAACCAGATAATGTTGTCGAGGCGGTTACGGAATTCCGGCGTAAACACTTTTTTGATTTCGCCCATCGCATCAGTACTGTTGTCCTGATGAATAAGCCCAATCGATTTACGCTCAGTTTCACGTACCCCGGCGTTGGTCGTCATCACCAGCACCACGTTGCGGAAATCCGCTTTACGTCCGTTATTGTCAGTCAGCGTACCGTTATCCATGACCTGCAGCAGCAGGTTAAAGACATCCGGGTGCGCTTTTTCAATTTCATCCAGCAGCAGTACAGCATGCGGATGCTTAATCACCGCATCGGTCAGTAAACCGCCCTGGTCAAAACCGACATACCCTGGAGGCGCACCAATCAAGCGGCTGACAGTATGACGTTCCATATATTCGGACATATCAAAACGCAGCAATTCGATGCCCAGCGCTTTAGACAACTGCACCGTGACTTCGGTCTTACCGACGCCAGTCGGTCCGGCGAACAGGAACGAACCGACAGGCTTATGCTCATGACCCAGACCGGCACGGCTCATTTTGATCGCTTCGGTCAGTGCTTCAATGGCTTTATCCTGCCCGAATACCAGCATTTTCAGACGGTTGCCCAGATTTTTCAGCGTATCACGATCGCTCTGCGAAACGCTCTTCTCCGGGATCCGCGCAATGCGAGCCACCACGGACTCAATATCTGCCACGTTGACGGTTTTCTTGCGCTTGCTGACCGGCATCAGACGCGCACGTGCGCCCGCTTCATCAATCACATCAATCGCTTTATCCGGCAGATGACGATCGTTAATGTATTTCACTGCCAGTTCGACCGCTGCACGTACCGCTTTGGCGGTGTAACGAACGTCATGGTGCGCTTCGTACTTCGGTTTCAGACCGTTGATGATCTGCACGGTCTCTTCCACTGACGGCTCAGTGATATCGATTTTCTGGAAGCGACGCGCTAACGCACGGTCTTTCTCAAAGATATTGCTGAACTCCTGATAAGTGGTTGAACCTATCACACGGATTTTCCCGCTGGAGAGCAGCGGCTTGATCAGGTTAGCCGCATCCACCTGGCCGCCCGATGCCGCACCCGCACCGATAATGGTGTGGATCTCATCGATAAACAGAATGCTGTTGGTATCCTGTTCCAGTTGTTTCAGCAGCGCCTTAAAGCGTTTTTCAAAATCACCGCGGTATTTGGTGCCTGCCAGCAGCGAACCGATATCCAGAGAGTACAGCGTACAATCAGCCATCACTTCCGGCACATCCCCCTGAACAATACGCCAGGCGAGACCTTCGGCAATCGCCGTTTTCCCGACGCCGGATTCACCCACCAGCAGTGGGTTATTTTTACGCCGACGACACAGTACCTGAATGGCGCGCTCCAGCTCTTTGTCCCGGCCAATAAGCGGATCAATCCCGCCCACGCGAGCCAGCTGGTTAAGGTTAGTCGTGAAGTTCTCCATACGGTCCTCCCCGCCAGCTTGCTCTTCGTTATTTGGCTGATTCCCGGAGTCAGAAGACTGACTCGGTTCGTCTTTACGCGTGCCATGAGAAATGAAATTCACCACATCCAGGCGACTGACTTCATGCTTACGCAGCAGATAGGCCGCCTGTGACTCCTGCTCGCTGAAGATAGCAACCAGCACATTAGCGCCAGTCACTTCATTGCGCCCGGAGGACTGAACATGAAAGACAGCGCGTTGCAAAACACGCTGAAAACTCAGCGTCGGCTGCGTGTCGCGTTCTTCTTCGCTGGCAGGCAATACGGGTGTGGTTTGTTCAATGAAGGCTTCGAGTTCCTGACGGAGCGCCACCAGATCCACAGAACACGCTTCCAGCGCTTCGCGGGCCGATGGGTTACTGAGCAACGCCAGTAACAAGTGCTCGACGGTCATAAACTCATGTCGGTGCTCGCGCGCTCTGGCGAAAGCCATATTTAAACTGAGTTCCAGTTCTTGATTGAGCATAGGCACCTCCCCCAATATTTATGCCTGCATTCAGGCTTTTTCCAGCGTACACAGCAACGGATGCTCGTTTTCCCTCGCATATTTGTTCACCATCGCCACTTTGGTTTCAGCAACCTCGGCGGTGAATACGCCGCAGATGGCTTTACCTTGATAGTGAACGGCAAGCATCAGTTGCGTTGCACGTTCTACATCATAAGAAAAGAATTTTTGTAACACGTCAATAACAAACTCCATCGGAGTGTAATCATCATTGACTAATATCACTTTATACATAGATGGCGGTTTTAGCGCGTCGCGCAATTTGTCTTCCGCCAGCTGTTCGAAATCCAGCCAGTCGTTCGTCTTACCCATTGTCAGTCGTCATCTTCAGTTACGGTTACCGGCAGAATAACTTGCCGCTGACAAGAGCCTATGCGCACAATCAATCTACCTCAAGTATTAGATAACTATCATCTATCAGTGCCATCCGCGACATCTGTCACATATCCGACAATAGCGTTAACTGCTTCAAATTTTGATGCATTTTTACCCTATTCCACCTGCCTGGCGCTTGACGCCTCGCCTGATTTCTCTAAATTGTAGTTTCGAGAGTTGGCGAGGTTTTGAACAGCCCCCACTCCGCCACCGGTTCATTCCATCTTACTTATATAAGATTTACGAAGGATGTCGAAGTATGGAAACGGGTACTGTTAAGTGGTTCAACAATGCCAAAGGGTTTGGTTTCATCTGCCCCGAAGGCGGTGGTGAAGATATCTTCGCCCATTATTCCACCATTCAGATGGATGGTTACAGAACGCTAAAAGCCGGACAGTCTGTCCAGTTTGATGTCCACCAGGGGCCAAAAGGCAATCATGCCAGTCTTATCGTGCCCGTCATTGAAGCAGAAGCTGTCGCATAGCTCTTCTGTCTCATTGTGTACATCCCGCAGACAAAATGCCAGCCCCTGAGGCTGGCATTTTTATTTCTTATGCAATACAACACGTTATTCTCGTGCCAGAGCATCAACGGGATCCAGACGCGCTGCATTACGGGCCGGAAGCCAGCCAAACAAAATTCCGGTGGCGGTTGAACACAGGAAAGCCGTTAGCAGCGCGACAGGAGAGAAACCAATTTCCCACCCGGGCAGGAACAGCTGTAGCGTAAAGGCAATTAACATCGACAAACTGATGCCGAGCGCGCCTCCCACCAGACACACCAGCACTGCCTCAATTAAGAACTGCTGTAATACATCGCTGGCCCGCGCCCCCACTGCCATCCGAATACCGATTTCACGCGTACGCTCTGTCACCGATACCAGCATAATGTTCATCACACCGATCCCGCCCACCACCAGCGAAATCACCGCCACCAGCGTAAGAAAGAGCTGTAATGTACGTGTGGTTTTTTCGGCGGTTTTCAAGATGCCATCCATGTTCCAGGTGAAGAAATCTTTTTTGCCATGACGCAGCGATAACAGACGGGTGAGCTGCTGCTCGGCCTGGGCGCTATCAAACCCCTCTTTTACCCGCACGGTAATAGAGTTTAACCACGATTGCCCCATGATCCTCCCTGACATGGTGCTGTATGGCAGCCAGACGCGCAGGATCTTGCTGCTGCCAAACATCGATTGTTTTTCTTCCGCGACGCCAATAACGGTGGCTGGCATATTTCCCACCAGAATAACCTCACCCACCACTTTCGCTTTGCTGGGGAACAACTGACGTCGGGTATTGCTGTCGAGCACCACCACCTGCGCCCTCCCCGCCAGCTGCTCTGCATTAAAGGTGGTGCCCTCACTGAACGTCATGCCATAAACGTTGAAGTAATCACCGCTAACACCGTTTGCGCTGGCGGCGACATCAATATTGCCATAGCGCAGGCGTAGGTTCTTCGATACCGCAGGTGTAACGGAACTGACCCAGGGTTGCTTCTGAATCGCGACTAAATCGTCATACTTCAGCGCCTGCTGATATTGTGGGTCGTCATCACCGAAATCTTTGCCCGGATAGATATCGATAGTATTCGTCCCAATCGCTCGGATGTCTGCCAGCACCAGCTGTTTTGCCGCATCGCCCACTACCACAATCGATACCACCGAAGCGATGCCGATGATAATACCCAGCATGGTGAGCAGTGTACGCATCTTGTTGGCGGCCATGGCCAGCCAGGCCATGGTCAATGCTTCACGAAAACCGCTGACAAACTGGCTCCAGCCAGAAGCCGTCGTCACCGTTGGTTCATCGATATCACGTCCGGCAGCGGGCTTTTGTGGCGGTGGATTACGCACAATCTCGCCATCACGAATTTCAATGACGCGTTCTGCCTGGGCGGCAACCTGGCTGTCGTGCGTGACGATAATCACCGTATGCCCGCGATCGCGTAGCTGATGCAGAATAGCCATCACCTCTTCGCCGGAGTGGCTGTCCAACGCGCCAGTGGGTTCATCGGCCAGAATGACCTGGCCACCGTTCATCAACGCACGCGCAATACTGACACGTTGCTGCTGACCACCGGAAAGCTGGGAAGGCTGATAATCAACCCGGTCACCCAATCCCAGGCGCTGAAGTAATTCCTGAGCACGAGCCAGACGCTGCTTACGTTCAGTCCCGGCATACACCGCCGGGACTTCAACGTTTTGTGCCGCCGTTAAATGTGACAGCAAATGATAACGCTGGAAGATAAAGCCGAAATGCTCACGCCGCAGTTGCGCTAACGCATCGCTATCCAGGGTGGAAACATCCCGCCCCGCAACCCGATAGGTTCCACTGGTCGGCTTGTCCAGGCATCCCAGAATGTTCATCAGCGTCGATTTACCCGAGCCTGACGCCCCGACAATCGCCACCATTTCACCGGCCTGAATGCGTAAGGAAACGTCCTTTAATACCTCGACCTGCCCCTCGCCTGACGGGTAACTACGGCGGATATTGCTCAACTCAAGCAATGCCGTCATTGTGCTACTCCCGCTTTACCCTCACCGGTGATAACTTCATCACCCTCTTCCAGTCCTTTCACAATTTCTACGTCGGTATCATTACGGGCACCGATGACCACTTCGCGCTCGCGAGTTTCACCATTGCGCAGCAGCCTGACGTTATAGCGGTTGTTGCCAATAGGATCGCCCAACGCCGACAGCGGGATCGTCAGTACATTTTTAACGTCTGTGAGCTGGATGTGCACCTGCGCGGTCATATCAAGGCGCAGGATCCCTTTCGGGTTAGGCACCTCGAAGCGGGCGTAGTAGAAAATGGCGTCATTCACCTTCTCAGGCGTCGGAAGTACATCTTTGAGCACGCCTTCATACCGTGTCTGCGGATCGCCCAGCACAGTGAACCAGGCTTTTTGGCCCGGCTGCAGGTGAATAACATCTGCCTCGGAGACCTGCGCTTTTACCAGCATGGTGCTCATATCTGCCAACGTCAAAATGTTGGGCGCCTGCTGGGCGGCAATCACGGTTTGCCCCTGGAGGGTGGTGATTTGCGTCACTTCACCCGCCATTGGCGCGACGATTCGCGTGTAATCGAGGTTCGTTTTTGCTGTATCAAGGGAAGCCTGATTACGCTTAATTTGTGCATCAATAGTGCCAATCTGTGCCTGCTTGACCGCCATTTCGGTCGCTGCCGTGTCGAGATCTTGCTGCGAAACCGCCTGCGTTTTCGCCAGTTGTTGCTGACGAGAAAGCGTTACGCGCGCCAGTTTCCACTCAGCTTCAGCCTGTAAACGCTGAGCCCGCAACTCCATGAGAGTCGCTTCTACTTCTTTGATTTGGTTTTGCGCCTGCTCAGGATCGATAACGCCGAGCAACTGATCTTTTTTAACTTTATCGCCGATGGCTACTGACAGCGTTTTTAACTGCCCACTCACCTGTGCACCAACATCAACTTTGCGTAACGCATCCAGTTTCCCGGTGGCCAGCACACTTTGCTGGAGATCGCCTGGACGTACAATTAACGTTTGATACTGTGGTAGTGGCGCATTAAGCGTTCGCCAAAGTGAAATCATCGCCACAATAATGATGATGGCGAGCAGAAAATAACGTTTTTTAATTTTTCCCTTGAGCTTCATAAATGTCCCAGTGTCCCCCAATACGCCTACCAGAGTGGAGTGATAACCATCAACGATAAATTAACAGACGTTGAAAAGTGCCAAGAATAACAGAGTTATTGATGAACCGTTAAGGTCCACTGTGCTGAAATTGGTATCAGAGTATCTATTGGATTGTTATTATGAGCCAGCTAACAGAAAGCACTTTTCATTCTTCCAGACCCGCCACAAGTTTTAGTCTTTTTTGTCGTCTGACAACCGGACAATGGCGACCAGGTAAATTTTGGCATCAACGAAGCTTTCGCCGTAAGTTTGTATGGCGCTCATTGCTGATGCCACGATTAACACGTGAATGGATGGCTGAGCTGGCGCAATGGCCGGATCTCGAAAAAATTCTCGCGATCCAACCCCGTATACCGGTTCGCCTGCATCGCGCGTATCTCGCAGTAAACCTTGACCGTAAAACAAAACTCGATGCTGTGCGTTTTCATTACAATATTATTCGTAACGCTTTTTCATCGACAGAATTTAATGATTATTTAAGTGCCGATGGGTTACAACTGGCACAAATTGAAGGCAAAGACAGCGCAATATACACCATTATAATGTCATCATTTATTGCCCTGGATAAAGAAGGTGAAAGTACCATTCTTGTCCGTAATAGTGAGGGCGAGACATTAGCAGAAATGACCTTCACCCTGTGCAACTATGAAGGGCGTAGCGCGCTTTTTATTGGCGGTTTGCAGGGGGGTAACCGATTAATGCCGCACGAAGAAATTCAAAAAGCGACAAAATCATGCCATGGTTTGTTTCCTAAACGTATTGTAATGGAAGCTATTTGTCGTTTTGCAGAACAATTGAATATTGAACAAGTACTGGCCGTCAGCAATGACCAGCATATTTTTCGCAGCCAGCGTTACCATGATAAAAACAAGGTTATTCTTTCTGACTACAATTCATTTTGGGAGTCAGTTGGCGGCGAATGTGACAGCAACGGCTACTATCATATTCCGCGTACGCTGGCGCGTAAAAGCGAAGCAGATATTGCCAGTAAGAAGCGCGCGGAATATCGCCGCCGCTATCAGTTACTAGACAGTATCCACTCGCAGTTATCAGTCATGTTCCGCTGCTAATCCGCTCGCCCGCGTGCTAACCACAGCACGCGGGAAAACATTTTCCGCAGCAACGTTGGCACCGCTTCAACACCGCGTCTGCCCGCTTCCATCGCCACTTCAATCGCCAGATCCGGTTTTGACGAGCGATGGATCGCCTTCGCTATAATTTTCCGCATATTCATCGGCACATTTTCCGGTATTTGCGCCACCCGATGAAAAACGTCCGAGAACCCCTGGCGGTACATAAAGTGTTCCATATCCAGCGCAGGTAACATGGTCAAATGCTCGCGTTCTTCCTCTTTGTCATCGTTCAGCAGGCTGCGTACCGTGGCCGCATACTTTTTCCCCGCCTCATCGCCATCGACCAGCACATGCCACTCAATTCCCATCCGGCGGGCAAACTTCACCAGGGGTTTAAGCCCTGACTGGGCAAATTCAATGACTTTAATCCCTTCGGCATCAAAGTGATGCCCACACTGACGAGCCAGCTCGTTAATGACCCATGTTTCTGTTTCTCCCTCCACCAACAGCCAGCAACGGGCAAACAGTGAAGACGCCCGATTAAAACGGATATGGAAGGCAATGCGCCGCCCGTCTTCCGCATTGAGTCCTCCCGGTCCCAGTCGCCAGGCCGCGACGCGGGAAGATTCTCGTACCAGACGGACAACATGTTCAACGGGCGTAAGCGATAACAGTTCACCAGAGTTGGTCGTCGTCACCCGCTGTAGGGGAAGCAGATTCAACAGTTGCCAGGCAACAGACAACATAATGGGGTGTAAGCGCGTTTCAGGATCTTCTACCAGTAGCAATGGACGAGCGTCTTTATCCAGTCTTAGCGACCCTTTGGCCTGTAACAGCGTGGAAAACAGCCCCAGCAGAATCACACGGTGCGTGCGCCCTCCGGGTTTATCAATCATACGGTTGATAATATCCAGATAACGCCAGCTGCGTTGCTCGTTGTTGGAGCGTCGGCGCATCAAACGATAGCGGGACTGACCGGAACCTTGTTCTGAAAAGTAGTGCTCCAGTAGTTGAACCATCGCCGACAGCCCCTGGCGAATTTGCCCATCTGTCAGATTCTGCGGTCGGGTGGCCAACTCACGTGCCATAAAATCCAGTTGACGCGCAGTCACTTCAACATCCGCTGAATCCGGCACAGTTCCATCACGGATTCGCCGCATAAAACGCGCATCACGTAAACGTAATACTGGCATCAAGCGCACCAGATGACGCGCCTGATCGTTAATATTGTCGATGGGTAACGGGTGGCCTTCGCCATCAAGAAAACTGCGTAATGTCAGGACGCTACCGTCGTCAGCACACTCACCTTCCAGCCGATAAAAAATACGGTGATAGTTATCGTGGCACGGCGACCAGCACGCTTCTAACGGGCGATATCGACGCACGCGATGGCGACCCGGTTGAGATTCACGAAATGTCAGGACAATATGCAGGTGATGTTCCCGGCCCTGAATATCACCCGGCGGGAACCAGAAATCTTCGCGGCCAAAGTGGTACAAATCCGACTCTGGCGACAACAGCAGGGTTAACGCATCCAACAGGCTGGACTTACCCCACGCGTTTTCCCCAATCAGCACGTTGTTTTGCTCCAGCATCAACGACAGCCGATTAATACCACGAAACCCAACAATCTCAACGCGTTCGAGAATCATATAGCCTCCGGAAATGCTCACTTTTTCCTTCAAGTTATCAGGAGTATAACGGTAAGCGGGCGCTCAGAACACCCGATATCATCCGCAGATAAATCGAAAGCGTTAAGAATATTCTTCTTATGTTTACCCTTAAATATTATTTCCGAACTCAATCATCGCTTTTTTTTAATTGAACTATGCTTCATTCATCCAATATTCAAAAAGGAATCACAACATATTGCCTTAAATCAAATTTTTTCATCAATTTAACTGGCGAAGGGATGATGTTTTTTTCTAAAATACCCGCTCTTTCATCATCGTCCCTTTTAGCGATGAATTACCGGGCAAGGAACACGAACCCGGAACTTTTAATTGAGGTGGTTATGTTCAGGAAATTAGCAGCCGAATTCTTCGGTACGTTTTGGCTCGTCTTTGGTGGGTGCGGTAGCGCCGTTCTGGCAGCAGCATTCCCGGAGTTGGGTATTGGATTTGCCGGTGTGGCACTGGCGTTTGGTCTGACCGTACTGACAATGGCATTCGCCGTAGGTCATATTTCCGGTGGCCATTTTAACCCTGCAGTGACATTCGGTTTATGGGCAGGTGGTCGCTTCCCGGCGAAAGACGTTATTGGTTATGTTATTGCTCAGGTTGTGGGCGGCATTGTAGCAGCAGCAGTACTTTATCTTATTGCCAGCGGCAAAACCGGTTTTGATGCAGCAGCCAGTGGCTTCGCCTCAAACGGTTACGGTGAGCATTCACCTGGCGGATATTCCATGCTTTCTGCCATCGTAATTGAAATCGTCCTGACCGCAGGTTTCTTATTAGTGATCCACGGTGCGACCGATAAACATGCTCCGGCAGGTTTTGCGCCAATTGCCATCGGTCTTGCATTAACGTTGATTCACCTAATCAGTATCCCGGTCACCAATACATCCGTAAACCCGGCTCGTAGTACTGCGGTTGCTATCTTCCAGGGTGGCTGGGCATTACAACAACTTTGGTTATTCTGGGTTATGCCGATTATCGGCGGGATCGTCGGCGGTCTTATTTACCGCACCCTGCTGGAAAAACGCGATTAATCGCTAACAACAAGGCCTGATGAACTGTCAGGCTTTTTTTTCCTCGCTATATTTCCTTTTATTTGCAACTTTACTCCCCTCTTTGCTTTCAGTAGTGTGTGCAGGCGCATTTCGTCTTACTTCTCAGCAAGGATCGGGGTTTCATGTTCTCAGGGCTGTTAATCATTCTGGTACCTCTTATTGTGGGTTACCTCATTCCGCTTCGACACAGAGCCGCATTAAAACTTATCAATCGGCTGTTGAGTTGGATCGTCTACCTTATTCTCTTTTTTATGGGGATCAGCCTGGCGTTTCTGGATAATCTCGCCAGTAATCTGTTATCCATTCTTTATTATTCTGCCGTCAGTGTGACGGTCATTCTGCTGTGTAATATCGCAGCGCTGCTGTGGCTGGAGCGCTCACTCCCCTGGCGACACAGCCACCAGCAAGAGAAGCTCCCCTCCCGAATAGCAATGGCGCTTGAGTCGCTACAGCTTTGCGGCGTCGTGGTGCTGGGTTTTCTGTTGGGGCTTACCGGATTGTCGATGCTGCAGCACGCGACCGAAGCCAGCGAATATACGCTGATCTTTTTATTATTCCTGGTCGGGATCCAACTGCGAAACAGCGGTATGACATTAAAGCAGATCGTACTGAATCGTCGGGGTATGATTGTTGCCGTGGTCGTGGTGGCCAGTTCTCTGCTGGGCGGCGTCATCAATGCGCTGATCCTCGGCCTGCCGTTGAAAACAGCACTGGCGATGGCATCGGGTTTTGGCTGGTATTCCCTGTCAGGCATTCTGTTGACCGAATCATTCGGTCCAGTAATTGGCAGCGCCGCCTTCTTTAACGACCTGGCGCGTGAGTTGATTGCCATTATGCTGATCCCTGGACTGGTGGTCCGCAGTCGTTCAACCGCATTGGGTCTTTGCGGGGCGACGTCAATGGATTTCACGCTGCCCGTGTTACAACGCAGTGGCGGTCTGGAGATGGTTCCCGCAGCCATTGTGCACGGCTTTATTCTGAGCCTGTTAGTGCCACTGTTAATGGCCTTTTTCTCCGCCTGATACACAGAAAAATACCTCTCTGGCGGTAGTCAGCTACCGCCAAAATTGCGCTAAATCAATCTCCCTGCAAGTTGTAGCAGAAATCCCTTTAATCCCTTCGCGCGCAGGCATAACCTTAAACATGTATATCAAATATAACTTTAAAAGGTGTGACCATGTTTTGTGTGCAATGTGAACAAACCATCCGTACTCCGGCAGGAAACGGCTGCTCTTACGCGCAGGGTATGTGCGGTAAAACAGCGGAAACCTCCGATCTGCAGGATCTGCTGATTGCTTCCCTACAAGGTCTGTCTGCATGGGCTGTTAAAGCGCGTGAATACGGCATCATCGACCATGAAGTTGATAACTTCGCGCCGCGTGCATTCTTCTCCACGCTGACTAACGTGAACTTCGATTCCCCGCGTATTGTTGGCTATGCTCGTGAAGCTATCGCCATGCGCGATGCACTGAAAGCGCAATGCCTGAACATTGATGCTAAGGCAACTGTTGAAAACCCGATGGCCGACCTGCAACTGGTCAGCGACGATCTGGGCGACCTGCAACGTCAGGCCGCTGAATTTACCCCGAATAAAGACAAAGCGACCATCGGCGACAATATCCTCGGCCTGCGTCTGCTGTGTCTGTACGGTCTGAAAGGTGCGGCAGCTTACATGGAGCACGCACACGTTCTCGGCCAGTACGACAACGATATCTACGCTCAGTACCACAAAATCATGGCGTGGCTGGGTACCTGGCCTTCCGATATGAATGCTCTGCTGGAGTGCTCAATGGAAATCGGCCAGATGAACTTTAAAGTGATGAGCATTCTGGATGCCGGTGAAACCACAAAATACGGTCACCCAACCCCGACTCAGGTCAACGTTAAAGCTACCGAAGGTAAATGTATTCTGATCTCCGGTCACGACCTGAAAGATTTGTACAACCTGCTTGAGCAGACTGAAGGCACCGGTGTTAACGTTTATACCCACGGTGAAATGCTGCCTGCACATGGCTACCCGGAACTGCGTAAGTTCAAACATCTGATCGGTAACTACGGCAGCGGCTGGCAGAACCAGCAGGTTGAATTTGCTCGTTTCCCTGGCCCAATCGTCATGACCTCTAACTGCATCATCGACCCAACCGTTGGCGCATATGATGACCGCATCTGGACCCGTAGCATCGTCGGTTGGCCGGGTGTCAGCCACCTCGAAGGTGATGACTTCGGCCCGGTTATTGCTCAGGCGCAGCAGATGGCTGGCTTCCCGTACAGCGAAATTCCTCATCTGATAACCGTCGGTTTCGGTCGTCAGACGCTGCTGGGTGCAGCTGATACCCTGATTGATCTGGTGAGCCGCGAAAAACTGCGTCACATCTTCCTGGTTGGCGGTTGTGACGGCGCGCGCGGTGAACGTAACTACTTCACCGATTTCGCCACCAGCGTACCAGACGACTGCCTGATCCTGACTCTGGCCTGTGGTAAATACCGTTTCAACAAACTGGAATTCGGCGATATCGAAGGTCTGCCGCGTCTGGTCGATGCCGGTCAGTGTAACGATGCCTACTCTGCCATTATCCTGGCGGTCACGCTGGCTGAGAAACTGGGTTGTGGCGTGAACGATCTGCCGCTGTCTCTGGTGCTCTCCTGGTTCGAACAGAAAGCGATTGTCATCCTGCTGACCCTGCTGTCTCTGGGTGTGAAAAACATCGTGACCGGCCCAACTGCACCTGGCTTCTTCACACCCGATCTGCTGGCTGTACTCAACGAGAAATTTGGTCTGCGTTCCGTGACCACCGTTGAAGAAGACATGAAGCAGCTGCTGAGCGCGTAAGGAGTAAAGAATGACAATGCCAACCCATCAGTGCCCATGGCGGATGCAGGTTCATCACATCCATCAGGAAACGCCGGATGTGTGGACAATTTCGTTGCTATGCCACGACTATTATCCCTATCGTGCCGGGCAGTATGCACTGGTCAGCGTTCGTAACTCAGCGGATACGCTGCGTGCTTACACTATCTCTTCAACGCCGGGCGTAAGCGAGTACATCACGCTGACCATCCGCCGCATTGACGACGGTGCAGGTTCTCAGTGGTTAACCCGTGACGTGAAGCGTGGCGACTACATCTGGCTGTCCAATGCCATGGGTGAATTTACCTGTGAAGATAAAGCAGAAGACAAGTTCCTGATGCTGGCTGCCGGCTGTGGCGTAACGCCAATCATGTCGATGCGTCGCTGGTTGGCGAAGTACCGTCCACAAGCCGACGTGCAGGTGATTTTCAACGTTCGCTCGCCAGAAGATGTCATCTTTGCCAATGAATGGCGTGAGTATCCAGTGACATTAGTTGCTGAAAACAATGCCACTCAGGGTTTTGTTTCCGGCCGACTGACCACCGAACTGCTGAAGAACGTCCCGGATCTGACCTCACGTACCGTGATGACCTGTGGCCCAGCTCCGTATATGGACCTGGTCGAAAAAGAAGTGAAAGCGCTTGGCGTAACACGCTTCTTTAAAGAGCAGTTCTTCACTCCAGTAGCCGAAGCGGCAACCAGCGGCCTGAAGTTCACCAAGCTGCAACCCGCACAAGAGTTCTATGCGCCGGTTGGCACGACGCTACTGGAAGCACTGGAAAGCAATAAGGTTCCGGTCGTTGCCGCCTGTCGCGCAGGCGTGTGCGGTTGCTGCAAAACCAAAGTGGTTGATGGTAACTACACGGTCAGCAGCACCATGACGCTAACCGATGCGGAAATTGCGGAAGGTTACGTTCTGGCTTGTTCCTGTCATCCGCAGGGTGATCTGGTTCTTGCGTAAAGAGTCATTGCCGGATGGCATACTTATCCGGCCTACAACAATCATTGTAGGCCGGACGAAGTATTAATACCGTCATCCGATCATTTATCACCGCCAGGCTGAATTGCCGCCCAGAGCATATTTTCCTGCGCCCAGGCACGCCACCGCCATCGCGCCAACAAAAAAGTACACCAGACTCTCAATCGCCCAGGCACCGGTTTTGTCCAGAGACCAGGTTTCTCCCATCCCGACCATCAGCCACGCCACAATCATTGTAAACGCCAGCCCTAATGCCGCCGGGCGCGTCAGGATGCCTAGAATAATCAGACACGGCGCTACAACCTCTCCCAGCAGAACGCCGTACGCAATAAAGCCCGGGAAACCTTTCGCTATCAGCATGCCGCTGATGCCATCAATACCCGCGAACAGTTTATGCAGTCCATGAAACAGCATCAGTCCACCGACAGCAAGGCGTAACAAAAACTTGCCAAAATCTTCGTGCGTCAGCGTCCGGTTAACTGCATTTAATAGTTTTGTAACCATTTGAATTCATTCCTTGTTTTACCATGTCTTCTGCCAAGCTACGCTTTATCTTCGTGAAATGTAAGCTGCCGAAAATAAGGGGGTAATGAGAAGCATAACTATTATCTTCATCTAAACTTGTAACCGGTATCACATTAAAGGAGATGGAGAACCATGAAACAAACGGTTGCCGCTTTTATTGCTAAAACCCTTGAACAAGCTGGCGTTAAACGTATTTGGGGTGTGACCGGCGACTCGCTGAATGGCCTCAGCGATAGTCTGAATCGTATGGGAACGATTGACTGGATGCCAACCCGCCATGAAGAGGTTGCCGCCTTCGCCGCGGGCGCTGAAGCGCAGTTGACGGGCGAACTGGCGGTCTGTGCAGGCTCGTGTGGACCAGGCAACTTGCACCTGATTAACGGCCTGTTTGATTGCCATCGCAACCACGTCCCGGTGCTGGCGATTGCCGCGCATATTCCATCCAGTGAAATAGGCAGTGGTTATTTTCAGGAGACCCACCCGCAAGAGTTGTTCCGTGAATGTAGCCACTATTGCGAGCTGGTCTCCAGCCCTGAACAGATCCCCCAGGTGCTGGCTATAGCTATGCGTAAAGCGGTGCTCAACCGTGGCGTCTCCGTGGTGGTATTACCCGGCGACGTGGCGCTGAAGCCCGCCCCTGAAAGCGCCAGTACGCACTGGTATCATGCGCCGCTCCCGGTAGTCACCCCGGAAGAAGAAGAGCTGAGAAAACTGGCGCAACTGCTGCGCTACTCCAGCAACATCGCCCTGATGTGCGGCAGCGGCTGCGCCGGTGCGCATAAAGAGCTGGTTGAGTTTGCGGCTAAAATCAAAGCCCCGATCGTGCACGCCCTGCGCGGGAAAGAGCATGTTGAGTACGACAACCCGTACGACGTGGGCATGACCGGGTTAATTGGCTTTTCATCCGGCTTCCATACCATGATGAATGCCGACACGCTGGTTTTGCTCGGCACCCAGTTCCCCTATCGCCCGTTTTACCCCACAGATGCCAAAATTATTCAGATTGATATCAATCCCGCAAGCATTGGCGCGCACAGTAAAGTTGATATGGCGCTGGTAGGCGATATTAAATCCACCCTCCGCGCCCTGCTGCCGTTGGTGGAAGAAAAAACCGAGCGACAGTTCCTGGATAAAGCGCTGGAACACTATCGCGAGGCGCGTAAAGGGCTGGATGATTTAGCCAAACCCAGTGATAAAGCCATTCACCCGCAGTATCTCGCACAGCAAATCAGCCACTTTGCCGCTGACGACGCCATCTTCACCTGTGACGTCGGCACACCAACAGTATGGGCCGCACGCTATCTGAAAATGAACGGTAAACGCCGCCTGCTAGGGTCGTTTAACCACGGCTCAATGGCCAATGCCATGCCGCAGGCGCTCGGTGCGCAGGCGACTGAACCAGGTCGTCAGGTCGTCGCGATGTGCGGCGATGGCGGCTTCAGCATGCTGATGGGTGATTTTCTGTCGGTTGTGCAAATGAAGTTGCCGGTGAAGATTATTGTCTTCAACAACAGCGTGCTGGGATTTGTGGCGATGGAGATGAAGGCGGGGGGTTATCTGACCGACGGCACCGAACTACACGACACTAACTTCGCACGTATTGCCGAAGCCTGTGGTATTACCGGCATCCGCGTAGAGAAATCCTCTGAGGTCGATGAGGCCTTGCAACGCGCCATGTCAATCGATGGTCCGGTGCTGGTCGATGTCGTTGTGGCGAAAGAAGAGCTGGCCATTCCACCACAAATAAAACTCGAACAAGCGAAGGGATTTAGCCTGTATATGCTGCGCGCGATCATCAGTGGACGCGGTGATGAAGTGATCGAACTGGCGAAAACTAACTGGCTCAGGTAAAACATCCTTATTAAACCACACACAAAATCATTCATGATGCATCAAGGCGGCAAGCCCGAAAATCCCCAGGAGCATAGGAATACTATGTGACTGGGGTTTGAGGGTGAGGCCAACGCCGAGGCAGCTTGAAGGATGAAGTGTAATAAGGAGATACCATGATTGATTTACGCAGTGATACCGTCACCCGACCCAGTCGCGCCATGCTCGAAGAGATGATGGCCGCCCCGGTCGGGGACGACGTTTACGGAGATGACCCTACCGTTAACGCCCTTCAGCAATACGCCGCAGAACTTTCTGGTAAAGAAGCGGCTATTTTCCTGCCTACCGGCACTCAGGCTAATCTGGTTGCGTTACTCAGCCATTGCCAGCGCGGCGAGGAATATATCGCCGGTCAGGGTGCTCATAACTACTTATATGAAGCTGGCGGCGCCGCGGTGCTCGGGAGTATCCAACCGCAACCCATTGATGCCGCGCCGGATGGCTCCCTGCCGCTGGACAAAGTGGCGGCAAAAATCAAAGCAGACGATATCCATTTTGCCCGCACCCGTCTGCTCAGTCTGGAAAACACACACAACGGTAAAGTGTTGCCACGTGAGTACCTGAAAGAGGCCTGGGAATTCACCCGTGAGCGCAACCTTGCCCTGCACGTTGATGGTGCACGTATTTTCAACGCCATCGTCGCCTATGGCTGTGAGTTAAAAGACGTTACTCAATACTGCGACTCGTTCACCATTTGTCTTTCCAAAGGTCTGGGAACGCCGGTAGGCTCGCTGCTGGTCGGCAGCCACGAGTATATCAAGCGCGCCATTCGCTGGCGCAAAATGACCGGCGGCGGAATGCGCCAGGCGGGTATTCTGGCGGCGGCCGGACTGTATGCGCTAAAAAATAACGTCGCACGTTTGCAGGAAGACCATGACAATGCGGCATGGATGGCTGAACAGCTGCGCGAAGCAGGGGCGGACGTCATGCGCCACGACACCAACATGCTGTTTGTTCGCGTTGGCGAAGAGCACGCTGCCGCGCTGGGCGAATACATGAAAGCGCAAGGCGTGCTGATTAACGCCTCGCCGATTGTACGCCTGGTGATGCATCTGGACGTATCGCGTGAACAACTTGCTGAAGTCGTCGCCCACTGGCGCGCTTTTTTAACCCGTTAAGGAGATGGGCGTGCCGCAACGGATTTTGGTTCTTGGCGCCAGTGGCTACATTGGTCAGCATTTGGTACAGGCGCTCAGTCAGCAAGGGCATCAGGTGTTGGCTGCGGCACGTCGCATTGAACGACTGGAAAAGCAGCAACTGGCCAACGTCAGTTGCCATAAGGTCGATTTAAACTGGCCAGATAACCTTACGCCGTTGCTGACCGGCGTTGATACGGTTTATTACCTGGTCCATGGAATGGGTGAAGGCGGTGATTTTATCGCCCACGAACGTCAGGTGGCGATGAACGTGCGCGATGCGCTGCGTAATACGCCGGTCAATCAGCTTATTTTCCTGAGCTCATTACAGGCTCCCCGGCATGAACAATCCGATCATCTGCGTGCGCGGCAAATAACCGCAGACACTCTGCGTGAATCAGGCGTGCCGATGACGGAATTGCGCGCGGGTATTATCGTGGGGGCAGGTTCCGCTGCCTTTGAAGTGATGCGCGACATGGTCTACAACCTGCCGGTACTCACCCCTCCGCGCTGGGTGCGTTCGCATACCACACCTATCGCGCTGGAGAATTTAATGTATTACCTGGTGGCGCTGTTGGATCATCCCACACAACATAACCGCGTACTCGAAGCCGCCGGCCCGCAGGTGTTGAGCTATCAGGAGCAGTTCGAACATTTTATGGCGGTCAGCGGTAAACATCGCCTGCTCATCCCCATTCCCTTTCCTACCCGCTGGATTTCAGTCTGGTTTTTAAACGTCATTACGTCGGTGCCGCCTACCACTGCCAAAGCGCTGATCCAGGGCCTGAAACACGACCTGTTGGCCGATGATACCGAATTACGTGCGCTGATCCCGCAAAAGCTGATTGCCTTTGATGACGCGGTGCGCAGCACGTTGAAGGAAGAAGAAAAACTGGTTAACTCCAGCGACTGGGGTTACGACGCGCAGGCGTTTGCCCGCTGGCGTCCTGAATATGGCTATTTTGCCAAACAGGCTGGCTTTAGCGTCGGAACCTCCGCCAGCAAAAAAGCGTTGTGGCAGGTCGTGAACCGGCTCGGCGGCAAAGAAGGCTACTTCTTTGGCAACATTTTGTGGAAAACGCGTGCGGCGTTAGATCTGCTGGTTGGCCATAAGCTGGCGAAAGGTCGGCCAGAACGCTCTCTGTTGCAGGTTGGCGATACCGTTGATAGCTGGAAAGTTATCATTGTTGAACCCGAGAAACAGCTGACGCTGCTGTTTGGGATGAAAGCGCCTGGTTTGGGTCGCCTGAGCTTCACGCTGGAAGATAAAGGCGATCACCGACGCATTGATGTACGCGCCTGGTGGCATCCGCACGGCATGCCCGGTCTTTTCTATTGGCTGTTGATGATCCCAGCGCACTTATTCATTTTCAGAGGGATGGCGAAGCGTATTGCCAGACTTGCAGAACAAATCACAGACTAATGCGAAAAAGAGACTGTATTCTTTCATGTTTCCCATTGCATACAGACGTAATTCACGGAAGAATGCGCACGACGTTTTTTAAACACAGTGGATTGATATGAAGGTACTGGTTACCGGAGCCACCAGCGGCTTAGGCCGAAACGCGGTTGAGTTTTTATGCAGCAGAGGTGTCAGCGTCAGAGCGACCGGTCGCAACGAAGCGATGGGCAAGCTGCTGGAAAAAATGGGCGCAGAATTTGTGCATGCCGATCTGACCGAGCTGGTTTCTTCGCAGGCAAAAGTGATGCTTGCCGGCATCGACACGCTGTGGCACTGCTCCAGTTTTACCTCACCGTGGGGAACTCAGGAAGCCTTCGATCTGGCCAACGTTCGCGCAACTCGCCGTCTGGGCGAGTGGGCCGTGGCCTGGGGCGTGCGTAACTTCATTCATATATCCTCTCCATCACTGTATTTTGACTATCACCACCATCGTGATATCAAAGAGGACTTCCGCCCACACCGCTTCGCCAATGAATTTGCCCGCAGCAAAGCGGCTGGCGAAGACGTGATCGCGCTGTTGGCCCAGGCCAACCCGCAGACCCGTTTTACGGTCTTGCGTCCGCAAAGCCTGTTCGGCCCTCATGACAAAGTGTTTATCCCACGTCTGGCGCATATGATGCACCACTATGGCAGCATCCTGTTGCCACACGGTGGAAGTGCGATGGTGGATATGACCTATTACGAGAACGCAGTGCATGCGATGTGGCTGGCAAGCCAGCACGCCTGCGATAAGCTGCCGTCAGGTCGCGCGTACAACATCACCAACGGCGAGCATCGCACCCTGCGCAGCATTGTGCAGAAGCTCATCGACGAGTTGAATATTGATTGTCGGATCCGCTCCGTTCCCTACCCGATGCTGGACATGATTGCCCGCAGCATGGAGCGTTTGGGCAATAAATCGGCGAAAGAGCCAAAACTTACGCACTACGGCGTTTCGAAGCTGAATTTTGATTTTACGCTGGATACCACCCGCGCTCAGGAAGAATTAGGTTATCAACCCGTTGTGACGCTGGATGAAGGGATTGAACGTACCGCTGCCTGGCTGCGTGACCACGGTAAGCTGCCGCGTTAGCCATTGCCGGATGGCGGCGCAAGCTCCTTATCCGGCCTACTAAAAACCAGCCAAAATTAGCCGTAGGCCTGATAAGCGAAGCGCCTTATCCGGCCTACAAAAAAACAGCCCAAATTAGCCGTAGGCCTGATAAGCGAAGCGCCATCAGGCATTGGTGTTCTGCGTTAACCCTGCCCGTATTTTTCCAGTAACGCTTCGGCAATCGCCTGAGTTTCTGCATCCGCCACGCCGTTCCACAACGTCGGGCGGAAGTGCATCTGGAACGCCATAATCACCCGCTGCTGTTCACGCGGCGTCATATCGGATTTTACCTCATAGCCGTAGCGCGACAGCAGATCGAGTAAAGATGCGGTTTCTACCGGCGAATGAGGCGCTCGCCCGGCAAGATAAAACGCCACACGCTGAGCATCCGGCCAGGCGCCAATTCCCTGTTCGGCCAGCACTTTCCATGGGAAAAGCGGTCCGGGGTCGTCCTTTCGTTGCGGGGCGACGTCCGCATGGGCTACCACGTTCTGCGGTTTTATGTCGTAGCGGGCGATAATATCTTTCGCCAATGGGATCAGCGCCTGAATCTGCGCGGGCTCAAACGGCGCAAAATATTTTGTCCCCGCCGATTTTTGCCAGCCGCGGTTTTCCAGCTCAATGCCAATCGAGGTATCGTTGATGCGCGTCGCGCCACGCCAGAAGCTAATCCCCGCATGCCAGGCCAGATCTTTTTCCGGAACCAGTTGCCAGATACGCGGCTTACCGTGATACAACGGCGGCACCGCCGGGATCAAATAATGCGAACTGACGTTTTTATCCGTCAGCGTTGCCAGAGAAGAATCAAAGTCATCCGCCGTGTAATGGATAACCAGCACTTTAATGCGCGGGTAAGCAGCCTGCGCCTGACGGCGGGTATCTAACTGATACCCGTCTTTGTCGACAATCCCTTTTTCGCCAGCACATCCCACCAGCAACAGCGTAAATGCCAGCAGACACAACAGACGCTTCATCGGCGAGTTTTCACCGCGGTACCGCTGACGCTCACCATCAGCATACTGCCGTCTTTGCCCACGGTTTCGTAATCGATATCGATACCGACAACCGCATCAGCACCCAGCGCTTTGGCCTGTTCACCGAGCTCCTGAAAAGCAATTTCGCGCGCTTTTCGCAGCTCTTTTTCATACGCGCCGGAGCGACCGCCGACAATATCGCGGATGCCAGCAAAGAAATCGCGGAAGATGTTCGCGCCTAAAATAGCTTCACCGGTAACAACACCGCAGTATTCCACGATGCTCTGCCCTTCCAGCGTAGGGGTAGTCGAAAACTGCATGGTTAATCTCCTTTTTGCGCTAAGAGCACGATCTCAAAAGCATTATCGAACCGATCCACTATCATTGAAAGGATATATTCTATCAACGTAGAACACTAATAGTAGAAAGCTAATAAGGAAATCATTATGCGCTACTCGAAACTCTCTCTGCTGGTTCCCTGTGCACTCCTTCTCAGCGCCTGTACTACCGTGACGCCGGTTTATAAAGATAACGGCGCGCGTAGCGGTTCATGCGTAGAAGGCGGGCCAGACAGCGTGGCTCAACAATTCTATGATTACCGTATTCAGCATCGAAACAACGATCTTACCCCCCTTCGTCCATACCTTAGCGACAACCTGGCGAAACTGCTGAACGATGCCAGCCGTGATAACGCGCATCGCGAACTGTTTAACAGCGATCCGTTCTCCAGTCGCACGACTTTGCCGGATAGCGCCAGCGTAGCCAGCGCATCAACCATTCCGAATAGTGATGCACGCAACATCCCGCTGCGCGTAGAGCTTAAACAAGGCGATCAAAGCTGGCGTGATGAAGTGCTGATGATCCGTGAGGGCCAGTGCTGGGTCATTGATGATGTCCGCTATCTGGGCGGCAGCGTACACGCGCCAGCCGGGACGTTGCGCCAGTCTGTCGAAAACCGCTAATCGCGCCATTCACCCGTCTAAATCATAACCCCCATAAATTGTCTGGCATTCTGCATAGAATGCCGACAATTATTCTTACCCGCTGGTAGCTCCGCTATTTTGTGCTATGTTTAGATAAGAATGCGGTTTGCATTTAACTTTTAACGCATAAATATTGCATAACTATTCTGTCAAAGGTAGTATCTGCGGCTTCAATAGCTATCAGACTGCCAGTATCGAGTGTCAATGAGTATTCAATTAAACGGCATTAACTGCTTCTACGGCGCACATCAGGCGCTGTTCGATATCACGCTGGATTGCCCTCAGGGTGAAACACTGGTGTTACTTGGCCCAAGTGGAGCCGGGAAAAGCTCGCTACTGCGCGTACTCAACCTGCTTGAGATGCCGCGCTCGGGCACGCTCTCTATTGCGGGTAACCGTTTCGACTTCACGAAAACCCCGTCAGATAAAGCCATTCGGGATCTGCGTCAAAACGTGGGCATGGTCTTTCAGCAATATAATCTTTGGCCGCATCTCACGGTGGTGCAGAACCTGATTGAAGCGCCCTGCCGCGTACTGGGTCTGACAAAAGAGCAAGCGATGGCGCGTGCCGAGAAACTGCTGGAACGTCTGCGCCTGAAGCCATACAGCGATCGCTATCCGCTGCATCTCTCCGGCGGCCAGCAGCAGCGTGTGGCCATTGCCCGCGCGTTGATGATGGAACCGCAGGTGCTGCTGTTTGACGAGCCTACCGCAGCGCTTGACCCGGAAATCACCGCCCAAATCGTCAGCATCATTCGTGAGCTGGCGGAAACCAATATTACTCAGGTGATCGTCACCCACGAAGTGGAAGTTGCACGTAAAACAGCCAGTCGTGTGGTGTACATGGAAAACGGTCATATCGTCGAGTTTGGGGATGCGAGCTGCTTTGCCAACCCGCAAACCGAAGCGTTTAAAAACTATCTTTCTCACTAAGATTCGGGACAATACAATGAAAAAAGTTCTGATTGCCGCGCTAATCGCAGGTTTTAGCCTTTCCGCTACCGCAGCCCAAACCATTCGTTTCGCCACCGAAGCGTCTTATCCTCCGTTTGAATCGATCGATGCTAACAACAAGATCGTAGGGTTTGACGTTGATCTGGCGAATGCGCTGTGTAAAGAGATTGACGCTACCTGTACCTTCACCAATCAGGCCTTCGACAGCCTGATCCCGAGCCTGAAATTCCGTCGTTTTGACGCGGTAATGGCCGGTATGGACATCACGCCTGAGCGTGAAAAACAGGTTCTGTTCACCACTCCTTATTACGACAACTCTGCGCTGTTTGTTAGCCAACAGGGTAAATACACCGGCATTGATCAGCTGAAAGGTAAAAAAGTCGGTGTCCAGAACGGTACTACGCACCAGAAATTCATCATGGATAAACATCCGGAAGTGACTACCGTGCCGTATGACAGCTACCAGAATGCCAAACTCGATCTGCAAAACGGCCGTATTGACGGCGTCTTTGGTGATACCGCAGTAGTGACAGAGTGGCTGAAAGACAATCCAAAACTGGCCGCAGTTGGCGACAAAGTCACGGATAAAGATTACTTCGGTACCGGTCTGGGCATCGCTGTGCGCCAGGGCAATACCGAGCTGCAGCAGAAATTTAACGCTGCGCTGGAAAAAGTGAAGAAAGATGGGACTTACGAGACCATCTACAACAAATGGTTCCAGAAGTAATATTTGATGAATGAATTTTTTCCTTTAGCAAGCGCCGCCGGGATGACCGTCGGCCTTGCCGTTTGTGCGCTGATCATCGGCCTCGCGCTCGCCATGTTTTTTGCCGTCTGGGAGTCAGTAAAATGGCGCCCGGTAGCATGGGCGGGCTCGGCCCTGGTCACCATCCTGCGCGGTCTGCCGGAAATTCTGGTGGTTCTGTTTATCTATTTTGGCTCCTCACAACTGCTGTTGACGCTGGCCGATGGCTTTACGATCAATCTCGGGTTCGTGCAAATCCCGGTGCAGATGCAGATCGAAAACTTCGACGTCAGCCCGTTCCTGTGCGGAGTGATTGCACTGTCATTGCTTTACGCAGCCTATGCCTCACAAACACTGCGTGGCGCGCTGAAGGCCGTGCCACTCGGGCAATGGGAATCAGGCCAGGCGCTGGGTTTATCTAAAACCGCGATTTTCTTTCGCCTGGTGATGCCGCAGATGTGGCGTCACGCGCTGCCGGGGCTGGGTAACCAGTGGCTGGTATTACTGAAAGATACCGCGCTGGTCAGCCTGATCAGCGTGAACGATCTGATGCTGCAAACCAAGAGCATCGCCACCCGTACCCAGGAACCCTTTACCTGGTACATCGTCGCGGCGGCTATTTACCTGGTGATTACGCTGGTGAGTCAGTACATTCTCAAACGCATTGACCTGCGCGCGACACGTTTTGAGCGGAGACCGGGCTGATGCTTGAGTATTTACCTGAACTACTGAAAGGGCTGCATACCAGCCTGACGTTGACGGTCGCCTCCATCGTAGTTGCTCTGGTGCTGGCGCTGATTTTCACCGTCATCCTGACGCTAAAGACGCCGATTGTGGTCTGGCTGGTTCGCGCCTATATCACGTTGTTTACCGGCACACCACTGCTGGTGCAGATCTTTCTGATCTACTACGGGCCAGGGCAGTTTCCGACGCTGCAGGAATATCCAGTGCTCTGGCATCTGCTGTCCGAACCGTGGCTGTGCGCGTTAATCGCCCTGTCGTTAAACAGTGCGGCCTATACCACGCAACTGTTTTACGGTGCGATTCGAGCAATCCCGGAAGGCCAGTGGCAGTCCTGTGGTGCGCTGGGGATGAGCAAGAAGGATACGCTGGCCATTCTGCTGCCGTACGCCTTTAAACGCGCCCTCTCCTCGTATTCCAACGAAGTGGTACTGGTGTTTAAAAGTACCTCACTGGCATACACCATCACGCTGATGGAAGTTATGGGCTATAGCCAGTTGCTGTACGGTCGCACTTATGACGTGATGGTTTTCGGCGCGGCTGGCGTGATTTACCTGATCGTCAACGGTTTGCTGACGTTGATGATGCGCTTGATCGAACGTAAAGCGCTGGCGTTTGAACACCGGAATTAAGCATATGCCGGATGACGCTATGCTTATCAGGCCTACGGTTCATGCACCTTTTGTAGGCCGGATAATGTGCTAGCACCGCCATCCGGCAAATATGCATAAAACAAAATAATAAAGACGGACAACAACCTAAATTGTCCGTCTTTTTTTATATCAAAAAAATAATTAATCATTTTTATTGCATATAAATTCATTAAGTGGCATTGTTAATCCACGCCGCAGACACGGTAAATAATCATAAGATTGACAGACGGGAGTTCCACCATGAAAAAGTTAGTACTGGCCGCATTACTTGCTACTTTCGCCGCTGGCGCCGCAGCTGCTGATAAAATTAGTTTCGGTGTATCAGCTACTTACCCGCCATTTGAGTCACTGGACGCCAGCAATAAAATTGTCGGTTTTGATATCGATCTGGCAACAGCATTGTGTAAACAAATGCAGGCTGAATGTACTTTTACTAATCATGCTTTCGACAGCCTGATCCCCGCGCTGAAATTCAAAAAATACGATGCGGTGATTTCCGGTATGGACATCACGCCTGAACGTAGCAAGCAGGTTTCCTTCACTCAGCCGTACTATGCCAACTCCGCGCTGGTGATTGCGAAGAAAGACACCTATAAAAGCTTTGATGACCTGAAAGGCAAACGTATTGGGATGGAAAACGGCACCACGCACCAGAAATACCTGCAGGACAAACATCCTGAAGTAAAAACGGTGGCCTACGACAGCTATCAGAATGCAATCATCGACCTGAAAAATGGCCGTATTGATGGGGTATTTGGCGACACTGCCGTCGTCAATGAGTGGCTAAAAACCAATCCACAGTTAGGTTCTGCAACGGCAAAAGTCACCGATCCGCAGTACTTTGGTACGGGTCTTGGTATAGCTGTTCGCCCGGATAATAAAGCACTGCTGGAAAAACTGAACAGTGCGCTGGCCGCCATCAAAGCTGACGGCACGTACCAAAAAATCAGTGACCAGTGGTTTCCACAGTAACCTCAGTCTTGTTAAAAAAGCCGCGACCAGCGGCTTTTTTACTGCTATTTTCCCATGCGGGATACAACGCGAACACCTGACCTCATCAACAATGTTGGCCACGCCATCAGTCCGTTGTGCTCATAGGGGTACAAAAAACAAAGCCCGGTTTCCCGGGCCTTGAAGACGGAGTACTTATCAGTTGTAAGCGTTGAGCGTCCGCTGACACAGTGCCGAGCGAACGCAATCATCTTTGTTGAATCGAACGATCCCAATCATGTCATCTTCTTCGAAACGGGCCAGCGCATCGCTTAGCCCTGAACGAACATGAGCGGGGAGATCGCACTGGGTAATATCCCCATTCACAATCACCGTCACATTCTTTCCGAGGCGAGTCAAAAACATCTTCATTTGCGCAGCAGTCACATTCTGAGCCTCATCCAGAATGACAACGGCATTTTCAAATGTACGTCCCCGCATATACGCGAACGGCGCGATTTCTACCTTACCAATCTCAGGTCGCAGGCAATATTGCATAAAGGAGGCTCCCAGACGTTTTACCAGCACGTCATAAACCGGACGAAAATAGGGAGCGAACTTCTCGGAGACATCCCCAGGTAAGAAGCCGAGGTCTTCATCAGCTTGCAGAACTGGACGGGTTACTATGATCCTGTCCACATCTTTGTGGATCAGGGCTTCTGCTGCTTTCGCTGCGCTGATCCAGGTTTTACCACACCCGGCTTCGCCTGTGGCGAAGATCAGCTGCTTACTCTCGATAGCATTCAGGTAGTGCGCCTGAGCTTCATTTCGCGCCGTGATCGGTGTGGCGTCGCGGCTATCACGCGCCATACCAATCGCTTCTACGCCGCCCATCTGCACAAGCGAGGTGACCGATTCATCTTCGCGTTGTTTATGGCTACGCGAATCCCGCCTCAGCACACGTTTTGCTTCGCGACGAGCTTTGATCACTGCTTTTTGTCTTCCCATGGATAGCACCTTGAGTTGTAGGTATACATCACACGCGCCGTTGGCGGCACGATTATGCGCACGAACATCTGAGGGTTGGCTTCCTTGTAAGCCATTGCCTGCCTTTGGATAAGACGCCATACACGGCTACGCGCACCGTACAGGGTGTCAGTTACAAGGATAAGAAGTGAAAGGGAGAGAGATTTAACGGTGACGAGATGGCTACCGGAAGAGAAACGTCCGCATAAGGGACTGCAATAACTTTGAAAAATGTGTCCAGTACAGGACTTTTCCATTCGCGATCTCCATAGTGAATGACTATCACCGCCGGGAACTACCGCTATTACGTATAATTACATCATAACCTTTCGTTAATGCAACAATATTTTTACTTATTGTTAACTTAATTTCATCTTATCACCAGCAACAGTCTCTTGCAGAGAGATGACAGAATTATTTCAGTCGCCGCCGATCATGAAAAATAATTTTTTCATTCATCAGAGTGTCAGGAAATGCCCCGCAGCGCTGCGGGGCACAATCATCACGCTTCGAGCAGGGCTTGCCCCAGATAGTGGCCAGCGGTTTTGACACCCGGTAATGCAAAGAAATAGCCCCCACCAATCGGTTTGACATACTCCTCAAGCGCTTCACCGTTCAGGCGTTTCTGAACCGTCAAAAACCCTTTTTCCAGGTCGTGCTGATAGCAAACGAACAACAGTCCCATATCCAACTGCCCGGAATTGGTCACGCCAAGCGAATAACTGTAGCCACGACGCATCATCAGGCTGGTCTCTGTTTCTTTCGTGCGCGGGTTCGCCAGACGAATATGGCTGTCGAGTGCAATCACCTCGCCTTCGGGATCGTTGGCGTAATCCGGCACATCATGCTCATGCTGCATACCCAGCGGCGCGCCGGTATGTTTATCGCGGCCGAAAATCGTTTGCTGCTCTTTAAGCGGCGTACGGTCCCAAAATTCCACGCGGAACTGGATGAGCCTGACGGCCTGATAGCTACCATCTTGAGCCCACGCAGGTTCTCCTTGCCCATCCGTCACCCACACGACGTCTTGCATCAACTTCGCATCGGTAGCATCCGGATTCGCGGTGCCGTCCTTAAAGCCAAGCAAGTTGACCGGGGTCTCTTTACCCTTGCTGCGTGCGGCATGATCAGAAATAAACCCTTCACGTTTCCAGCGCACGCTGAGCAGATCAGGCGTGTGCTTAATGATATCGCGTAGCGCATGGATAACGGTGTCCTGCGTATTGGCGCAAATCTGCAACAGCAGATCGCCATGACATAATGCCGCATCCAGTGAGTCATTCGGAAAACGCGTCATTTTTTGCAGTTTTTTCGGCATCTGTGCTTTCAGACCATAGCGATCATCAAACAGTGAAGATCCAACCGACAGCGTCATCGTCAGATTATCCGGGGCTATGTATGCCCCAAGAATACCGGAATCCATAGGCGGTAAACGTGGATTCGGCGTTTCTGGCGCCGGCCCACCGGTGGTTAGAAATGCAAACCGGCTGGTCAGTAAACGAAACAGACGCTCAAGATCAGCTTTATCGCTGGCGAGCACATCAAACGCCACCAGCATCATTGAGGCTTGCTGCGGCGTCAGGATCCCGGCCTGGTGCTGGCCATAAAACGGTTGTTGCTCGCTACGCGCATCCGGAGACAGGGTTCCCGGCGCACTTTGCGTTTTTTGCGCGTGAGCGACCGGGCATCCGCCCGCCAGCGCCAGTGCCCCACCCAGCGCCCCCATCCCTTTCAGTAAACGTCGGCGTGACGGTTCGCTCACGCCGTTTTCATTATCGTGCTGCATAGTGCTTAATCCAGACCCAGAACACCGCGTAATTGCGACAAGTCTTCCGCCAGCGTCGTGATTGGCCCTTTCAGCGCATTACGATCGGCATCGGTCAGTTTGTCATAGGTTTCAAAGCCGTCTTTGGTACGGTACTTGCTCAGAATGGTATCGACTTTTTTGAAGTTCGCATCCACCTTCGCCAACAGATCAGCATTGGATTTTTGTAACTGAGGGCGCAGGAGATCGACAATTTTCTGCGCGCCATCGACGTTGGCCTGGAAATCCCACAGATCGGTATGGCTGTAGCGATCTTCTTCCCCACTGATTTTGCTGGCAGCAACTTCTTCAATCAGCCCTGCTGCCCCGCCAACCACTTTAGACGGTGGGAAAGCCAGCTCGCTAATACGCGTTTGCAGGTCAAGAACATCGCTGTTTAGCTGGTCAGCGTACTTGTCCATACCTTTAGTGGTATTGTCGCCAAACAGCGCTTTCTCCAGGCGGTGGAAGCCGGTGAATTTCGGATCGGCGGCTTTTTGCTCATAATCATCTTCACGCGCATCAATGCTGCCGTCGAGATCGGAGAACAATTCGGCAATTGGCTCAATACGCTCATAATGCTGACGGGTTGGCGCATACAGCGATTTGGCTTTTTCCACATCGCCCGCTTTAATAGCATCCGTAAAAGCTTTGGTGCCAGTCACCAGTTGCGCTGTTTCTGCCGTTACATAAGCTTTGTATTCAGTAATTGCACCACTCAGGCTCAGCAGAGCGTCGCTGTGCGCGGCATCTGCCGTTGCAGCCCCCTTCACGATCAGCTTGCCTTTCGGGTTGGTCAGCAGACCGCAGGTCATATCATATTCACCCGGCTGCAGGTTAGCCGTCATTTTCTGGCTAAAACCGGGCGCAATGTTTTCACGCTCTTCGACCACCATCACGCCTTTGAGGATCTCCCACTCCAGCGCTTTTTGACTGTGGTTCTGAATGATGAACTGAGTCTTCCCGGCATTCACCGTGATTGTCATCGGTTCACACTGTTTGTCATTAACCGTGACTTTTACCCGCGGGATATCAGCAGCGTGAGCGGTAAAAGCAGATGTAAACAGCGCGGCAATACCCAACTGCAGCGCACTACGGCGGAAATTAATCGTCATGACCCATCCCTATAAAAAGTATGTTGTAACTAAATGATATTCTTGCATCACGTTTTATCAGGGTGCGGTACGTGATGCCGTAGTGCCTGAACGAGGTGGCAGAGCAAACATAATCAATGCCGGAATCAGATAGATAAACCAGACAGCAACTTCACTGACGCTTGGCGCTTCCTGATAGCCGAAGATCCCTTCCATTAATGTGCCAAACAGCGAATGCGTTGACAGAACGCTGCTCATGTCGAACGCCACATCCTGAAAATGATTCCATAACCCGGCTTCGTGGAACGCGCGGATGGCCCCGGCGGCAAGACCGGCAGCCACCAGCAAAATAAACAGGCTGGTCCATTTGAAGAATGCCCCGAGGTTGAGGCGAATGCCGCCGAGGTAAATCAGGTAACCCAGTACTACCGCGGTGGCCAGCCCCAGCGTCGCACCTAGCGGTGGCCAGATACCCACATCCTGCTGAAATGCCGCCAGCAGGAAGAACACCGATTCCAGGCCTTCACGGGCAACGGCAAAAAAGACCATCATCACCAGCGCCCAGCCGTGATGATTACTGCGTTGCAACGCGTTATCGACAGCCTGTTCAAGCTGGACTTTGACGTTGCGGGAAACTTTGCGCATCCAGAAGACCATCCAGGTGAGGATCACCACGGCAATGAGCGCCACGATGCCTTCAAACAGTTCCTGTTCTTTTTGCGGAAATTCACCGGTGGTTTCGTTGATGAAAATGCCTAACGCCAGGCACAACGCCGCTGCCAGCAGAACACCAATCCACATCACCCCAATCCATCGACCACGCTGAGTCCGTTTCAGGTAGCTGGCAATCAGGCTGACAATCAGCGCGGCCTCTAACCCTTCGCGCAACATAATTAGAAATGGAACAAACATGCGAAGTACCCTTTAACGTTATTCTCAGTCAACTGATGCAAAGAAAAGTAAATTACAGTGATAGTGATTATCATTACAGCAAAGAAAAACTCAAGCAGAATGTTTTGAGAATGATGACTGAATGTAAAAGGTTAGGAAGGTAACGGTTAAAAAGGTTTACGACCGGGGCAATAAAAAAGCCCGCGCACGGCGGGCTTGAGGGACAGGAGATAAATTATTCTGCCTGCAAACGCGACGGCGGTGCTGAATGATAATGCGCGTCAGCCTCGGCAAAACGTTTCTGCATTGCTGCTGACGGCGCTTTACCCCACAGACTGAAGACCACAATCCCGATACTGCCGAACACGAAGCCCGGGATGATTTCATACAGACCCAGCCAGGCAAACTGCTTCCAGACGATAACCGTCACTGCACCAATGACCATCCCTGCCAGCGCGCCGTTACGGGTCATACGCGACCACATTACGGAGAGCAGAACAACCGGACCAAAGGCAGCACCAAAGCCAGCCCAGGCGTAGCTCACCAGGCCGAGCACACGGTTCTCTGGGTTTGCCGCCAGCGCGATAGACACCAGCGCCACGACCAGCACCATGATACGCCCAATCCATACCAGCTCTTTCTGGCTGGCATTTTTACGCAGGAACGCTTTGTACAAATCTTCGGTGATTGCACTCGAACATACCAGCAATTGGCAGCTCAGCGTCGACATCACCGCTGCAAGGATCGCAGACAACAGAATACCGGCAATCCATGGATTGAACAGGATCTGCGCCAGTTCAATAAACACACGCTCGGCGTTCTGGTTCACGGCACCCGCCAACGACGGGTTGTTACTGAAGTAAGCAATGCCGAAGAAACCAACGGCAACAGCACCAGCCAGACACAGAATCATCCAGGTCATACTGATGCGACGTGCGTGGACAATACTATGGTGGGAATCGGCAGCCATAAAGCGCGCCAAGATATGCGGCTGACCGAAATAACCCAGTCCCCATCCCATCAGGGAAATGATGGCAACAAAATTCAGCCCTTTGAACATATCGACGTTTTCAATGCTCTTTTGCTTAATCACTTCCAGCGAGTCTTCAAATCCGCCGACACCAATAATCACCATCACCGGTGTCAGGATCAGGGCGAAGATCATCAGGCTGGCCTGGACGGTATCGGTCCAGCTAACAGCCAGGAAGCCACCAATAAAGGTATAAATGATCGTCGCGGCCGCTCCCGCCCACAGCGCGGTTTCGTAGCTCATACCAAAGGTGCTTTCAAACAGACGCGCCCCCGCCACAATCCCTGAAGCACAATAGATGGTGAAAAACAGCAGAATAACCAGTGCAGAGATAATCCGCAGGATACGGCTTTTATCTTCAAAGCGACCGGTAAAGTAATCCGGTAACGTCAGCGCATTGTTATTGTATTCGGTGTGTACGCGTAAACGTCCGGCCACCAGCTTCCAGTTGATCCAGGCGCCCAAAATAAGGCCGATGGCGATCCAGCTTTCTGAAATCCCCGACAGGAAAATTGCGCCTGGCAGCCCCATCAGCAGCCAGCCGCTCATGTCAGATGCCCCGGCAGATAACGCCGTTACGAACGGACCCAGACTGCGTCCCCCCAGAATGTAATCGTCAAAGTTTTTGGTTGAACGCCATGCAATAAACCCTATCAATATCATGCCAAAAATATAGACACAGAATGTGACTAACATCGGTGTGCTAATAGCCATCAAAACTCTCCAAAATTATGTATCGGCAATGCCGTGGCTTGCCGTTTTATTACCCTGCCGGAACGTGGCAAAGATATCTGTATTGACCAGGGCGACCGTATCCTGCCGGAAGCCATGGCCATTCACAATCGATTTAACACACCATTTACATCAATTTTGATCCAGAGTAGATAGCATTTTTCTGTAGGTTGCACTCTCTCACATTTTTTCTGGTTGCACCTTTAAAAAGTGTTAACTACCGCAGAGAAAAAGATTCTGCGTTTTTACAGCCCTCGTTATAAACATCATATTTATTAACATTTCATTCATTTCCAAGCTTGCAAACCAGGTCACATTTAACATGGTTGCACAAAGTTGCAACATAGTGGATATTTCTCGGTAACTATCAGATCCGTATTTCAGTACAACAGGAGTAAACGGCATGGGAACCACCACGATGGGGGTTAAGCTGGATGACGCCACACGCGAGCGTATTAAAACAGCAGCATCACGAATCGATCGCACGCCACATTGGCTGATCAAGCAAGCCATCTTTAATTATCTCGAAAGACTGGAAAATGACGATGCGCTCCCGGAGCTGCCTGCCCTGCTGGCGGGTGCGGCAAATGAGAGCGAGGAATCCACTGCGCAACAAAATGAAGCGCACCAGCCTTTCCTTGAATTTGCCGAGCAGATCCTGCCGCAGTCTGTTTCCCGTGCGGCCATTACCGCGGCATATCGCCGCGCTGAAACCGACGCGGTGCCAATGTTGATGGAACAGGCTCGTCTGCCGCAACCTATCGCCGAGCAGGCCCATAAACTGGCCTATCAGTTGGCAAATAAACTGCGCAACCAGAAGACGGCCAGCGGACGTGCCGGCATGGTCCAGGGACTATTGCAGGAATTCTCCCTTTCCTCACAGGAAGGCGTCGCGCTGATGTGTCTGGCGGAAGCACTACTGCGTATTCCCGACAAAGCCACCCGCGATGCGCTGATCCGCGACAAAATCAGCAATGGCAACTGGCAATCACACATCGGACGCAGCCCGTCTCTGTTCGTTAACGCTGCAACGTGGGGATTGTTGTTTACTGGTCGTCTGGTCTCCACCCATAACGAAGCCAGCCTCTCACGCTCGCTGAACCGCATCATCGGCAAGAGCGGTGAACCGCTGGTGCGTAAAGGCGTCGACATGGCAATGCGCTTGATGGGCGAGCAGTTCGTCACCGGAGAGACTATCGCCGAAGCGCTGGCTAACGCGCGTAAACTGGAAGAAAAAGGTTTCCGCTACTCTTATGACATGCTGGGTGAAGCCGCGCTGACCGCCGCCGATGCCCAGGCCTATATGGTCTCCTACCAGCAGGCGATCCATGCCATTGGTAAAGCCTCAAACGGGCGCGGTATTTATGAAGGCCCAGGGATCTCCATCAAACTGTCTGCACTGCACCCGCGATACAGCCGTGCGCAGTATGACCGCGTGATGGATGAGCTTTACCCACGTCTGAAGTCGCTGACCCTGCTGGCGCGTCAGTATGACATCGGCATTAATATTGACGCCGAAGAAGCCGACCGACTGGAGATCTCCCTCGATCTGCTGGAAAAACTGTGCTTTGAGCCCGAACTGGCAGGCTGGAACGGGATCGGCTTTGTTATCCAGGCCTACCAGAAGCGCTGCCCGTACGTCATCGACTACCTGATCGACCTGGCCACCCGCAGTCGCCGTCGCCTGATGATCCGTCTGGTTAAAGGTGCGTACTGGGATAGTGAAATCAAACGAGCGCAGATGGACGGTCTGGAAGGCTATCCGGTCTATACCCGCAAGGTGTACACCGACGTTTCCTATCTGGCCTGTGCGAAAAAACTGCTCGCGGTACCGAATCTGATCTACCCGCAGTTTGCCACCCACAACGCCCATACGCTGGCGGCCATTTATCAGTTAGCGGGTCAAAACTACTATCCAGGTCAGTATGAGTTCCAGTGCCTGCACGGCATGGGCGAACCGCTGTATGAGCAGGTCACCGGCAAAGTTGCCGATGGCAAACTGAACCGCCCATGCCGTATTTATGCGCCGGTCGGCACGCACGAAACGCTGCTGGCTTACCTGGTTCGTCGCCTGCTGGAAAACGGCGCCAACACCTCGTTCGTCAACCGTATTGCGGACACTACCCTACCACTGGATGAACTGGTTGCCTGCCCGGTCGAAGCCGTTGAAAAACTGGCGCAGCAGGAAGGTCAGGCCGGGCTGCCACATCCGAAGATTGCCCTGCCGCGAAACCTGTATGGCAAAGGCCGCGAAAACTCCGCAGGGCTGGATTTAGCAAATGAACACCGCCTGGCCTCGCTGTCCTCTGCCCTGCTCAACAGTGCGCTGCAAAAATGGCACGCCAAACCAATGCTCGAACAACCGGTCGCTGACGGTGAAATGACGCCAGTCGTCAACCCGGCTGAGCCGAAAGACATTGTGGGCTACGTGCGAGAAGCGACTCACGCTGAAGTGGAGCAGGCGCTACAGAACGCCGTTAATAATGCCCCTATCTGGTTTGCTACACCGCCACAAGAGCGCGCCGCTATTTTGCATCGTGCCGCCGTGCTGATGGAAGGTCAGATGCAGCAGTTGATAGGCATCCTGGTGCGCGAAGCGGGTAAAACCTTCAGCAACGCCATTGCGGAAGTTCGCGAAGCTGTCGACTTCCTGCACTACTATGCCGGCCAGGTTCGTGACGATTTCGACAACGAAACGCATCGTCCGCTCGGCCCGGTGGTCTGTATCAGCCCGTGGAACTTCCCACTGGCCATTTTCAGTGGACAAATTGCGGCTGCACTGGCAGCAGGTAATAGCGTGCTGGCAAAACCTGCGGAGCAAACCCCGCTGATTGCCGCCCAGGGCATCGCGATTTTACTCGAAGCCGGTGTACCGGCGGGCGTGGTGCAACTGCTGCCCGGTCAGGGTGAAACCGTCGGGGCGCAGCTCACTTCCGATGAACGCGTTCGCGGCGTGATGTTTACCGGCTCCACTGAAGTCGCCACGCTGTTACAACGCAATATCGCGACCCGCCTTGATGCTCAAGGGCGTCCAATCCCGCTTATCGCCGAAACCGGTGGGATGAACGCAATGATTGTCGACTCCTCCGCGTTGACGGAACAGGTCGTGGTCGACGTGTTGGCCTCTGCGTTTGACAGCGCCGGACAGCGTTGCTCGGCACTGCGCGTCCTGTGCCTGCAGGATGATATTGCCGACCATACGCTGAAAATGCTGCGCGGCGCCATGGCGGAATGCCGCATGGGCAACCCTGGCCGCCTGACCACCGATATCGGTCCAGTTATTGATGAAGAAGCCAAAGCCAATATTGAACGTCATATTCAGGCCATGCGTGCCAAAGGACGTCCGGTATTCCAGGCCGTGCGTGAAAACAGCGACGATGCGCGTGAATGGCAAACCGGGACCTTTATTGCACCAACGTTGATTGAGCTGGAAAGCTTTGATGAGCTACAAAAAGAGGTATTCGGCCCGGTGTTGCACGTCGTGCGTTACACCCGGAACAATCTGGGCAGTCTGATTGAGCAAATTAATGCCTCCGGCTACGGCCTGACGTTGGGCGTGCACACCCGTATCGATGAAACCATCGCCCAGGTCACGGGAGCGGCACATGTAGGTAACCTGTACGTTAACCGCAATATGGTCGGTGCCGTGGTCGGCGTGCAGCCATTCGGTGGCGAAGGCTTGTCAGGCACCGGGCCAAAAGCGGGTGGACCGCTGTATCTGTACCGCCTGCTGGCTAACCGTCCGGAAAATGCGTTAGGCATTACGCTTGCGCGTCAGGATGCAGACTACCCTGTCGATGCACAGCTTAAATCAGCGCTGATTCAACCGCTGGAAGCGCTCACCGCATGGGCAATCGATCGCCCGTCGCTGCATGCGCTCTGCCAGCAGTTTGGCGAACTGGCACAGGCCGGTACCCAGCGTCTGCTGCCAGGACCAACCGGCGAGCGCAATACCTGGACGCTGTTGCCGCGCGAACGCGTGCTGTGTATCGCCGATGATGAGCAGGATGCACTGGTACAGGTTGCCGCGGTGGCTTCCGTAGGTAGCTTAATCCTGTGGCCTGATGATGCATTCCATCGCGACCTGGCAAAACGTCTGCCAACTGCGGTTTCCGGGCGTATTCAGTTTGCCAAAGCGGACAACATCACCTCACAGCCGTTTGATGCCGTTATTTTCCACGGCGATTCCGATCAGCTGCGCGCATTGTGCGAATCTGTGGCAGCCCGCGAAGGGGCGATTGTCTCGGTCCAGGGCTTTGCCCGTGGCGAAAGCAATATTCTGCTGGAGAGGCTGTACATTGAACGTTCCCTGAGCGTCAATACCGCCGCTGCCGGAGGGAACGCCAGCCTGATGACAATCGGTTAAGGTTGTGGTTAATTAGGGCTCCGGCAACGGAGCCTTTTTTATGAAGCCAGAGGGAAGCATGAAACGAATTGTACTGACCTGTGCAGCACTGCTGCTAAGCAGTCACGCACTGGCGGATGACTGCGCCAACGCAAACAACCAGATTGAAATGAATACCTGCGCCGCGGAGCAGTATAAGACGGCCGACGCAAAGCTAAATGATACTTATCAGAATGCACTGAAGCGCGCCGCCCCCACCCAACGTGATTTACTGAAAAAAGCACAAGTCGCATGGATTACCCTGCGCGATGCAGACTGCGCATTGATCAGTTCAGGCACGGAAGGCGGCAGCATACAATCGATGATCACCAGCCAGTGTTTAACGGACAAAACCAACGAGCGAGAAGCATTTCTCGCCTCGCTCTTACAGTGCGAAGAGGGTGATTTAAGCTGCCCGTTACCGCCGGCAGGTTAACGCACGCGGATCCCTTCAATAATCATCCGCTGTACGCTCTCAACGGTTTGGTTAAAAAAGGCTTCATCACGCAGCGTTGCGCCCGTCACCGCCTCCACCTGTGGGGCAAAATCGGCGTAGTGTTGCGTTGAAGCCCAAATCATAAAAATCAGATGATGTGGGTCAACCGGTGCCAGTTTTCCACTACTGACCCACCCGGCAATCAGCGCGGATTTCTCATCAATCAGCGTTTTGAGATCGCCCGTTAACTCCGTCATCAACAACGGCGCGCCTGCCAGCATTTCCATACAAAACAGTCGCGATGCCTGAGGATAATCGCGGGACACTTCCAGTTTGAGTCGGATGTACTCTTTAATCGCCACCAGCGGTGCAAAGTCCTCGCGAAAGGCCTTCAACGGCGCCAGCCAGACAGCGAGGATCTGGCGTAATACGGCAATATAGAGCACCTCTTTAGAAGGGTAGTAATAAAGCAGATTCGTTTTAGACACTCCCGCCAGTTCCGCAATCTGCTCCAGACGCGTGCCATGAATCCCATACTGGGAAAAGACATTTAATGCCGCGGTTAAGATAGCCTGGCGTTTTGCACTCACGGCCTGCGAGCGTTTACCTGTTTTTTTCTCTGCGCCTTGAGCCATGCACCCTCTCCTTGTTCTGAGCGCGCCAGCATAACAAATCGCACACTGAAACGTTAAATTAAAGCGACTCGGGCGGAGCCTCCTGCTGGACGGCTTTCTTCTTTTTGAACTTCAGTTCGCTGACCAGTACGCCAATGATAATGAATGCCGCCCCCAACAGAGCAAGCAGCGGCAGGCGTTCTCCTGCAAGTCGTCCAAAAATCCCCGCCCATACAGGCTCACCGGTATAGATTACCGTTGCGCGTGTCGGCGAAACGCTGCGCTGCGCCCAGTTCATGGTAACCTGGATAATCGCGCTAAAAATGCCCAATCCTAATGCCACGACCAGCAAGCCTGTCGACATGGGAGGAACCGACTCACCTGCGGGCCCCATCGCAATAAACGCCACCACCGAAGCGGTTGCCAGTTGCACCACCGTGACCCGCCGCACATCCACTTTTCCAGCCCATGCGCTGATCAGGATAATTTCTGCCGCTATCGCCACCGCACCCACCAGCGTGATCCACTCCCCTTCGCCGAGCGCCAGTAAATTGCCATCCGGCCCGGCAAGAAATATCAGTCCGATAAAGGCCAACACAATACCGACGCACGGCATCACCCCAGGCATTCGTCCCAGACACAACCACTGCAACAGCGGTACCAGCGGCACGTACATCGCGGTGATAAACGCCGATTTACTGCTGGGAATAAATTGTAGTCCCCAGGTTTGCAGACTATAGCCCAGCGCAATGGCGATACCGATTGCCACGCCTGCTTTGAATTCCAGCCACGTTAACTTATGCAATGTGCGTAACGACAAAAGCGCGACCGCCAGCGCAGCAGTGGCAAAACGCACGCCAACAAAGAAAAAAGGTCCGCTCAGGGTAACGGCATATTGCACCGCCAGAAACGTGCCACCCCAGAACATGGTGATCACAATGAGGATCGCCTCCTGAGGTTTAACAGAGAAGGAATAACGAGAAAGTAATGACATGAGACACCCGATTAGCTGAATGTCATTAGTCTGCGTTGCGTTTTGTTACAGTTCAACCTTGCAGACAAAAAAAACCGCCGGAACGACCCGGCGGCGGTGGCGACGTAACGTCTGTCTCTGAACACTCAGCCGTCACGATATCTCTAACAGACAGCCCGACAATTACGATTTGTTATTGCCGTGACTATTCTTGCCCCCTTTTTTGCCTGCTTCTGAAGCGCGTTGCGGGTCATTCTTGAAGTTGCCCCCGCTGTGCTGGCCACCTTTTCGACCTGCTTCTGATGCTCTTTCACGGTCTTCCGCAAAGTTGCCGGAACCGCCCCGATGGTTTGCCATTACTGACCTCCGTCATTGATTAGCCATCATATTGCATAGGTACTGAGGAGTGATACCTCACGCAGCGCATGGGCCGTGCCCTGATTTTTACTGCGTGGGATTAAGCATAGTGAAGAGTAACCGGATAACCGGCGAACTGTAATATTCTGCAACAGGAATGGCCGCAAGATGTTAATAATCGCAGTATGAAATCAATAAGTCTTTCTTATGGTTACCAAATTCCGCCAGGTTAAAAATGTATCATTTTGCAACAAAAACAGTTGTTATAAAAATTGTTATAAATCAAAGAAGTGATTGTGAAATTTGCACTCCTGGCCGTACGTCATATCTTTAAAGGGAGGTAGCGAATCGCTACGGACACGGTTAACTCGAGGAGTAGTGTAAAATGGCAAAAGTTCTGGTGCTTTATTATTCCATGTACGGACACATTGAAACCATGGCCCATGCAGTCGCAGAAGGCGCAAATAAGGTAGATGGCGCGGAAGTCATTATTAAGCGTGTGCCAGAGACAATGCAGCCTGAAATCTTCCTGAAAGCAGGCGGTAAAACACAAAACGCACCAGTCGCAACCCCGCAGGAACTGGCTGATTACGACGCCATTATTTTTGGTACCCCCACGCGCTTTGGCAACATGTCAGGTCAGATGCGTACCTTCCTGGATCAGACCGGCGGACTGTGGGCATCTGGCGGCCTTTACGGCAAACTCGCCAGCGTATTCAGCTCAACAGGCACTGGCGGCGGTCAGGAACAAACCATTACATCAACCTGGACAACACTAGCCCACCACGGGATGGTGATTGTTCCCATTGGATATGCGGCGCAAGAACTGTTTGATGTCTCACAAGTTCGTGGCGGTACGCCGTACGGCGCAACCACCATTGCCGGGGGTGACGGCTCCCGACAACCAAGTCAGGAAGAGTTATCTATCGCCCGCTATCAGGGTGAGTATGTCGCAGGTCTGGCAGTAAAACTCAACGGCTAATCTTCAACAGGAGGATTCGAATGCCAACTCAAGAAGCGAAAGCCCATCGCGTCGGCGAATGGGCAAGTCTGCGCAACACATCGCCAGAAATAGCCGAAGCCATTTTTGAAGTCGCGAATTATGACGAGAAACTGGCGGAAAAAATTTGGGAAGAAGGTAGCGACGAGGTACTCATCAAAGCCTTTGAGAAAACAGACAAAGATTCGCTCTTTTGGGGTGAACAGACTATCGAACGCAAAAACGTCTAGCGCTCTGACTCCCCCGCGCTCGCGGGGGATTTTTCTTTTACTTCGCCGCCTCATTCAACACGCTGTCGAACTTGTCAACAGGGCAAAAGCCATTAGCATCAATCGGACAGCCTTTCAGTTCCAACGTCACACGTTGGGCCGGGGATTTGAGCGTCAGAACCTCCGCATTTCTCAACTGCTGCGCACTCTGATACACATACTCAATTTTCATCAGATCGCGGTTTGTGTTGCTGTCATGCCAGCGCTGGAAGACAATTTTACCGCCAATCGGCGTGCGTTCGTTCTGGTCATGGAGCTGGTACGGTTTAAAATCCAGTGCCGTAAGCAATGAGGCAATGTTCGAGTCATGTCCCACCAGCACCGTAATTTTCGGCGCTTTCGCCCGTTCAGTCACCAACGCATTGTCGATATATTTGACCAACGGTTTGGCGACGTTTTGCGCCACTTCTGCAGAGGTGAACAGGCTGTCCTGATAACCATTTTTCAGCTTCGACAGCACCTTCCACTGTTGATCAGATTTGATCTCCCCCCAGGCAACCTTGTCCATCGGGAAGCCCTCGTAATATTGCAAGGTGAAGGCATCAACCAGCGAATTCCCCACCTTCAAAGGCCCGGAAACACCAGGCTCTTGCTGATACTTCGCACTGAATGTGTCTTTCGCATCGGTCAGGGAACACTGCTGCTTTTCTTTGCAGGACGGCGAGTCTTGGTAGTTTGTGATTTGCTCAAGCAGTTGGTAACTGTCGTCGAGCTGCATGTGGCCGCGCTCTTTCTCCATCGCCTGAACGGCCTGCTGACTGAATGCGGCGGAATCATCGGTTATCACCGGGTTAAAAGTGGGATCCATGGTACCCATTTTTTCCTGATGGTGGACCACAACGTCACAACCCGGGAAAGCCCCCGTGACAAAAAACTGCGCCGTCGCTACTGTCCGCTGCAGACTGTTAGCATAGGTGTAAACCGTGCCCGGTGCCGGACATTCACCGGATTTCACCATGCCCTGTTCTGCCAGCCATTCGCGCATGTAATGACCCATATAGATTTCCAGCACGCCGCCTTTAGTGGTGAGTTGTCCGCCCGGGACATCCCACTCCGGCCACTGTTTGGGGGTGGACTGCTCGAGAACGCTGCCATTATTGGCTAAAGGTGCACGTAAGTTATGTCGACTCATCATCAATACTTGCTGAAGCTGATAACCTTCCGGTGCCGTCTGTGCCTGTGCAGCCGTTGACAGCAATACAGCCCCCGCCACGGCGGTGGCGATTAACGATTTTTTCATCCCTACGACCTCTTGTTGTTATCAATCACCACAGAGTGTGACAGATATATGACATTTTTCCGGGAACGCTTTCGCAAAAATGGGGAATCTACCGTGTCGTTTGGATGCCAAACTCCGTTTGAAGTTTGCGCACACCAAGTGGGGTAAAGGTAACGTGGCGGCTGCCTGTCTGCGTTTTAAGCCACTTCTGTTCGCTAAACCAGCTCAGCAGCGTGGCGCCGAGCACGCCGCCGGGATGATAACGTCGCTCACTCCAGTCCAGACAGCCACAGGTTAATTTCCGCCGGGATGAGCCAGCAGTGAGGACAATCCCCATCTGCGCCAGCTTTTCCCGTCCAAGTGACGTCAGCGTTTCGCCATCCGACGTTAACCACTGGCGGGAAACCAGCGTATCGAACAGCCTTACCGCCACTTCTCCAGCCAGATGATCGTAGCAGGTTCTGGCATGCCGCAAGCTTAGCGGCGTAGTAATTTTTCGTGGTACGGATGTGCTCCACGCCACGCCCATCAGGCGCTCCAGCAGTTCGGCGATATCGGAACCTGCCAGGCGAAAATAACGATGCCTGCCCTGCGCAAGCGCCACAACAAAGCGTTGTTCACACAAACGCGCCAGATGCGCGCTGGCCGTCGAGGCTGACACGTCCGCCACGGCGCTAAGTTCGGTTGCGGTCCAGGCGCGCCCATCCATCAAAGCACACAGCATACGCGAACGCGATTTATCCGCCATCACTGCCGCAGTAAGCGCCATTCGCGACTCCAGTTCACCCTCTTCTTCGTGCAGTATCACCGATGCCATAGCGTCTCCTTTGGCGTTGCTCTCTGAATTAACGATGGCATGAAACTGGCGTAAAGTCACAGTGAGACTTACGCGGCGCGCAGCATCATCTCCACGCCCAACCCCACCAGACAGAACAGAAAACAGCGTTTAAACACCACAGGAGAAATCACTCGCCGCACACGAGTCCCTATCCACTGTCCCAGTAGCGCAGGAAGAATGGCAAATGTCGATAAACTCAGGGACTGAACAGGTAACGCATCGTGCCACCACAAACCCAGTGCTAACGCCAGCGTCGAAAACGTAAACGAAATGCCAAGCGCCTGCACCAGTTCATCCTTTTCAAAGCCCAAAGACTGGATCCATGGCACGGCGGGCATCACAAATACCCCCGTTCCCCCCGTCAATAAACCGGTCACGAATCCAATGACAAGGGAAAAGGGTTTTTCACGCTGCGGGGCCACCGCAATTTTCTTTCCCGCCAGCGTCCAGAGGGCATAGGCAACCAGTGCCATGCCAAGCGCAAACTGGGTCCGGGTTGTGTCGCCCCCGGTGATCCAGACACTGGCAAGCAAAGTGGCAATCACCACCGCCAGCAGCATAGGCCACAGCCGTTTGAGCAATTGACGCGTATTTCCGCCACCGCCAAACTGAAACAGATTACTGATCAGCGAAGGCAACAGCAGCATGGCCGCCGCCGCAACCGGTGAAATAAGCGATCCGAGGATCCCCATCGCCACGGTGGGCAGCCCCATACCGGTGACACCTTTCACCATCCCGGCGAGGACAAACGTGACGGTAATCATCATCACCAGGGAGGATTCAAATGCGTATACATTGGCCATTCTTTATTTTCCCACAAAAAAAGATAAGCCAGGTTAAACGCGACTATGAATACTTGCTTCGTCGGGTGACGAAATATGCCATCCAATTATTCGCAGATAATCACTTCGCTGCGGATATTACGTGCACAATATAAGGTTCCGTCTATCAGATACAATTGATGAAAGCGCGTGTTATCTGGGATGTTGTGTAAAAGGGAACGCTCAGTATCAATGAACTCTCGTTGTATCCGATAATGAACCGCATCATCAGTTTCAAAGGAAACGTATTCCCGTTTGGTATAGGGTTTACTTTTTAATTTCACATACACAATGTATTGCACCGTACTGAATGTCAGTCCAGTTTTTGCAGCAATCTCTTTCAGATTTAGTGGTTCAGAAGACGTATAGAGAGTTTGTACCTGCTCAATACGTTTTTGATTGTAGGCGGATACCCGCAGGCTGAGTTTCAGTCGATACGCCATATTGCGCACAACCGTAATATTAGTGCGAAGCATCCCCGCAATCTGCTCCGTCGTGAGAACGCCTGCGTTTTCACGCAGGACGGCCAGACTTTCTTTATTCCACCTGAATGCCATATAGCGTTTCTCTTTGTATCGCGTTCATCGGGCGGCCAGTCGCGCAAACGTTGCATCTAACTCAGGCGGTTTCCGCATCCCCTGGTGTAATTCCAGCACGCGACCGTCCCTGTCAATTAACACCGAGGTTGGCGTGCCGATGACCTGATAGCGCTCCTGGGAAATCTTAAGCTGATCGCGGAGTACCGGATAAGAAACCTGATGTTTCACCAGTAAGTCATCTATGTTAACCGTCGCCGGATCGGTATTCACAGCCACGACCACAACGTTATCGCCCCACTTTTTACTTAACGCTTCCAGCGCGTCCATTTCGGCAAGACAGCCACCGCATCCCGCCGACCAAAAGTTTAGATAAACAGCCTTTCCACGCCAGCGTTCAAGCCCAGCTTCTCCCCCCTGCAGGTCGAATGTTGCCAGCGCCGGGGCTTGCTGCCCAACCACCAACTTTTCTTCTTTACATCCACTAATCAGAACCAAAATGGCGAAAGTTAATACGTTAATCCAGCGCATGTTGATTAGCCTCCTCACCCTGATATTTGCCATGTTGCAAACGGATAATACGATCGGCAAATAACCCCAGCGCCGGATTATGCGTCACCATCACAATCGTGCGCCCCTGCCGATGCAGGTCAGTGAGTAGATCCAACACCCGCTGTTCATTCTCTTCATCGAGGTTACCCGTAGGTTCATCGGCAAAAATCACCGGCGGCTCATTGACCAGCGCCCGGGCAATGCACACCCGCTGCTGCTCCCCCCCAGAAAGTTGACTCGGCAGGTGCGTTACTCGATGCCCAAGACCGACTTGTTCCAGAACCTTTCTGGCCGCCGCTTCATCTACCACGCTATGGTAGTGTTGCGCCAGCATGATATTCTCCAGCGCGGTTAAAAACGGGATCAAATGAAACTGCTGGAATACCAACCCTATTTTCTCAGCGCGAAAACGGCGACGCCCCTCTTCATCCAGTGCGGCAGCATCAATCCCATCTAAAAACACCTGACCTTCTGTCGCGGTGTCCAGGCAGGTCAGAATATTCATCAGCGTCGTTTTACCCGAACCAGAAGCGCCCATAATCGCGACAAACTCCCCCTGCACTATTTGCAGGTTGATGTCATCTAAGGCGGTAACATCGCCGAACCGTTTATATAAATGGCGGGTTTCAATCGCCATTGACGGGGTCTGCACAACGGACATGGCGTTACTCTCCTTTCAACACTTTTGCGGGTTCGACGCTAACCGCGCGACGGACCGGAACAATCGCCGCCAGAATGGCGACCAGTAAAGATAATGTCAGGGTGACGGGCAGCACTGGCCAGCGTAGCGATATTGCGGCATTGAATACGGTCAGCCCCAGTAGTTGGGCCAACATGTACCCTAAGATCCACCCACAAACCACTGCAGCCAGCGCGATAATGCAGGTTTCGAGGAGAATTTGCCGGACAATATCACCGTTGCTGGCTCCCAACGCTTTTTGCAGCGCAAATTCCCTGGCCCGCTCACCCACAATGGCCATCAACGTGGTATTCACGCACAAAGAGGACAGCGCAAGGATCACAACCGATACCAGCCCCATTAACCCTTTTATTTTATCCAGTACCTGTCCTTCTGAAGCGGAGACTTTCCGTATTGGACGGATCTCCAGATCCGGGTATTGAGCCTGCAATCGGCTGGCATAGTTTTCCACCTGACCGACATCGTTACTGACACTCAGCAGCCCATGGCTAATTTTACCGGGCTGATGCAACCACGCCTGCGCCACATCAAGACTCACAATTAGCATGTTATCTGTCGCATCACCGGCTTCAACAATGCCTTTTATCTGTAAGTTTTTGCGCTGATTGTGATCCACCAGGGTGATGTTATCGCCAGGCTGGACGTTAAGACGCTCCGCCAATTTGACGCCAATCATCGCATTGCGATCGTCAAAGCTGACACCAATCCAACTCCCCTGAACCTGCCAGTACGGCACCAGCTTTTGCAAGGATTCAAACCACACGCCGACAATCACCACCTTCTCCAGCTCGGTACGCGCCATACCGTAAAGCCAAGGACTGGCTCCGTGAACCAGGCCTTGCGGTGCCTGATCTAAAATAGTCTGCAACGCTTGCTGCGGCATGCTGGAGCCATGGCCAGGCCCGATGTAGAAATTTGCGCCAAAGGTTCGCAATTCTTCACTCATTTTGGTATTGATGTCGAACCACACCGCAGATAGTGCGGTCACAATGGTCGCCCCGACCATCAATGCGGCAAATACTACGCTAACTCGCTGAAAACGCAGACGCAGCGCCCGCCATACCAGTAGCCAGAGCATGGTACGTTTAGCGGCCATACAGCACCTCCACAGGATACAGGCGGGCAATACGGCGGGCCGGGAACCAGGTGCCAATCAGGGCAATAAGGACCGCAATAACCAATACACATGGCACCACAATCCAGGCAAAATTCAATGGCGCATCAAATAGCATCAGGCCAATCGCTTTCGCCATTCCCCATCCAGCAACACATCCCAATGCCCCTCCGGCCAGTCCACTGGACGCGGCTTCAAGATAGAACAACAGCATGATTTGCCACTGATGCGCGCCAAGCGCCTTCATCAGGCCGATCTCTTTAGCGCGCTCCATAATGGTGCTGGTCATCAGTGACGCGATTCCCATAGCCGAAGCTGCCAGTGCTGCGACGGTCACGACTGCCATCAGCAACTGAATTTTATCGATTACAACCCCCTCAGATGCGGCAACCTGCCATACAGGGCGAACTTCTGCACCGGAAATAGCCTCCTCCAGTTGATGAGCAATGGACGAGACATAGGCTGTGCAGTACCAAAGGTCATACTCTTCAGCATTCAGTGCATCAAGATTTTCACGCGCCCGGCGCGACAACTCATTTTCCGGCACCGTCAGCGCCGAGACACGAATGGCCTGCACTTTGCCGGGTAGACCCAGCAACGTTTGCGCCGTGCTCAACGGCATAACCAGTTGGTTATCCTCATCCCCGCCGCTGGAGAGGATGCCGCTGACGGTCACATTCAACGTTGTATTACTGGTACGGATCACCAGTTGATCGCCTGGCTTCCAGCCCGTTTGTCGTGCCAACGCATGCCCTACCAGTGTTTGAGGAGCATCACCAGCAGGCTCTTGCGGCCAGTCGCCAGTCACTTGCCAGAACGGGCTTACCGTTTTTTGCCCCGTCTCAAACCCTTCTTCATCTGGAATATCTACCGGTTGGCTGAAGAAGGTGCCGAGAATACGTACTTCTTTGCTGTTAACGTCGACACCACCGCCAAGCATAGGGGCAAAGCCGACAATGTTGTTGCGCCAGAAGATATCCTTAATGTTGGGGAGTTCCGCTTCATCAAGGAAATCCTGTCCTGATAGTGGATTACTGTTTTCACTGAAAAGTGCAGGCAGCGCCGCCTGTCCGGCAGGTTCAATCAAAATATTGGCACCATAGGACTTCAACTCTCTGGACATTTTATCGCCAATATCAATCGACACCGCCAGCAGGGCGGAGATCAGGCTGGATGCAAGAAAGACGGTCATAATAGCCAGCCCCTTGCGTCGGAGATTACGCCCCCAGGATTGTCGTAACATTCGCCACAGCATTGTTACTCCTCCCTCAATTCGGCAGGGACGAACTGTTCCGGCGTTTTACGGAAGCGATCGTAATTGGCCTCGGACGAGAAAAACCAGGTTTTGCCACCATAGCTGTATTTGTAGTCAGCAGAGGTATTCGTCAACGTCGAACCATCAACCGGGTCGGTCACCTTGATGGTCATGACCGTCGAGAAGTAATTCACGCCAGCAGCCAGCTCTTTACCTGGGATCACCAGCTCTTTCTCATCATTACGCCAGTTTTCAATCGGCACCGGATTGCAACCACCAGGTTTACCAATCGAAGGAATGAAAATGTGTACCCCGCATGCCACGCAGATAACTTGATTACCTTCCATCACGTAACCCTGATCGCCACACAGTAGACAGGCATCAAACACGACCCCCAAACGCAACTTGTCGGGATAACGGTTAATCACGAAAAAACGTACCGCTTTACCATCATCAGCCACCCAAACAAAGCGGTGCAACTTGCCATCACGGAGTTGTTCTATTGGCAGATGAACCATGCCATCACTGGCAAGTTGTACCGGAATGGCTTCTGACAACTGCGGCGGTTGAGAGGCGACTTTTTCCCACCACAGTTGCCCGGCGATCACCACCACCGCACAACCTAGCGTGACCAGCCAAAGACGAAACGTATTTCGACGATGTGCCAGCGCCAGTCGATAAGCAATCGGCTCATCGGCTTTACGCGTCTGGCGGATCGCGCGTAACAACGCCGGTACCCAGCACAGTGCCAGAGCAAGTAATAGGGCGGCCCCCAACCAGTTATACATCGCCGCGTTGTTGGTCACTTTGGCCACGAAACTCAATAGCGATTTCGCCAGCGGTAGCACCTGCAGTTTCATTAACAGCAGCAACAAATTACCGCTTAATGGCAGCCAAATCATGACCATCAGAATCAGCGTCAACGGCCAGTAGAGTCCACGAATACGACGCAACAGCATGGCGCTCAGTACTCCCGCAAGGCAGAGGATCGCAAATGCCAATAGCATTGCCGTCAGATTCAACAGCAGATCGGTATTTAGCACATGGGTGCTGGTTAATCCGCCGAGATTGGGATCCAAAGCCCAATGTCGGGCTGCGCCAAACACCAAAATCCCCTGCCACAGGTAGCGAATGCGCTTTGATACCCACCAGAAGCTCAATACAAACAGCAGCGTAATCATCACTTCTGTGCCAACCAGCAACAATTGCACTGGCTGAGAGCCACGGAGGGTAAGTCCCACCAGCACGCCAAGGATTAAGCCTGTGAGTAAGGTCCAGACGAGTGGGCGTAAAGAAGGGGGATCGATGCGACTCCAGAGAACCCCGGAGAGCAGCGCAATGCAGAAAAAAACCTGTAGCGTCGTGACAAAAAAATAACTCATAACATCGACTCTGTACGGCGGATTGAATGATGTAACTATCCAGGTACATCGATAATTTAGAGCCTGCCCATCAGGGGGATAAGTTCGCGGTCAGTTAAGACATGAGCAGTGCAAAACAAATCGTGGGTACACTTCGTACGTAAGATTGTGAGCACTGCCCGGTCCAAATGGCAAATCAAGCAGCCTGATGGAAAAAGCGCTTAGTTCAGGCCGACGTATTTAAATTCATAACTCACATCAAATGGTTTCCACCAGCGACCAACGCCGGTCTCACTGTCTGTATGACGGTGCATACCTGCTTTTGACGGCGGTTCGATGTGATAGGTCACTTTATAGTTACCCACCCCCATCATTTTGATGTTCGCACCGTAATGAGGGCCATCGCTGGCAACCATCGGCATGAACGTACCTTCTTGTTTTTCACCCGTATCACTGTTAATCAAGGTGTAACTGATAGTCAGATAAGGGATCCACTCGCCTGCGCCAAAACCATTTTTACTGCCTTCCACGGCATGAATATCCGCTTCAAGGTGAATATCGGCTTTTGCGGCCGGTAACCCCATGCCACGCGGTTCCATATCGATTGGCTGCAGGTACACAGCGGCCAGTTCCATCTCATTCATGGTGACAGGCTCGCCTGCCGGATACTCCTTAAAGGCAAACGCTGCCGGAGCAGTGAAAATACCGGCCATCACTGCACTGGCAATCAGGGTTTTCTTCATGGTCATCAGACATATCCTCTCGTCTCAAATAACAGCTATAGATTAGTTTTTATCGTTTCCCCAGGAACAGTGCTTTTCCGCCGCATCACCCACAGCGCCACCAGCGCCGCAAGTAGCAATAGGGCCTGCGGTAATAACGTTTCCACGTAGGGATAAATTCCCAACCAGCTGATTTCAGGGAAGCCGTTAATCAACGTTGGCTGGAACAGCTTACCTTCCACCAGTTCCAGAACCCCTTTGCCCGCAAATACAAAGGCCATCAGGTACATAAAACTGCCGGTAAACATAAAGAACGGCTTCAAAGGCAGGCGTACAACCGAGTAGCGCATAATGAGCCAGGCGACCAGCAGAACAACACAGCCGATAACAAAACCTGCCGCAATCGCCATATGCCCAGAAATATCATTCGCATCCCCGATCAGGGCGTAGTAAAACAGCACGGTCTCCGCCCCTTCGCGGTAAACCGCCAGGAAGCTGGTAAGCCACAGTCCAACCAGTGAACCACGGGAAAGTGAGTGGGACAGTTTTCCTTCCAGCCATGCTTTCCAGTGGCGAGCCTCGACTTTAGACAGTAACCAGTAGCTCATGAAGAACAGCATGACGACGGCAATCAGCATCGTGACGCCTTCCAGCAGTTCTCGGCTGGCGCCGGAATTCGTGAACAGGAGTTGGAATATCACAGCGGTAATGACGCTGGCGATTAATGCGACAATCACCGACTGGCGAATTAACGGAAGTTTATCCTGGTGATTGTTTTTCACCATATAAGCCACGATGGCCGCCACAATAAGCAGGGCCTCCAGTCCTTCACGGACAATGATCATCAGGCTGTAGAGCAGCAGGCTCCACTGGGTCTCTTCTCCTTCTCCCAACATCACCACCGCTTTTTGTAAATCCTGCTCCAGTGCGCTGGCTTCGGCGTTGAGTCTTTCCACTGGCTGACCCGCTTTCATCAGACTAACCAGACGCGTGAAGTAAGCCTCCAGAGAGGTTTTAAACGCCGAATCGCGAGAACCGATTTTGTTTTCCATACCGCTAGCTTCAAAGCGGTCAAAATAACTGTCTTGCACATCCAGAATGGCATTTTTCGCATCGCCCTCCTGGTAACGGGCAATCGCTTTCTGAATACTTTGGTGGATACACAACGAGACGGCAGCCCAGTCTGCGCGGGCTATATCATCCTGTGCCGTGGGCGTATTCCCCGTATTTTGCACCGCCGTAACCTGCTGTTCGTCACGGGTCGTAGGCAGACCAGGCAGAAGATCCTCAATATCCTGTAACAGCGTAGTGACCTGATAAGAGACATCATTAAGGCGATCCGACTCTGCGGTGAGCGCAATCAACGCAGAAAATTGCTGGTTAATCGCAGCAGCGTCTTTTGCCGATCGATTCTGTCTGACCGACATTTCCATCTCTGAGTTTTTAAAACCCTGGTAGTGCGCTTGTTGAACGTTCTGGCTGGCTACGCTTAAATTCCCGGCCTGATAGTTATTTACTGCCTGGGCCAACAAATCGTCGATAACGCGAAAACTCTCTTGCCAGTGTACGGCGATATCTGTCCTGGAAAACGCATTGTGCTGCTCTTCGGCAACCAGGCGATGTCCGCCATCTAACACAGGTTCAACTTCACGCAGCGAGGCTTTGAGCCAGTCGATTTTAGACTGCACGTCAGAGAGCGATTTTTTTTCGCCAATCATGCGACGGATCTCACCAAAAGCGCTTTCCATCTCATAACTTTTGCTGGCGGAAATGTTGATTCGGATAGGACCTTCAAGGTTTTCAAATACCTCAAAGTAAGCCATTTGCACCGTTCGCCGTGCTTCATCAGTTTGTTGTTGAGAGTAAAGTTCTGCTGTTTTATCAAGACGTTGCTCAATATCCTCAATTAATGGAGCATAGTTTGTTGCAGCCCATACATGAAGGCTTACAAGCAAGCTACACAAAGTGGTCAGCAGGAAAACACAGAACTTACGCACGGTACGCATCCCGTAAAATACAAATGATAATTATTATCATTACTGATTTTAGCTTGCGTTGTACATGACCTGGATCATAAAAATGTCAATAGGTAACAAGTTATGTAAATTTATCTCATGAAAATGTGATGAATACGAAATTGAGACATTCGGGATTTATTAATGATGCCGTCAATACAGGAGAATTTATCGGTGATATGGAATAGAGTTTCCCCATACTCACTGACGCAAATGAGGCCGACAGTGAGTATGAAAATAAACGTTATTTAAAACAAAAGTGTTCAGGGAACTATTATATCAGGACTACGAGTAATCCGTTGCAAAAAACGGCCGTAACCCTGTTCGCCTGTCCAGTAGTTGATGCTTCTCTCAACCCCACTCGATGTCAGGGTCGCACCAGAAATACCATCTACTGTATATTCATCGATATTCTCTGGTTTCTCCTGAGTTATTCTTAATGCTGGCATCCAGTTATTATCAACCACTTTTTTACCCGCCCATTGCTTGCGCCAACTCTCATCTTCCACTCTGGCTCCCAAAAAAGGAGTTTCCCGCTGCTGATAGTAATACAGGTTTTTAACCGTACGTCCGTCTGGGTCAAGAGCCAGAAAGGCATACATCATTGACTTCGCGCCCTTACCAAAAACAGGGAGTATAATTTGTTGAATTTTATTATTTTTATCTTTTACCAGATATACATCTGCAATCGTACAACGCTGATGGATCTTCGCGGGATCATGTTCCGGAGCGAGTTTTTTACATCCCTGCGTCTGGACGTCATCAGCTACCCACTCACCAGAATCCAGATTAACCTTACGCGCTAAAATATAACGTTGATACAAATTTTTAATTGTTTTTTTATCCTGCGCATCTGATTTCAACAAGCCTGAAGCATGCAGAATGGCGGCATGTTTCTCTTCACTGGTAGGTTCAGTGAGTTCCCCCTGATACATCATAAACCAGACAATAGCAGCAATAAAAATAAGGATACAAAAAAACATCATTGATATAACAATAACTTTACCCTTGCGCATTATTCTATAATCCCTGCGAGAAATAAGATATTTAAAACACCATCAGATATGCCATTACCTTTGTGGATTTGCAACTACAGAAAAAATCAAAAATATATAGCTATTAGTATATGATTTCAGGATCCAATATCAGAACAACATGTTTTTCTTACCTTTTTATCGTAAAAAAATGCCGGGTTTCCCCGGCACAAATATCAGAACATTTTCGCCCACCACAACCGAAGCTTCATGCCCCAGTAACTGGTCCAGCCGCTGGTTGTCGACACCACGCGACCGTGCGACATCACCACCAGCGTTGGCGTGACGCTGATATCCCAGCTGCGGGAGATGGTCCCGTCGGCATCGTTGATGACGGGAAAGTCTACGCCTTTACGCGCCAGCCAGCGCATCACCTCCACCTCATTACCAGAACGCAGCGCAATGGTTATCACGTTCTCGCCTTCTGAGTGCAGTCTGGCGATTTCCGGTGTCGTGAACCGACACACGCCACACCAGCTCGCCCAGAAATAGATCAGCACTGGATCCTCTTTGCTGAGCGCGGCCAGCGTAACGTTTTCACCATCCAGCGTCTGCAAAGGCGTACTGTCAAACGCAGCGGGAAGCTTAGGTGCTCGCCAGACATCCATCAACAACATCGCCCCGGCGAATAACACCAGTAAGATCAGTCCTTCGCGCAGCCAGCGGCGCAGTTTACTGACCATTTGCGGCCGCCAGTTTTTCTTTGACCACCTCTTCCAGTGTTTCCCACGGTACTGCACCCGGGATCAGCTCATCGCCAATAATCGTTGCGGGGGTTCCCTGCACACCCACCAGTCGCGCCAGTTGCAGGTTAGTGCTCAGCGTCTCTTCACTTTGTGCATCCAGCGTCACAGGGCTGGCAGCGGCTTTCTCCTGTGCCTGTTTAATACTCACTGCCGTGTGGTAGCCCTTCTTCTGCATCAGTTTCTCATGTAACGCCAGAAACTGCTGCGGATGCTCACGCCAGGTCGTCAGCGCGGTTCGCGCCGACAGAACCGAACTTTCCCCTTTAAACGGCAGCGGTTTAATCACCACCGCCACATCAGGATATTTCTGTACAATTTTTTCCAGCATCGGATCCAACTGCTTGCAATACGGGCAGTTGTAATCGGTGAAATTGATCAACGTTAGTTTAGCCTGCCTGGCACCAATACGAGGGCTATTGGGATCGTTAAACAGCGCTTCCTGAATCAGCGCTTCAATTTGCTTCTCCTGTTCAGGCGCAAATGGCGCAGGTTCTTTCGCCACGCTGACGGCAGAAAACAGGGTTAGCAGCAGGGCAATCATCATTTTCATGGGTTCACTCCTTTGGCATCGGCCAGTGTATTCAGCACCGCATCGCGGGTTAACAACGTTGGCAATGCCTGGCCTTGCGGCATACCGGGGCCATAAATTTGGTTGAACGGCACAGCAACCTGGCCGCGTTTTTTCAGGAATTCGGTGATCGCTTCAGAGGGCAGCGTCCAGTCCCCCCGCAGAGCCACCACATCGGATTGTTGCAGTGCAGTCTGAACATCTTCTTTTTGTAGCACATTGAATTTATTGACTTTACAGGTAATACACCAGTCAGCCGTCACATCTACAAATACGCGCTTATGCTGGGCCAGTGCATCTTCGATGGCCTGATCGCTCAGCGGTTGCCAGTTCACACTCTCTTTGGCTGCGCTTTGGCTTGCGACCCCCAAATGCGGGAGCAGCAAGGTTGCCAGCCAGATAGCCGAGCCAAGCATCATTACGCCGAGAAGACGCCGCAAGATATTCATCCAACGCCCCGGACGCGGCAGACGCAGCGCCAGACCCGGACGCAGTGCCACCAGCAACCATGGCAAGCTCATCCCCAGCCCGAGCGCGAGGAACAGCCCCCATAGCGTCGGCAGCGAGGCGGTCAACGCCACCGCCACTGCCGTCCCCAGGAACGGAGCACTGCACGGTGTGGCAAGCAACGTCGCAAACGCGCCCTGCCAGAAATGCCCTGACAAGCCGTTACCGCCGCGTGTTGCCAGTATGGTGGTCATTGCTGAAGGAAGGCGAAATTCAAACAGCCCAAACAGGCTGGCGCTGAACGTCAGCATCACCAGCATCATAAAGCCGATAAACCACGGACTCTGGAACTGGATCCCCCAACCAAGCGCCTGATTGGTCAGACGTAGCACCGTCATCAGCAACGCGAGGGCCATAAAAGAGACCAGGATGCCAGCCACCGATGCCAGAAACTGGCGGCGAACCTGAAGACGGCTTTTCTCCTCAACCAGTAAAATCGAGCCCAGCTTCATGCCCAGCACTGGAAGCACGCAGGGCATTAAGTTAAGGATCAACCCGCCTGACAGCGCCATCAGCACCACCTGCCACAGTGGGATCGCTGCATTCGGCACCACTGGCGCATCGCCAATGGCAAGACGACTTTCCTGCGCAACGCCGTTATCAGCCAGAACCAGTGTAAGTTGCTTACCACGAAGATTCGGCGCCCCTTCCCCCCAGCTGTCATGAACCGGAACCGTTGCCCATAGTGTTTCGCCCTCTACACGGATTTGCGGCATACCAAAATCCGCATCATCAACGGTGTCCAGGTACAGGCCTGGCGCAGACCAGCCCCCCGTACGACGCGCCTCAACCACCAGCTCTCCGGCTCGCGCCCCGGCACTAAGCGCATCGGTTAGCCCGCTGGCCAGCGGTATCTGCCCCATCGCTTGCGCATAGTCATGAGCAAAAGACGGGTCCTGGACGCCCGGCGTCACAGAAAAGGGAAAATCCGTTAACAGGCAGACATTGCTGCAGGTTGATAGGGTCAATACACCGTTAAGGGTGGCTGGCGTTGTGCCACGTACTACCATCGGAAAGGTGACATTATCGTGATATCCCTGGGTGGTGATATTGGCGACATCAAAACGCGCGGGAGTCGGCCAGTACCAATCAACAGCAGGCATTTTATCTTTCCAGACGATGGACGGTGCTACACCGCCCTCACCCGGCGATCGCCAGTAGGTTTTCCAGCCATCCTCCAGTTTAACATCGAGCAGCAGTCGGGTTTCACCGTCTGCAGCTGTATCGGCACGTAACCGCACACTGGCGTGATTGTTATCGGGTGAACGCAGCCAACCGATATCAGCCGCCCAGGATACGGGCAGCCATAGCAATAACAGGCAGAGCAGCGCCTGCCTGGAAACAGTCTTCATATTTTTTCTCCGTGAATAATTTTCTAACAGTCAGCAACGGCTGCGCTGTCATTCACGGAAGACACAAAATCGGAGATGAACCCTAAGTGTGGGCGGCGAGATAGCGCGCGGAGGGAAAAAAGGGAGGCGAAATGCCCGCACGGGCGTCAACAGCGACAGGAGCAAACATAGCACCAGAATCGCGCCTTCAAACAATACTGGCGGTGCAGCCAGCAATGATTTTGCACTCAGCTCACAAGGCGTAACGGGTGAAGCCTCATCGGTATCAGCCTGGGCGCTCGCGACAACAGCAGTGGTCGCGGTGTTCATCTGCAACGCGTGCAGACCCGCCATGCGCTGCGCGGTGCATACCATCACCACAACACATGCCAGGCAGAGGAACCACCATCCCATCCGTTGACGTTTCGCCATTATACCCTCACTGATTGACGCGAGTTATCTTAGTCACTGGCGAGGTTTTGGCAACCTTTACCCTGTAAAGTTATGTCGGCAGAGGCCGGTCAATTCTCATTCCTCCCCAGCGCGCTGCCCAGAAATGATAATTAATCTTGTTAATTAATTTCATTGTTGCAAAATAATAGTGCTAATAAAACAAGACTGGAAATATCACAGGGTTTATTATCAGTCATTCCAAAAGCGTCCCAAAAGATATTTCACCACTGATGATAAAAATGGATGAGAAATCCGCCAGTGGATATTCCTACGTAAATGAAAGTAAGGGCCAGCACATTTTCGGATAAATAATGTATTATAACTTACCGCAATGAACGTTATGTTCATCATCAAAAAAATTGTTTGTTAAATGTTATTTAGAGTATATGGAAATGAAAAAAATCTTACTTCCTCTTCTGGGCCTGATTTTTACTGTGAGCGTTCAGGCAGCAATATTTACCGATGGCAAGGAATATATTTCACTTGAAAAGCCAGTTGCGACAGCGCCCGCTGCGCTAAAGTTCTTTTCATTTTATTGCCCTTCATGCTACCAATACGATGAAGTTCTGGAAGTCACTGATAATGTGAAAAAAGCATTACCTACTGATGTCAAACTTACTGAGTATCACGTTGATTTCTTAGGTCCGTTGGGGCCGGAGATGACGCACGCATGGTCTGTCGCTATGCTGTTAAACGTGGAAGATAAAGTAAAACCTTTACTGTTTGATGCCGTGCAGAAAAAACAAACTGTTAAAACAGCAGATGATATTCGCAATGTATTTATCCGCGCTGGCGTCAGTGCAAGTGACTATGATGCTGCATGGAATAGCTTTGCCGTAAAATCATTAACGGCGAAGCAACAGGAGTTGGCTAAAGCGGTAGACCTGAAAGGTGTACCGGCTATCTTTATCAAGGGTAAATATATGATTAACCCGAAAGGATTAAAATCAGATAACGTTAACGCTTTTGTCCAGAACTACGCTGATACCGTTCGTTTTCTTTTTTCCAGACCTTGATAAGCCGTTAATATTCCTGACGCACCATTAACAGGAGCCAGAGCCTGTTCTGGCTCCTGTTGCTACAGGCAGACATTATTGACTGTCAACTGTCATATACGCTGGCAGAACCTTATTCAGAGGCGTAATCCTTCAGAACAGAGGCAACACGTATTCTGTAGTATGAAAAAATCAACTGCTTACCCTCCTGTTGTGCGGCCTGATGCCTGATGTTGCATTTCCATCTGAGCAATGCATCCTCATCCTCCCACCATGAAAGTGACAGCATTTTCCCGGGCGTATTAATGCTCTGAAATCGTTCGATAGAAATAAATCCTGGGATCTCTGCCAACAACGGCTTCAGCTCTGAGGCCAGTTGAAGATATCGCTCTCCAGCCTGAGGATGCACATCTGCTTCAAAAATAACGGCGATCATTCAGTATCTCTCCCTTGTTAATTTCAGCCACTCTATTACCGGGTTAAATGCCATGCTTCGCTCAACAACGAACTGTCTGGGGAAAAGGGAAAATGTGAGTGTGACATGTAAATAAACAAGCAGGCTCACCACATTAGCCGGTGACCCTTTTATGACCTGTGCCCCCCTTTTTCATGGTTGGCATTCGCGCCTATCAGGATTACCCTAAACTTAACGGTGATACCTTTTGAGAGGGATTGCCTTCTTCATGTGTTGATTTACACGAGAGAACGCTATGGAATTAAAGGATTATTACGCCATTATGGGCGTGAAGCCGACAGACGATCTCAAGACAATCAAGACCGCCTACCGTCGTCTCGCGCGAAAATACCATCCCGATGTCAGCAAAGAGCCCGACGCTGAAGCCCGTTTTAAAGAAGTTGCCGAAGCCTGGGAAGTACTGAGCGATGAACAGCGACGCGCCGAATACGACCAGCTGTGGCAGCATCGCAACGACCCGCAGTTTAATCGTCAGTTCCAGCAAGGAGAAGGTCAAAGCTACAGCGCTGAAGATTTCGACGATATCTTCTCTTCAATTTTTGGCCAGCACGCACATCAGTCACGGCAGCGCCACGCCAGTCGCGGACATGATATTGAAATCGAGGTCGCCGTTTTCCTTGAAGAAACCCTTGCTGAGCATAGCCGCACCATCAGTTACAACCTGCCGGTATACAATGCGTTTGGCATGATCGAGCGAGAAATCCCCAAAACCCTCAACGTTAAGATCCCGGCCGGTGTCGGCAATGGGCAGCGCATTCGCCTGAAAGGTCAGGGAACCCCTGGTGAAAACGGTGGCCCGAACGGTGATTTGTGGCTGGTGATTCATATCGCGCCGCATCCGCTGTTTGATATTGTTAATCAGGATCTGGAAGTTGTCGTTCCGCTTGCGCCATGGGAAGCTGCATTGGGCGCAAAAGTAACTGTACCAACACTCAAAGAGAGTATTTTGCTGACCATCCCCGCAGGAAGCCAGGCCGGACAGCGATTACGTATCAAAGGCAAAGGTCTGGTCGGTAAAAAACATACTGGCGACCTGTACGCGGTCATCAAAATCGTGATGCCGCCGAAACCTGACGACAACAGCGCCGCCTTGTGGCAACAGCTGGCGGATGCGCAGAAGTCCTTTGATCCGCGTAAAGAGTGGGGGAAAGCATAATGGCTAACGTGACCGTTACCTTTACCATTACCGAGTTTTGTCTGCATACCGGTGTTTCTGCAGAGGAACTGAATGAAATTGTCGGTTTAGGGGTAATCGAACCCCGTGAAGATGAGACCTTTGATGACCATGCGCTGACCGTGGTGCAACGCGCACTGCGTCTGCGCCATGAACTGGCGCTTGACTGGCCAGGAATTGCCGTCGCACTGACGTTGCTCGAGGAAAACGCGCAACTGCGGCAGGAAAACCGCCTTTTGCGCCAACGCCTGTCCCGATTTATTTGCCATCCGTGAATATGTTAAGGGTGCGGCGATGAGCCGCACCTACAGGTAAGTAGGGCGTATTTTTTATAAAGAACCACACTCATCAGATTCGATTTCTCGGTTACGGATTGTTGAGCTCAATACCCGCCCGGCAGATAGTCAGAAAAACTGCGGATGAATGACTCCATCCGCGTCAGCTTTTTAGCCAGAAATAACGTTTATGGGTAACCATCTCACCAGTACCGACAATGTCCTTCTGCACAGCGCGTCGATTTGCTGATGATCTGAACTTGCCTCCCCCAGAGAAACACTCCTGGACTGACCTGGATTCAGTTAAGGCTCTTACAGGTCATGAATACATCATGACCATGCCTTCAGCCACGCCAATATGGAAAGACTTTAGATGTGCAGTTAAATTGCAGCGTATGGCACTAAAAGGAAAAAACCTGGACTCGGGGTAAGCAAGTGTTCGAATGTTACATGAGGGGATTGGCGAATATTGCAAGTCTATTCTAATGCATCAAAAGCAAAAAGGGGTTACCTTTCGGTAACCCCTTTTCATGTTTGGCGGAAGCGTAGAGATTCGAACTCTAGAACCCTTTCGGGTCGCCGGTTTTCAAGACCGGTGCCTTCAACCGCTCGGCCACGCTTCCAATGAGGCGCACTATAAACATCCCGAACGGACCTGTAAAGCACCAATGTGTTCGTTTGCCTGAAAAACAGCCAAAATGTCGTTAATCGACTTAAATAACAACAAATTGACCGTTTATTCAGCACAAATCCGGGCTGCTGCTGTTTAATGTTTTTTGATGTACATATCTTTGGTGAAGTAATTCCCCCGATTATCCGGCGCAAATCCGCCTACCCACGGCTTCACCAGGTGTGTGCGGACATAGTGGTAAACCGGAATCGCCGGTACATCCTCGCCTAACACATCTTCCGCCTGCTGGTAATATTTCCCGCGCTCTGGCAAAGAACGGGCTTTTGCCGCATTACGCATCGCTTCATCGTAGGCTGGATTACTGTATCGGGTGGTATTTTCACTATCGCCTGTGCGGAAAATATTGAGGAAGCTCGACGCATCGTCGTAATCCGCTATCCATGCATAGCGTACGACGTCAAAATTGCCGGTGTGCATGGTATCCAGCATCGTTTTCCATTCCTGGTTTTGCAGCTTTGCCTCAACACCAAGATTTTTCTTCCACATTGACGAGGCGGCAATCGCGATTCGCTGATGCGTTTCGAAAGTGTTGTAGAGCAGATTTAATGTAAGCGGATGCTCAGGACCGTAGCCCGCTTCCGCCAGCAGTTTTTTTGCCTCGGCAATGCGTTTGTCGAGTGGCCATGATGCGTAGTCTGGCGCGTGTAATTTTACCCCGCCAATTTCAGGCTGGCTGATAACCCACGCCGCACGTTGTCCCTGCCCCATCACCTTTTGCGCAATGATGTCTTTATCTAACGCCATATTTAGCGCCCGACGCACGCGCGGGTCGTTAAACGGCGCACGCGTGGTATTAAACTGATAATAATAGGTTGAAAGCTGAGGTGAGACATGGAGTTCATCACCCATCGTCTTTTTCAATTGAGCAAACTGATTGACCGGAACACTAAAAACAATATCGATTTCCCCGGCTTTGTAACGGTTAACGTCTGCAGCCTCTGAACTGATGGGCAAATACGTCACTTTATTAATGACCGTGTGCTGATCGTCCCAGTAATGCGGGTTGCGCACGGCAACAATCCGCTCGTTGACGACCCACTGCGACAACTTATACGCACCACTGCTGACAAAGTGCTCCGGACGAGTCCACTTATCGCCAAAGCGGCCAATCAGCACTTTATCCAGCGGGACCAGTGATGGGTGCGCCAGCATCGCTAAAAATGCCGCTGTCGGCTGCGTCAGGGTAATTTCCAGCGTGGTGTCATTCAGTGCCTTGACCCCAAGCGTAGCGGGATCTTTTTTCCCCTGAGCAATATCAACCGCATTTGCGACATGCATATTGCCCAGATAAGAGGCATAGGGTGAGATAGTTTGCGGTGAAACCAGGCGCTGCCAGCTCCAGACGACATCCTGTGCAGTAATAGCCGATCCATCTGACCAGGTTATGCCTGGACGTAAATGAAAGATCCAGACAGTGTTATCTTTATTCTCCCAGGAGGCAGCAAGACGGGGCGCAATAGTGCCATCCAGGTTTACGGCCACCAGTCCATCGAACATATCGCTGATTAAATTAAACTCAACGTTGCTTTCAACTTTATGCGGATCCAGTGAGGCTGGCTCACTGCCGTTATTTCTGACCAGTTCTTGTTGAGCTGCCAGTTCTGTGCCCGCGGGAACTGTCGCAGCGCTCGCCATGCCGTTGATAGACATCAAACAGACAGCCAACAGCGTAAATGTAAATACCTTCGATTTATGTTGAGTCATTCCCTTTACCTTATTGTTCTGTTTTATGTTGACACCACTGTCACTCTTAAAGGCATGTAGGGAATAACGCAATATTTTTCAGTTACCTGGCAGATACCAATCTGACATTTTTGCATAAACAGTGGTAACATCTAATCCAGAAGCTTTTGCTGAAATAATATGCTTAAGCCTGGCGGGTTAAAATGCGTAAAGATGGGTAAAACCGCTGGGTCGTTACCGTTGATTTCATTATCCTCCATCATTAATTACATCTGTCATAAGAGAGTGACTCATGGATCGTATTATCAGTTCTTCGCGCGATCGTACATCGCTACTCAGCACGCATAAGGTGCTGCGTAATACCTATTTCCTGCTCAGCCTGACGCTGGCGTTTTCAGCTATCACCGCAACTGCCAGTACAGTACTGATGCTGCCGTCTCCGGGTCTGATTCTGACGCTGGTTGGTATGTATGGTCTGATGTTCCTGACCTACAAAACGGCAGATAAACCAGTAGGTATTCTGTCTGCTTTCGCCTTCACCGGTTTCCTGGGTTACATCCTGGGACCGATTCTGAACACTTACCTGTCGGCAGGTATGGGTGACGTGATCGGTATGGCGCTGGGTGGTACGGCGCTGGTCTTCTTCAGCTGTTCTGCGTATGTTCTGACCACGCGTAAAGACATGTCCTTCCTCGGCGGTATGCTGATGGCAGGTATCGTAGTCGTGCTGATTGGTATGGTTGCGAATATTTTCCTGCAACTGCCAGCGCTGCACCTGGCGATTAGCGCGGTGTTTATCCTGATCTCTTCAGGTGCCATCCTGTTTGAAACCAGCAACATCATCCGTGGTGGTGAAACCAACTACATCCGTGCAACCGTCAGCCTGTATGTATCGCTGTACAACATCTTCGTCAGCCTGCTGAGCATTCTGGGCTTCGCCAGCCGCGATTAAGATACCAACACGCATTATCCAGCCCCGCTTATGCGGGGCTTTCTTTTTTGGTAAACTGCCGCCAGTTTGACTAACGCAGTGAAGAATTATGTTGATCTTTGAAGGTAAAGAAATCAGTACTGATAGCGAAGGCTATTTAAAAGACACAACCGAATGGAGCGAGCCGCTGGCAGTTGCCATTGCTGAAAACGAAGGAATTACGCTGTCAGCAGAACACTGGGAAGTGGTGCGTTTTGTCCGCGAGTTTTATCTGGAGTTTAATACCTCCCCCGCTATTCGTATGCTGGTCAAAGCGATGGCCAACAAGTTTGGCGAAGAGAAAGGCAACAGCCGTTATCTCTACCGCCTGTTCCCGAAAGGTCCGGCCAAGCAGGCCACCAAAATTGCCGGTCTGCCAAAACCGGTCAAATGTATTTAGTAGCGGATACTAAAGCCCGTTAACGCTTCGCCAGGCCGATGCGGTTCGCTGAGAACTCTGTCTACCCTGGCGCTACGCGGGCCCCCGGCTTTTAACCACTTCATCAGTTGTTCTACCTGCTCGCTGTCACCGCAGGCGACAACCTCTACGCTGCCGTCATCCATATTCTTCGCGTATCCGGTCAATCCCAGCCGTTGTGCTTCATGCTGGGTGGTGTAGCGAAATCCTACCCCCTGAACCCGGCCATAGACCCAGGCGATTATGCAGACTTTCGACATTGCGGTTCTCCTTATCATCACAGCGCGCGTTGCAAATATGCGAAAAACTCAGGACAATGGCGCCCATTTCTTTGAATTGACAGAATAGTAAATTATGAGTGTACGTTTAGTGTTAGCCAAAGGGCGCGAAAAATCATTACTGCGCCGCCATCCGTGGGTATTTTCCGGTGCTGTCGCACGTATGGAAGGTAAAGCCAACCTCGGTGAAACCATCGATATTGTTGACCATCAGGGTAAATGGTTAGCACGCGGCGCGTACTCACCCGCGTCGCAGATCCGTGCACGCGTCTGGACATTTGACAAGTCTGAGTCCATCGATATTGATTTCTTCACCCGTCGTCTGCAGCAGGCGCAGACATGGCGTGACTGGCTGGCGAAAAAAGACGGGCTGGACAGCTACCGTCTGATCGCCGGAGAATCCGATGGTCTGCCGGGTGTCACCATTGACCGCTTTGGCAACTTTCTGGTGTTGCAGTTGCTCAGCGCCGGTGCTGAATATCAACGCGCCGCCCTGATTAGCGCTCTGCAAATTGTTTTCCCTGACTGCGCCATTTATGACCGTAGCGATGTGGCCGTGCGTAAAAAAGAAGGTATGGAGCTGACTCAAGGGCCAGTAACGGGCGAGCTTCCGCCAGCACTGCTGCCAATTGAAGAGCACGGAATGAAGCTGCTGGTTGATATTCAGCATGGTCACAAAACCGGCTATTACCTCGATCAACGCGATAGCCGCCTGGCCACGCGTCGTTATGTGGAAAATCAGCGCGTACTGAACTGTTTCTCCTATACTGGTGGATTCGCCGTCTCTGCATTAATGGGTGGCTGCCGCCAGGTCGTCAGCGTTGATACTTCCCAGGAAGCTCTCGACATCGCCCGCCAGAACGTAGAGCTGAACAAGCTGGATCTGAGCAAAGCTGAGTTCGTGCGTGATGATGTGTTCAAGTTGCTGCGCGCCTATCGCGATCGTGGTGAGAAATTTGATGTTATCGTAATGGACCCGCCGAAATTTGTCGAAAACAAAAGCCAGTTGATGGGCGCCTGCCGCGGCTATAAAGACATCAATATGCTGGCAATTCAGTTGCTGAATCCGGGTGGCGTACTGCTGACATTCTCCTGCTCCGGATTGATGACCACCGATTTATTTCAGAAAATCATCGCCGATGCCGCAATAGATGCCGGGCGTGATGTACAATTTATAGAGCAGTTCCGTCAGGCCGCCGATCATCCGGTGATCGCTACCTACCCGGAAGGGCTGTATCTGAAAGGGTTTGCCTGTCGCATCATGTAACTTGAAAAGTGGAATATTACCCTTACATAGAGGGTATCTATTTCCCGGGAGGTGACTATGATTGCCAGCAAATTCGGTATCGGCCAGCAGGTCCGCCATTCCCTGTTAGGTTACCTCGGAGTGGTCGTGGATATCGACCCGGAATATTCGCTTGATGACCCGTCACCTGATGAGTTGGCGGTTAACGACGAACTTCGCGCCGCTCCCTGGTATCACGTAGTGATGGAAGACGATAATGGCCTGCCAGTACATACGTATCTGGCTGAAGCACAGTTGAGTAGCGAGCTACAGGAAGAACATCCAGAGCAACCGTCGATGGATGAACTGGCACGGACAATCCGTAAACAACTCCAGGCTCCACGCCTGCGCAACTGACAACATTTCTCCGGCCTACGACAAACACCGTTGTAGGCCGGATATACAATGCGCCATCCGGCAACAGTACAACCTTACTTCGCCAGTCCCAGTCTGGGGATTTCAATCGCCGGGCAACGATCCATCACTACCGCCAGGCCCGCATCGCGCGCCAGCACAGCAGCCTGCTCATTAATCACGCCAAGCTGCATCCACAAGGTCTTCGCGCCAATAGCAATAGCCTCCTGTGCGACTCCCCATGCTGCTTCTGAGTTTCTAAAGACATCCACCATATCCACTTTCTCTGGTACGTCTGCCAGCGTCGCATAGCCCTGCTGCCCCAGCAGCGTTTTCCCGGCAACCTTAGGAGACACGGGGATAACGTGATAACCCTGATCGAGTAAATACTTCATCACCCGATAGCTCGGGCGATCGGGTTTATCGCTTGCTCCTACCAGCGCAATCGTACGGGTGGATGTCAAAATGCCAGCAATATCGGTCTCTTTCATCGTCTTCCTCCAGGCTGTTTTGCAAAGTGTACGACAAAGGTGACGTCGCAACCATTTATCCCATACTGGAGCATGAGAGCTAAACTGGAAAATATGTCTATATGTTAGTAAACGTGATTGTCGAAAAATTTAGATACATCTTATACAGAAATTTTCTGGACAGGAGAACCTTATGAAAACCGGCATTGTAACAGCCCTGATTGCTCTGTTTTTGCCGGTAACCGTTTGTGCGACCTCTTTGCGTCTGTCTAATGATATTGACCTGCTGGTGCTGGACGGAAAAAAAGTCTCCAGCTCATTACTGCGCGGTGCCGACAGTATTGAGCTGGAGAATGGTCGGCATCAGCTTGTCTTTCGCGTTGAGAAAACGATTCGTCTCTCCAGTCATGAAGAACGTCTGTATATTTCTCCTCCGCTGGTCATCAGTTTTGATACTCAGTTGGTTAGTCAGGTCAATTTTCATCTTCCCCGTCTGAACAACGAACGTGACGCAACGCATTTCGATGAAGCTCCCCGTGTGGAACTATTAGATGGCGATTCCATGCCTATTCCGGTCAAACTGGATATTTTGTCGATTACCTCATCGGCAAAAATCGTGGATTATGAACTCGAGACTGAACGCTATAACAAATCGTCTAAGCATGCTTCACTCCCACAATTTGCCACTATGATGGCCGATGACAGCTCTCTGCTATCTGGAGTTTCTGAACTGGATCGCGTGCCGCCGCAGTCGCAAACACTCACCGAGCAGCGCTTAAAATATTGGTTCCAGCAGGCTGACGCGCAAACGCGGAGTAATTTTCTGCAATGGGCAGAGAAACAACCACCCTCATGACGTTCATGTCCACCTACGCATTTTTTTTGTCTTTCTCTTGCAGCCTCAAGCGCTTCCAGTACTCTGTAATAAGGTTAACTTGGGAGCTGTACTATGGAACTGACGACTCGCACTTTACCGGCGCGTAAGCATATTGCGCTGGTTGCACATGATCACTGTAAACAGATGCTGATGAACTGGGTGGAACGCCACCAGCCGTTGTTAGAAAAGCATGTCCTCTATGCGACAGGCACGACAGGAAATCTCATTCAACGCGCGACCGGCATGGATGTCAACGCCATGCTTAGCGGTCCAATGGGCGGCGATCAGCAGGTCGGCGCACTGATCTCTGAAGGTAAAATTGATGTGCTGATCTTCTTCTGGGATCCACTCAACGCCGTGCCTCATGATCCGGATGTCAAAGCCCTTCTGCGCCTGGCCACAGTTTGGAATATTCCGGTTGCCACCAACGTCTCTACCGCCGATTTTATTATCCAGTCGCCAAATTTCAACGATGCAACGGACATCCTGATCCCGGATTACGCCCGTTATCTGGCTGAGCGCCTCAAATAATCGCCAGACAGGCGGCCGCCGTCGCCGCCTGTTCTTCAGGGTTTTCTCGCTACCGGGACATCCAGTTGTTTTAGTTCATCAACAAAACAGGATGGCGCGTCTTTATTAAACAGCAACCACACCCGATGCCGGGCACGCGTAAGTGCCACGTAGAGCAACCTTCTCTCTTCTGCATCCGGAAAATCCTCGACCATTGGCAGTAATGCTTCTTCCATGATCGACTCACGAGCCGGGGCCGGAAAACCATCGCTGCCATCATGAAGCCCAACGACAATGACATAATCCGCCTGCTGTCCTTTACTGGCATGAATAGTCATAAAATCCAGCTGTAGTTTGGGCCAGCGGGTCGCTGCCTTCTCAAGACTGACAGGTTTGAGGTGGTGATATCGCGCCAGCACCAGTATGCGCTCTTCTGCTTTCGCAAAGCCGGATAGCTTATCCAACAACGCATCCAGCTGACTTTCATCGAGCAGAGTGACGGCTTTCCTGTCGCCTGCTGTCAGGCTATTGAGCGGTTTCTTAAGCTGATGCGGGTTTTGCTGGATAAACCGATTGGCTATTTCGCCAATACGGCTATTAAAACGGTATGTCGTATCCAGATCGCAGCGATCGCCCTCACCAAAGTGTTGCCGGAAGGCGGTAGTTAACGAAAGTTGTGCGCCACTGAAACGGTAAATGGCCTGCCAGTCATCTCCCACGGCGAACAGCGTGGTCTGTGAATTTTGCTTGCGCAATGCGGCTAACAGGGCGGCGCGCTGTGGGGAGATATCCTGAAATTCATCAACCAGGATATGCTTCCACGGGCTGATAAAGCGTCCTTTCTCCAGAATGACAATCGCCTGATGGATCAATCCAGAAAAATCAACGGCATTCTCTTCTTTCAGAGCACTCTTCCAGGCCTTGAGCAACGGCGCCATCAGCTTTATACGTTTGCTGAACAGATCGCGGATCGCCTCCGGCGCATTGGCGATCATCTCCACCTGTGCTCCACCATGCATACGCATCAGGCTAACCCAGCGATCCAGACGTGAGGCCAGGCGACGTTGTAATTTTTCATCGTCCCAAAAATTGCCTTCTGGCACGGACCACTGCATCTCTTCTTCCAGCCACTGTCGCCAGCCTTTAGCCTGGGCTTTTTTCTCGCTGCACTGCTGACGCCATGTGGCGATAAATAGCTTATTTCTGGCGGCAGTATCATTTTCGAGTTTGCTGACTGTCGGGACTTTTTTGCTACCCTGTTGAATAATATGCAACGCCAGTGAATGAAACGTCCGCGCGGTGACGTCTTGCGTATTCAGTCGTTCGCGAATGCGCTCATCCATTTCCTGAGCGGCTTTGCGACCAAACGCCAGCAGCAAGATTTGTTCAGCAGCCGCTTCTCCCCGCGCCAGCAACCAGCCCGCACGCGCAACCAGAACGGATGTTTTGCCACTTCCTGCCCCCGCAAGCACCAATAGCGACTGCTCGCCATTCACCACCGCACGAGCCTGAGCTGGATTCAGCGGTGAGGACTCAATCTTCTGGAAAAACTCGGTATGCTCCGCCAGCATCGCATCGGTGTACGCCTGATTGTGCTGCAAACGACACGCTTCAATATCCTGCAGCCACGCCTGACATTGATGCAACGCCTCACGACAATGATCAAATTCTTCCAGACGATTGACCGGCAGGGGCAACGCGTCAAAAGCACGGCGGATCTGTTGCTGCAATCCGGATGTTTGTCTCCGCGTCAGCCATCTGTTTTCCCCTGTACGCGCGGCAATCGTATCCAGCTGTTCCTGCAGCACCCCTGCTGCAACGTCACTCATCTCCTGGCTCCACTGCTGCCAGAGGATGCTCAGATGATGGTGGAAACGCTGGGTTTCCGCCCATTCAGTGCCGTGAAGGCGTACAACTTTATCATCAGAAAGCACAAATTCCAGCTCACCCCATACCAGGCCCCTTTTACAATGGATAGCCAGTAACTGATTGAATGGAATAAGATACTCATGACGGTCGCCGGAGACTTTAATGCCGGCATTGAGAATAACGGCCCGATCGTAAGGGTGTTGCGCCAGACGTTTTCCCAGAGAAGTTGCTTTCAGTTCCATAAGACTTACGCGGATCCACACGAAGAGGTTTGCTTATCAGTGTAACCGCCAGAGAAAACGTGCTCCAGCCCAAAAAAACGTTACAATTGCCAAACTCACAGAAAACCAGAGTTAACCGAGGGTTTATGCGTACTGTTCTGAATATTTTAAATTTTGTGCTTGGGGGATTCGCCACCACCTTAGCCTGGCTACTGGCGACGTTAGTCAGTATCGTACTTATCTTCACACTCCCCTTGACCCGCTCCTGCTGGGAAATCACACGCTTGTCGCTATTCCCCTACGGTAATGAGGCGATTCACGTTGATGAACTCAACCCGGCGGGTAAAAACGTGCTTCTGAATACCGGCGGTACGCTGCTCAACATTTTCTGGCTGATTTTCTTCGGCTGGTGGCTGTGCCTGATGCATATTGTTTCCGGTATTGCCCAGTGCATTACGATTATTGGTATTCCGGTTGGTATCGCGAACTTTAAAATCGCCGCGATTGCACTCTGGCCGGTTGGTCGTCGCGTGGTTTCAGTCGAAGTTGCCCGTGCCGCACGCGAAGCCAACGCGCGTCGCCGCTTTGAATAATCGGAACTGATGGCCTTTATGTTAAGTCCACTGCTTAAACGCTACACCTGGAACAGCACCTGGCTGTACTACGTGCGGATTTTTATCGCGCTTTGCGGTACAACGGCACTGCCGTGGTGGCTGGGTGACGTCAAACTGACCATCCCGCTAACGCTGGGCATGGTTGCTGCCGCGCTGACCGATCTGGACGATCGGCTCGCGGGTCGTCTGCGTAATTTGATCATTACGCTGATCTGCTTTTTCATTGCTTCGGCTTCCGTCGAATTGCTCTTCCCCTGGCCGTGGCTTTTCGCAATTGGATTAACGCTTTCCACCAGCGGCTTTATTTTGCTGGGGGGCTTAGGTCAGCGTTATGCGACCATAGCCTTTGGTGCATTACTGATCGCCATTTACACCATGCTGGGAACATCACTTTACGATCAGTGGTATCAGCAACCGATCCTGCTGCTTGCAGGCGCCATCTGGTATAACCTTCTGACGCTCATCGGTCACCTTCTGTTCCCGATTCGTCCACTGCAGGACAATCTGGCACGCAGCTACGAACAGCTGGCACACTACCTGGAGCTGAAATCCCGCCTTTTTGATCCCGACATCGAAGATGAAAGTCAGGCCCCCCTGTATGAGTTAGCGCTGGCCAATGGGCAACTGATGGCGACGCTGAACCAAACAAAAGTATCATTACTGACCCGTCTGCGCGGTGACCGCGGACAGCGAGGAACCCGCCGCACACTGCATTACTATTTTGTCGCGCAGGATATTCACGAACGCGCAAGTTCCTCACATATTCAGTACCAGACGCTACGCGACCATTTCCGTCACAGCGATGTGATGTTTCGTTTCCAGCGATTAATGTCGATGCAGGGGCAAGCCTGTACGCAACTGTCTCGCTGCATTTTGCTACGCACCCCTTACCAGCACGATCCACACTTTGAGCGAGTCTTTACACATATAGATGCTGCCCTTGAGCGTATGCGTGCAAGCGGTGCCCCTGCAGATCTGCTCAATACGCTGGGATTCTTACTATCGAACCTGCGGGCTATCGATGCGCAACTGGCCACCATTGAGTCTGAACAGGCTCAGGTACTCTCGCGCAATGAGTCAGAAAATCAGCTTGCCGATGACAGTCCGCACGGATTCAGTGATATCTGGCTGCGTCTGAGTCGCAATTTTACGCCGGAGTCGGCGCTGTTTCGCCACGCGGTTCGTATGTCGCTGGTGCTCTGCGTCGGGTACGCCATTATCCAGATAACGGGCATGAACCATGGCTACTGGATCCTGCTGACCAGCCTGTTTGTCTGCCAGCCCAACTACAACGCCACACGACATCGTCTGGCGTTAAGGATTATCGGCACATTAGTCGGGATAGCGATTGGACTGCCCATCCTGTGGTTCGTCCCATCGCTGGAAGGGCAATTAATACTGCTGGTGATCACCGGCGTGCTCTTTTTTGCTTTCCGCAATGTTCAGTACGCACATGCCACAATGTTTATCACGCTGCTGGTATTGCTGTGCTTTAACCTGCTTGGAGAAGGGTTTGAAGTCGCACTGCCGCGCGTCATCGATACGCTGATAGGTTGTGCCATCGCATGGGCAGCCGTCAGTTTCATCTGGCCAGACTGGCGCTTTCGCAACCTGCCACGGGTGATTGAACGGGCGACCGACGCAAACTGTCGTTACCTTGACGCCATTCTCGAACAATATCATCAGGGGCGAGACAATCGTCTGGCATACCGTATTGCGCGCCGCGATGCGCATAATCGTGATGCGGAGCTGGCATCCGTGGTGTCGAATATGTCGAGTGAACCGGATGTTACCGCCCAAACGCGCGAAACGGCATTCCGCTTGCTGTGCCTCAACCATACCTTTACCAGTTATATCTCGGCACTGGGCGCACACCGTGAACAGTTAACCAACCCGGACGTTCTGGCATTACTGGACGATGCCGTTTGCTATGTTGATGATGCACTTCATCATCAACCTGCTGACGAGCAACGCGTATACCAGGCGCTTGAAGGACTGAAGCAACGGATTCAGCATCTTGAACCACGCCCGGACAGTAAAGAACCGCTGGTCGTACAGCAAGTTGGCCTATTGATAGCGCTACTACCAGAAATCCGACGATTACAGCAGCAAATTGCCGCATTACCGTCTAGTACACCGGTTCAGGCGTAAGAGAACTCACCCACTCCACAAGCTCCTGGCGGCGAATCGCCGGGAGCGCCGCCTCATGAATGCCCCCAATCGCGCCTTCAAGGGCATAGAGTATTTTCACCGTCAGGGCGGGATTAATCTGTCGCAGTTTCAACCAGCACATTTTTGCACCCAACATGCGTAATGTGCTTTCATCTTTTATACCTGCTTCATTCAGCAGGGTTTCCAGATGAAATGTCATGTTCGGCAGTCCACGCAGGCGATGCTGTGCAAAACGACTTTGCTTTTCTTTTAACGCCGCATCCAGTGAATACCGTGATAGCGACACCAGTTGTTGCTGGTTTTGCCACAGCGTATCGTTCACCTGATAATAATTGAGCACCACCGGACGTCCACGTTTTATAAATGTCAGCCAGACAGGGGAATGTTTTACACAGTACTGCGTGCTCTGTTCACAGGCCCGAAGATATAGCTCGCCACTGGCGACCATGGCGAACACCGTATCCTCGACTGTCAGGCTATAACCCCCAAACAGCGATCGATAACGAATAGTCCCCAGTGACTCCAGATATTCTTGTGATTTATAGATCCTTGCATAAGAAAGTTTTTTCATAAAAATCCTTTTAAATCATAACGTAATAAAATGATTTGCAGTAGCGGATCCGTTAATGACGAAAATAGGCAACTTATTCGCAAGGGGCAAGATGAATTTTGTTTTTCCCGTAACAACAACCAAAAACTGCGAACCTGTTTCAGAAAATAAGGTTGATCTTTGGTGATAGCAGGGTTACTGTATATCCATACAGTAACTCACAGGGCTGGATTGATTATGTACACTTCAGGCTATGCAAATCGTTCTTCGTCGTTCTCTTCCACAGCAAGCAAAATTGCGCGCGTGTCGTCAGAGCACACTACCGCTGGGCTTATCAGTGAAGTGGTCTATCGCGAGGACCAGCCCATGATGACGCAGCTCCTGCTGCTTCCCCTGCTTCAGCAATTAGGTCAGCAGTCGCGCTGGCAGCTGTGGCTGACGCCTCAGCAAAAACTAAGCCGGGAGTGGGTGCAGTCGGCCGGACTCCCATTGACGAAAGTCATGCAGATTAGCCAACTCTCTCCCTGCAATACGCTGGAATCTATGGTTCGTGCGCTACGCACGGGTAACTACAGCGTCGTAATTGGCTGGCTGACGGAAGAATTAACCGAAGATGAACATGCCGAGCTGGTAAAAGCAGCAGATGAAGGCAATGCGATGGGGTTTATCATGCGTCCTGTACGCGCTCAGACACTTGCGGGGAGACAGCATTCTGGGCTAAAAATTCACTCGAATTTGTATCATTAAGTAAAATTAGGATTTATCCTGGAATTTTTTTTCATCCTCAAATTCGGCTTTGAGCTTTAACACACTTTTTGCGAGAACGCCTGTGTGAAGCGGTTTCCGCGATAGTAGCTGTACAATTAATCATCCACAAATGTTAAATATTGTGTATACAAGCCTTTTTTTTTCATATGCCTGACGGAGTTCACACTTGTAAGTTTTCAACTACGTTGTAGACTTTACATCGCCAGGGGTGCTCGGCGTAAGCCGCAGATATCGGTAGAGTAACTATTGAACTGGTCCCCGGGTGAAGGATTTAACCGTGTTATCTCTCTGGAGATATTCATGGCGAATTTTGGATGATAACGAGGCGCATAAAATGAAAAAGACAGCTATCGCAATTGCAGTGGCACTGGCTGGTTTCGCTACCGTGGCGCAGGCCGCTCCGAAAGATAACACCTGGTATACTGGTGCTAAACTGGGTTGGTCCCAGTTCCATGACATCGGCAACAATCAGATCAACAACAACGGACCGACCCACGAAAGCCAACTGGGTGCTGGTGCGTTCGGTGGTTACCAGGTTAACCCGTACGTTGGTTTTGAAATGGGTTACGACTGGTTAGGTCGTATGCCGTACAAAGGCAACACTGAAAATGGCGCATTCAAAGCTCAGGGCGTTCAGCTGACCGCTAAACTGGGTTACCCAATCACTGACGATCTGGACGTTTATACCCGTCTGGGTGGTATGGTTTGGCGTGCAGATGCTAAAAACAACGACGGCTTCAAAGACCACGACACTGGTGTATCCCCAGTATTCGCTGGCGGCGTAGAGTATGCAATTACTCCTGAAATCGCTACCCGTCTGGAATACCAGTGGACTAACAACATCGGTGACGCGAACACCGTTGGTGGTCGTCCAGACAACGGTCTGTTGAGCGTTGGTGTTTCTTACCGTTTCGGCCAGCAGGAAGAAGCAGCTCCGGTAGTTGCTCCGGCTCCGGCTCCGGCTCCAGAAGTACAGACCAAACACTTCACTCTGAAGTCTGACGTTCTGTTCAACTTCAACAAAGCGACTCTGAAACCGGAAGGCCAACAGGCTCTGGATCAGATGTACAGCCAGCTGAGCAACCTGGATCCGAAAGACGGTTCCGTCGTTGTTCTGGGCTTCACTGACCGCATCGGTTCTGACGCTTACAACCAGGGTCTGTCTGAGAAACGTGCTCAGTCTGTTGTTGATTACCTGATCTCTAAAGGTATCCCTGCTGACAAAATCTCCGCACGTGGTATGGGCGAATCCAACCCGGTTACTGGTAACACCTGTGACAACGTGAAAGCTCGCGCTGCGCTGATCGACTGCCTGGCTCCGGATCGTCGTGTTGAGATCGAAGTTAAAGGTATCAAAGACGTTGTAACTCAGCCTCAGGCTTAAGTTATCGTCTTATAAAAAAACCCCGCCTGGCGGGGTTTTTTTTCATCTACATATCATGCAAAAGTACAGACACACTCCATATTGACGTTACCCGTACCCTACTCTTTACCCAGTAACGCCTGTAGATCCTGCTTCAATGTCGACATCTTGTTCGCATACTTTTCTTTATGTTCCGCATCTTCAATCAACTGCACAATCGTTTCTGAGAGTGTTTTACCACGTCGCTGCGCAAGCCCGGCTAAACGCTGCCAGACCATAAACTCCAGATCGATCGATTTCTTACGCGTATGTTGATGTTCTGCATTAAAGTGCCGTTTACGCCTCGCCCGGATCGTTTGCTTCATACGATTGAGCAGTGCAGGGTTCATGTATTCTTCAATCCAGGCGTTGACCCGAACCGGTTCATTTTCGAGGGTTAGCAACAAATCAACGGCTTCTTTGGCAGCGCTGGCTTCCACATAGCGGGTAATCAACTCCCCCTCGCGATGCTTCTTCACCAGGTACTTCCATTTCCATCCGCTTTCAAGATTTTCAAGTTGTTGATATTTCATTGCGATCTCAATGTTACCGTGTAACTCTTATCAGAATATCAGCTTTTTCAGCATCTGAAGAAAAGAATATCCAGCCTGTGAACTGTCGCGCGTCATCACATCCGTTTAGCGGTGCTTTCCACGTGTGCAGTGCTGATGGTTACGGTATAATCTCGTTTTTTACAACAGACTAAAAAACATCAACTTTGACCATTACGAAACTTGCATGGCGTGATCTGGTTCCTGATACCGACAGCTATCAGGAAATATTTGCACAGCCGCACGTCACTGACGACACCGACACCTTACTCAGTGATACTCAGCCACGTTTACAATTCGCGCTAGAGCAGCTTCTTCAGCACTGGGCTACGTCCTCGTTTATGCTGGTGAAAGCGCCCGAAGAGCTGGAGTATCTCAATCTTATTGCAACGGCTGCACGTACCTTGCATGCGGATGCCGATAGGTTAACCGGGGGGCATTACGATGTATCCGGCCACACTATTCGTTACCGCGCAGCGGAGAAAGCAGACGACAACTTTGCGACGTTAACTCAGGTGGTTAATGCTGACTGGGCTGAGGCCGAACAGCTGTTTGGCTGTCTGCGCCAGTTCAATGGCGAAATTACGCTTCAACAGGGACTGGTTCATCAGGCCAACGGCGGTGTGCTGGTTATCTCATTACGCACACTTCTGGCTCAGCCGTTGTTGTGGATGCGCCTGAAAGCCATTGTCAGCCACGAGCGTTTTGACTGGGTGGCCTTTGATGAGTCTCGCCCCCTGCCAGTCTCCGTCCCTTCTATGCCGCTTAAACTGAAAGTGGTGTTGGTCGGCGAACGTGAATCGCTGGCAGACTTCCAGGAAATGGAACCAGAACTGGCAGAACAGGCTATCTACAGCGAATTTGAAGATAACTTGCAGATAGTGGATGCCGAAACCATGACACAGTGGTGTCAGTGGGTAACGCATACTGCCCGCCGCAACAATCTGCCCTATCCCGCTACCGATGCCTGGCAGGTTCTCATCCGCGAAGCCGTTCGCTATACCGGTGAACAGGACACGCTGCCGCTTAATCCGCTATGGATCACTCGCCAGCTCAAAGAAGTGGCCCCTCTTTGCGACGGTGATACCTGCACTGCGGAGCAATTGAGCCTGATGCTTGCTCAGCGTGAATGGCGAGAAGGATTCCTCTCCGAACGAATGCAGGATGAGATCCTGCAAGAGCAGATCCTCATTGAAACGGAAGGCGAGCGTATTGGGCAAATAAACGCCCTGTCGGTGATCGAATTTCCAGGTCATCCCCGCGCATTTGGTGAACCTTCACGTATCAGTTGCGTCGTGCATATTGGCGATGGCGAATTTACCGATATTGAACGTAAAGCCGAGTTGGGCGGAAATATTCATGCCAAGGGGATGATGATTATGCAGGCGTTCCTGATGTCGGAACTCCAGCTAGAACAGCAAATACCGTTCTCTGCCTCTCTGACATTTGAGCAATCATACAGTGAAGTAGACGGTGACAGCGCCTCTATGGCAGAACTGTGTGCGCTGATCAGCGCCCTCGCTGACGTTCCCGTCAATCAAAGCATCGCGATAACCGGTTCTGTCGATCAGTTTGGTCGTGCTCAACCTGTCGGCGGTCTGAATGAGAAAATTGAAGGCTTTTTTGCCATCTGCCAGCAGCGTGAATTAACAGGGACTCAGGGTGTGATTATCCCTGCAGCCAACGTCAGACATCTGAGCCTGCCACCCGCACTGCTGCAGGCTGTTGAAGAAGAAAAATTCACTATCTGGGCAGTAGACGACGTGACCGATGCGCTGCCGCTGCTATTAAATTTGGTGTGGGATGGCGAAGGTCAGACGACGCTGATGCAAACTATCCAGGAGCGTATTGCTGCGGCAACGCAACAGGAAGGCCGTCACCGTTTTCCATGGCCGCTACGTTGGCTGAATTGGATTATTCCGAACTGATCGGACTTGTTCAGCGTACACGTGTTAGCTATCCTGCGTGCTTCAATAAAATAAGGCTTACAGAGAACATGGTAGATAAACGCGAATCCTATACAAAAGAAGACCTTCTTGCCTCTGGTCGCGGTGAGCTGTTTGGTGCTAAAGGCCCACAACTGCCTGCACCAAGCATGCTGATGATGGATCGTGTCATCAAGATGACCGAAACCGGCGGCAACTTTGACAAAGGTTATGTGGAAGCTGAACTGGACATCAACCCGGACCTGTGGTTTTTCGGATGCCATTTTATCGGCGATCCGGTAATGCCAGGTTGCCTGGGTCTGGATGCCATGTGGCAGCTGGTTGGATTCTATCTCGGCTGGTTGGGCGGCGAAGGTAAAGGCCGTGCACTGGGCGTGGGCGAAGTGAAATTCACAGGCCAGGTTCTGCCGACCGCAAAGAAAGTCACCTACCGCATTCACTTCAAACGCATCGTTAACCGCCGCCTGATCATGGGTCTGGCTGATGGTGAAGTGCTGGTTGATGGTCGTCTGATCTACACCGCAAATGATCTGAAAGTGGGTCTGTTCCAGGACACCTCGGCGTTCTAATCGCAGACATCTGTAGGACTGGTGGTGCGACATGGCCGAATGGCCGCGTACGTTAATTTACCGGTCTACAAACGGCGAAACCTCCGCTTTGCGGAGGTTTCTTTTATCTAAAGAGACAGAATCAGGCCATTAAAACCCTATCCCCCATGGCTTCTCGCCAGCCTCCCAGCCAGTATGACCTCTGATTCAGCGTCTGATAGGGACACATTTCTTTTGAGCGTCCGGCAATGCCGGCCTGATAACCACGTTGATGTGCCCGTTCCAGGCGATCTCGTTTTTGTCTCTTCATGCCTCGTTTCCCTCATCTTTAGGTCTGGTGGAAAAGAAAACAGTGATTACTAAGTGTGCAATCACACTAAACGAATACCCCTAAACATCAGGCTCGTCAATGCGCAAAATTCACGCCAGTGTCATAATTGTGAGCTAGCTGGTAAATCATTTGTACAAAAATTCTCTGTCAGAACAGCTACCTCAACCGCTAAAAAAATAAAAAAAACCGCCTCTGGCGATAAGCCTGAGGCGGCATAATTTACAATTATTTAAGCTTATGGAATACGTTTCAGCTCCTGGGCAATAGCCGTCGCTTCCTGACTCCAGGCGCTGGCCAGAACTTTCACCATTTCATCGTAGCCATCCTGCGTCTGCACAACTTCGATATGGAACGGACGCTTGATTAATTGCCCCTGGTGATTCAGTAACCATTCACCGCTGACAATCACTTTGCCATCGTAACGTCCGTGAAAGCCTGTCACCGTCACGTTAAGCGTATCCTGAGTGCTTCCCAACGGCTGAGATGCAACCACCCAGCCAGGAAGTTGCATACTGAGATTGGCGACAAGGGTATTACGTAGCTGCTGATCCAGTGGGCTGGCCCAGAGATTGTTATTCGCTATCACATACTTCACGTCGCTGGTCTGGTACACCACACCATTCCCCGCCAGGTAATCAGGTACGGCAACCTGTTCAACCCACAGCAGGCGGTTGCCCTGATTAGCTGAACTTTGTCCCCCCCCTTGCGCAATGGGGAGCTGATAATAGCTTTTATTCTCTCCGCTGGAGCTACATGACGTCAGCCAGACCGCCATCATCACCACTAGCCACTTTTTCATTGTTTCGCCCTCTTCGGCTCTGGATCTTTTTTGTCCTTCGCTTCAAACACCAGCGCGTTGCTCTTGTCGTTCAGCGTTTTCAGAACCGGCTGCAGTTCACGCAGTACCTGATCAAGACGCTGCATATCTGCCACCATCTTGTTGTAGGCCGCAGAACCCGGCTGGAAGCCCTGCATGCTGCGATTCAGTTCACGCAACGTATTCTGCATATCCGCAGGAAGCTGCTGCATCGACTGGCTGGATGTGATCTTATTCATGTTATCCAGCGTAGTTTGCAGGTGTTTCATCGTGCGCTGGCTTTCCGACAGAGTCGTGGTCGCCTGCTCAATCATCGGGTTCAGCGGTAGGCTATTAATCTTATCCAACGCTTCCATCAGACGCTGCTGAATCTGCGCCAGACCGCCGCTCACTGTCGGAATAATTTGATAACCATTAAACTCGCGTACCCCTGTAATTGGCGGCTCTTTCGGGTAAAAGTCGAGATCGACATACAGCGCGCCGGTCACCAGGTTCCCCGTCTTCAATGACCCTCTCAGCCCACGTTTGAGCAACTCAGCAAGATGAGCCCCCACATCGGTGTCTTCGCCTAACTGCGCTTTCAACCGTTCAGGTTCGATACGCACCAGAACAGGAATGCGGTAATCGTTGTTAAATACCTGGCGCATATTTGGCGCAAAGAAAGGCACTTTACTTACTGTACCCAGGCGTATACCACGGAACTCCAACGGCGCTCCCGGCTGCAGACCACGAATTGAATCCTTGAAGAACATCAGGTAATCAATGTGATCGGTATACAAGGAATCCTGAATACTTTTTTGATCGTCATATAGATTGAAAGAGGAGAGCTGTTCAACCGGTTGGCCTTGTTCCAGCCCTTCCGGTACGTCAAAGCTTACTCCGCCGCCAAATAGCGTGGTGAGCGAGCCCATTTCCACTCGCATACCTGCCGAAGTGAGATCGACGGCAATACCGCTGTCCTTCCAGAAACGAACATTACTGGTTACCAGTCGATCGTTTGGCGCATTGATGAAAAGCTGGTAGCTGATCGTGCGTTTTTGCGCATCAAACGTGCTGGTCTCAACCGAGCCCACGCGATATCCACGGAACAGCACCGGGTCACCCGGACTCAATTGACCGGCTTTTTTACTGTCCAGGTTCACACGGATCCCTTTCGCATCAGGCGGCGCCAGCGGTGGAGAATCGAGCAATTGGTAATTTTCCAGCTTGCTGCCTTTATTACCAGGTTGTAGCTCAATATATGCCCCGGACAACAGCGTTCCCAAGCCACTGATACCTGCACGCCCCACCTGCGGCTTCACAACCCAAAAAACAGAATCTTTATGCAGCAGCTTTTCCATACCGGAATTGAGGCGTGCTTTAATTTCCACATGGGTCAAATCATCCGTCAGAGTAGCGCTTTCAACCACGCCGACATCTACGCTGCGGCTTTTAATCGTCGTTTTACCTCCTTCAATACCTTCGGCATTGGTCGTAATCAACGTGACTTCCGGCCCCTGATGGCTGTAGTGGTAAAACAGAACCCACGCGCCAATGAGTGCAGTGACGATAGGGAATATCCACACGGGTGACCAGTTTTTTACCTTCTGCACTTTGGCTTCCCCACTTTTAGATTCCATGCTGTCAGGACTCCTCATGATCTGGTTCTGGTTCACGGTCCCACGACAGACGCGGATCAAATGTCATCGCAGAAAACATTGTCATAATGACGACTAAAGCAAACATCAAAGCACCCATTGCAGGATAAATGTTCATTAATCCCCCCATGCGCACCAGCGCAGAGAGTACGGCAATTACAAAAACGTCGATCATTGACCAGCGACCGACAAATTCCACAACCTCATAAATTAAATGCATCCGTTCACTGTCGCGTTTACCGTGCCCTTTGGCATCCCAACACAGCCAGGCAATGGCGATCATTTTTAATGTCGGCACCATAATACTGGCGATAAAGATAACCGCTGCCACCGGGTAAGAACCTTCACTCCAGATTAAAACCACCCCCTCAAGGATCGTCGATGGCAATTTTGACCCCAGCAGGTCGGTGATCATAATCGGCAGAATATTGGCAGGAAGATAAAGCATGATCGACGTGAACAGTAAGGCTAATGTCCATTGCAAACTGTTTTTACGCCGCACATAACCTTTCGTCTGACAGCGCGGACACACCAGCTCATCAGCCGGAAGAATAGCCGTACAACAGGAGCAGGAACGCAATCCTTGCCGGATACCGGGTACACCTGGCTTTAAGACCTGTTTGATAGCCGGCATCGGCGCAATATCATCCCAAAGCCAGCGACGATCGACACACTGGAATGCACGTAACTGGAGAAGACAAAAGAAGCACCACGGGATGAAACTACTGCCCACACCGATATCGCCATAGGCCATCAGCTTAACAAAGCTCACCAGCACGCCCGCGAGGAAAATTTCCGCCATTCCCCAGCTTTTTAACTGAAACAAAATGCGCGCCAGCCATGCTTTAAGCCGCTCGGGCATCTGAACCCGGTTTACCAGTAGCAGGATCGTCAGCAGACAAAAGGCCGGAACCAGCTGAACGAATAAGATAAAGAAGGTGCCGAGACTGGCGTAATCTTCAGAAAAGAGCACGCTGGGGATTTGCAGCAGCGTCACTTCACTACTCACCCCTGCGACGTTCATATTCACAAAGGGGAAGAGATTTGACAGCAGCAGCATAAATAATGCGGCTAAAACATAGGCAGTGGGACGCTGCCGGGGCGCGTCCCACTCAACGGTTAACGTAGTGCCACATCGTGGACATGCCGCTTTCTGACCATGCTCAAGGCGAGGTAACGCCACCAGCATGTCACACTGCGAGCACAAAATATGCTTCGCGGCATGGTGATGTTCGCACATATGTGCTCCTTTAATTATGCGCCATTCTTCAAAGACTCAAGATACTCCCAGCGCTCAAAGGCTTGCTCAAGTTCTTGTTCCGCTTCGTTCAGATTAGCCAATACCTGTTGCGTTTGCTCGTGAGGCTGACTGAAAAACGCGGCGTCAGCAACCTGAGCCTGTAAGGCTTCCAGCTTAGCTTCCAGTTCTTCAAGCAACGCGGGGAGCTGCTCCAGTTCGCGCTGCAGTTTATAGCTTAGTTTGCTCGTGCCGCGTTTGACAATTTCTGCTTTAGGAGCAACAGTTTCCTCTGTTTTTTTCGCAACTGGCTGTTTAAACGCCACATACTGCGATTGCTGGCTGCGCGCATCATGATAACCGCCGACATAACGACCAATTTTACCGCCGCCTTCGAAGATCCAGCATTCGGTCACGGTATTATCAACAAACTGACGGTCGTGGCTCACCAACAGCACGGTGCCCTGATAGCTATCAATTAATTCTTCAAGCAGTTCCAGCGTTTCGACGTCCAGATCGTTGGTTGGTTCATCGAGAATTAACAGATTGCTGGGCTTCAGGAATAAACGCGCCAACAGCAGGCGATTGCGTTCCCCGCCAGAGAGCGCACGTACTGGCGTCATCGCACGTTTCGGATGGAACAGGAAGTCCTGGAGATAGCCCAGAACATGGCGAGGTTTGCCGTTAACCATCACCTCTTGCTTACCTTCAGCAAGGTTGTCCATCACGGTTTTATCCGGATCCAGTTCGGCGCGGTGCTGATCGAAATAGGCAACTTCCAGCTTCGTCCCGACGTGAATGCGACCACTGTCGGCCTGTAATTGTCCCAGCATCAGCTTAAGCAGCGTCGTTTTGCCGCAGCCGTTAGGCCCAATTAAGGCAATTTTATCGCTGCGCTGCACCTGCGCGGAGAAATCTTTCACCAGCTGCTTTCCGTCAACCTGGTAATCAACATTCTCCATTTCGAAGACAATCTTGCCAGAACGGCTAGCCTCTTCGACCTGCATCTTCGCTGTGCCCATCACTTCGCGACGTTCGCCACGCTCGCGACGCATGGCTTTCAGCGCACGCACACGACCTTCGTTACGCGTACGACGCGCTTTGATACCCTGACGGATCCAGACTTCTTCCTGCGCCAACTTGCGATCAAATTCCGCGTTTTGTAACTCTTCTACGCGCAACGCTTCTTCTTTATCCAGCAGATACTGATCGTAGTTCCCGGGATAGGTCACCAGCTTACCGCGGTCGAGATCGACAATGCGCGTCGCCATATTGCGGATAAATGAACGGTCGTGGGAGATGAAAATGATTGTCCCATTGAAGGTTTTCAGGAACCCTTCCAGCCAGTCGATGGTTTCAATATCCAGGTGGTTCGTCGGTTCATCCAGCAGCAGTACGCGCGGGTTACTCACTAACGCGCGACCCAGCGCCGCCTTACGTAACCAGCCGCCGGAAAGCGATGCCAGCTCCATGTCTGCTTCCAGGCCAAGCTGTTCCAGTACTTCATTAATACGGTTTTCCAGCTGCCACAGATTATGGTGATCCAGCTGTTCCTGAACCTTCGCCAGTTCCTGGAGGTTTTTATCACTCGGATCGGTGATCACCAGATGCGAGATATCATGATAACGCTTGAGGTAAACCGCCTGTTCTGCAATCCCTTCGGCGACGAAATCGTAGACGCTACCCTGCACGTTGCGCGGCGGATCCTGCTGCAGACGCGCCACAACCAGATCCTGCTCATAAATAATACGCCCATCGTCAAGACCCTGTTCACGGTTCAGGATCTTCATCAGCGTCGACTTGCCTGCGCCGTTACGGCCAACCAGGCAGACGCGTTCGTTATCTTCGATATGCAGTTCAGCATTATCAAGAAGCGGCGCATCGCTGAACGACAGCCATGCACCATGCATACTGATTAATGACATTTAATTTTCCTTTCAGGCTGCGGTAATCAGCCAGCAGTTGTGGATCTGTCGGTTACGGGCAAAGTCCTGGGAAAGCGTTTTTTGGGTGATTTCTTGTGCTTTCAATCCCAGTACAGCCAGACCGTCGAGATCCATACGGAATCCACGTTTGTTGTTGGAGAACATGATCGTACCGTCTTTACGCAGCAGGCGTTTCAGATCTTTCATCAGCGCCAGATGATCGCGCTGCACGTCAAACGAGTCTTCCATACGTTTTGAGTTAGAGAACGTCGGCGGATCGATGAAAATCAGATCAAACTGTTCATTGGCTTCGCGCAGCCAGCCCAGGCAATCGGCCTGAATTAAACGGTGCGCGCGACCGCTCAGGCCGTTCAGACGCAGGTTACGTTCCGCCCATTCCAGGTAGGTACGCGACATATCAACCGTCGTGGTGCTACGCGCACCGCCCAATCCCGCATGTACGCTGGCGCTGCCGGTGTAGGAGAACAGGTTAAGGAAATCCTTACCCTTGCTCATCTGACCGAGCATGCGGCGCGCAATACGGTGATCGAGGAACAAACCGGTATCAAGATAGTCTGTCAGGTTGACCCACAGGCGCGCGTTGTACTCGCTTACCTCAATGAATTCACCCTTCTCATTCATCTTCTGATACTGATTCTTCCCTTTCTGCCGTTCACGGGTTTTCAGCACCAGTTTATTTGGCGCAATTTCCAGTACCGACAGCGTTGCGGCGATAATGTCGAACAGGCGTTGACGTGCTTTTTGCGCATCAACCGTCTTCGGCGGAGCATATTCCTGAACCACGACCCACTCACCATAGCGGTCCACTGCAACGTTGTATTCCGGCAGGTCAGCGTCATACAGGCGATAGCATTCAATGCCTTCCTGCCGCGCCCATTTTTCCAGCTTCTTGATGTTCTTGCGCAGGCGGTTAGCATAATCTTCCGCCACCGTGGCAGGTTTGCTGTCTGCGGTGGTCTCTGCAACGTGATAGTTCTTCTGTACGCAATCCAGCGGGCCGTTTTTCGCTTTGAACTGCTTGTCGGCACGTAATTGCAGGCTGCTGAGCAGATCCGGCGAGGCGCTGAACAGCGATAAATTCCAGCCGCCAAACTGGTTTTTCATCGTCCGACCCAGCAGGCTGTGCAGGGCTATCAGCGCCGGTTCGCTATCCAGACGTTCGCCGTATGGCGGGTTGCTGATAACCGTACCATACGGTCCTTTCGGCAGCGGATTGCTCAGTTTGGCGACATCTTTAACCTCAAACGTCATCAGATCGGCAATACCGGCGCGGCGGGCGTTACTGCGCGCTTTTTCAATCACCCGAGCATCGCTGTCGGAGCCGTAGAAATGCGAGGAGTAATCAGCCAGCCCTTTACGCGCACGAACCTGCGCTTCGGCTTTGACTTCTTGCCAGACGACTTCATCGTGCTGCGCCCAACCACTGAAGCCCCAGTACCCGCGGTGCAGGCCCGGCGCGCGATCGGTTGCCCACATTGCTGCTTCAATCAGCAACGTACCGGAACCACACATCGGATCGAGCAGCGGCGTACCCGGCTGCCAGCCAGAACGCATAACGATAGCCGCAGCCAGCGTCTCTTTGATCGGCGCCTGACCAGCGCGATCGCGATAACCACGCTGATGCAAACCGTCACCGCTAAGATCGAGTGCAATACTGGCGGTATCTTTATTCAGCCAAACGTTAATGCGCAGATCGGGTGATTCACGATCTACGTTCGGACGCGGCAGGTTTTTACGGGTAAAGGCATCGACAATCGCATCCTTTACTTTCAGTGCACCATACTGGCTATTACGAATCGTCTCGTTCAGCCCGCTAAAATGCACGGCAAAGGTGGCACCAGGATTAAATATCTCTGTCCAGTCGATTGCCTGAACGCCGAGGTACAGATCAAGATCGCTGTAGACCTTGCACTCTCCCATCGGCAGGATAATGCGCGAGGCCAGGCGGCTCCACATCAGGCTCTGGTAAACAAGCCGCGTGTCGCCCTTAAAATGGACCCCACCCTGAACGACCTGGCACTCCAGCGCGCCGAGGTTTTCCAGTTCAGTTTTTAACAGCTCTTCCAGCCCACGGGCCGTACTGGCAAACAGAGAATTCATAATGTCACTTTTACTCCGAGAAAATTGCTGCGCATTATAGCTAATATGGGCTGTATGTCATAAAGTTGAAGGCTTATTTTCGTTCAAGGGGCTGTACAGTGGTAACGTTGACCCGACTTTTTATTCATCCGGTTAAATCTATGCGTGGAATTGGACTCACGCACGCCCTGGCAGACGTCAGCGGTCTCGCCTTTGACCGTATATTTATGATTACCGAACCTGACGGAACGTTTATTACCGCCCGACAGTTCCCGCAAATGGTCCGCTTTACCCCTTCCCCTTTTCACGATGGACTGCATCTTACGGCGCCAGACGGTAGCAGCGCGCTGGTGCGATTCGCCGACTTCGCCACCCAGGATGCGCCGACAGAAGTGTGGGGAAACCATTTTACCGCGCGTATCGCGCCAGCCGCTATCAACCAATGGCTGAGCGGCTTTTTCTCCCGTGACGTGCAGTTGCGCTGGGTTGGCCCACAATTGACGCGCCGGGTGAAGCGCCACGATGATGTTCCTTTATCCTTCGCCGACGGTTATCCCTACCTGCTGACCAACGAAGCGTCGCTGCGCGATCTGCAGCAACGCTGCCCGGCAAGCGTCAAAATGGAACAGTTTCGCCCTAATCTGGTGATTTCAGGTGCTGGCGCCTGGGAAGAAGATACCTGGAAAGTGATTCGCATTGGCGACGTCATTTTTGATGTGGCAAAACCCTGTAGCCGCTGCATATTCACCACCGTCAGCCCAGAGAAAGGCCAGAAACATCCGTCTGGCGAGCCGCTCGCCACGCTGCAAACTTTCCGCACGGCGGCGGATAACGGCGATGTTGATTTCGGCCAGAATCTCATCGCCCGTAACAGCGGCGTGATTCGCGTTGGCGATGAAGTCGAAATTTTAGCAACCGGCCCCGCCAGAGCATACGGCGCAGCGGAATCTGATGATACCGTCGCCGAGCAGCAGCCCGATGCCACGGTACTGATTGACTGGCAGGGGCAGACCTTTCGTGGCAATAATCAGCAGGTATTGCTTGAACAGCTGGAAAACCAGGGAATTCGGGTTCCCTATTCATGCCGGGCAGGAATTTGCGGATGCTGTCGAATTCGACTGGTAGAAGGCGAAGTTAGCCCGCTGAAAAAATCAGCGATTGGTGATGACGGAACGATTCTGTGCTGCAGTTGTGTACCCAAAACGGCAATCAGACTGGAAAGTTAGACCGCCTGCTCAAGGCTGAAACTGTCGACAATTGCCTGCGGTTTCAGTCTGTCATTCATGATTTTAATCGCATCGCCAAGTTGCATGGTGCGACCGGCAATGACCACTCCCGGCTGCGCAAGCAAACACAGTGCGGCATTTTCACCCGGCTCTACCACTAACAGATTTACCTGTTCTTCAGTATCGCTCAAATAAACACAGGCAGCGTCGCCGACCACTGGCGACCAGTTCTCGCCGTGCGCGACAAAGTGCCAGCTTTTTGGCATTTGCGGTTTAAGATACCGAATAGCCACCAGCGCATTTAGCACCAGTTCCGCTTTTTGTTCTTTAGCTAAATCCAGGTAACGGCATTTTTCTTCGAAGGAGAAATAAAGCGCAGCGTCATCGACACAAAAACCAGACGGAGAAAAAGCATCAGGAGTGAGCATTTTACGCGCAAAACGCGAGCGGAATAACATGCCATTGGCTAAATCGAGCATCATTCGATCGTGCTCTTCATCATAATACCAGCGCCAGTTATCGTCGGGTTTAATTCGCATCAGTCTCTCTCCTTTCCTTAATCATCGCCATTACGACAGTATCCTTTTGCCGCTTCGTTTATTGCCCTAATAATAAAAGCTCAGAATGTTTAAATAAGCAACAGTAAAGGAATATAAAACAACCAGGGCTAGAAATAAAGCCCTGGTTGTCGGATTAAGGCATAGATCAGATATTGCTGACGATTTCTTTAATCAACGGCGGACCTTTAAAAATAAATCCCGAATAAATCTGTACGAGGGTTGCGCCGGCCGCCATTTTTTCCCGCGCGGCAATCACCGAGTCGATACCACCAACTCCGATAATCGGCAGTTGACCTTTTAATTCCTGAGACAACTGGCGAATAATTTCTGTACTTTTTAATTGCAATGGTCGCCCGCTAAGACCACCCATTTGATCGCAATTTTTCATTCCCTGAACGAGAGAACGATCGAGCGTGGTGTTAGTCGCAATTACGCCATCAATATTATGCCGAACTAAACTGTCAGCAACCTGGATCAGTTCTTCCACAGAAAGATCCGGCGCGATCTTTACCGCCACCGGCACATATTTATGGTGGATCGCTTGCAGATCGTTTTGCTTATTTTTAATTGCAGCCAGGAGGTCGTCCAGCGCCTCGCCGTATTGCAGCGTACGTAATCCCGGCGTATTCGGTGAAGAGATATTAATCGCGATATAACCGGCATAAGCATAGACTTTTTCCATACAAATCAGATAGTCATCTTTGCCATTCTCTATCGGGGTATCTTTATTCTTGCCAATATTAATTCCCAGAATACCGTCAAAATGCGATTTTTTAACGTTCTCGACCAGGTTATCAACCCCGTGGTTATTAAACCCCATACGGTTGATCAAACCTTCTGCATCAACCAGACGGAACAGACGCGGTTTATCGTTACCCGGTTGAGGACGCGGCGTTACGGTACCAATCTCAATGGAACCGAATCCCATCGCGCCGAGCGCATCAATACACTCCCCGTCTTTATCCAGTCCGGCAGCAAGCCCGAGCGGATTTTTAAACGTCAGCCCCATACAGGTAACCGGTTTTGCCGGTACCTTCTGGCGCACAAGCGCTTCAAGCGGCGTGCCGGTAATGCGACGTAATTGCTGGAATGTCAATTCATGAGCGCGCTCTGGATCGAGCTGAAAAAGGGCTTTACGAACGAAGGGGTAGTACATGAACTCTCCTGGATTCCCGGTGTGCAAACCGGGGGCGTATTATGTGCGATCGGGAGCAAAAAGGGAATTGACCTGCGGCAATAAAAAGCAAACGTTTTCTTTCGGCTCCTCGTTTTATGCAATTTTCAACTTTTCTATCCCGCATAAATTATTTCGATAAACAGAGCCTCTCTGCCAGACTGCATAAATTGTTATTAATGTTAAATAAAAGCAAACAATTAGTTATAAGCGGAGATTGAAATTATGCGCGTCATCACTCTGGCGGGAAGCCCACGCTTTCCCTCTCGCTCCAGCGCGTTACTGGAATATGCCCGAGAAAAGCTCAACGGTCAGGATGTCGAAGTCTTTCACTGGAACTTGCACAATTTTGCCCCAGAAGACCTGATCTATGCCCGTTTTGATAGTCCGGCGCTGAAGACATTTATTGAACAATTACAGGATGCTGACGGGCTGATTGTCGCCACGCCGGTCTACAAGGCAGCTTACTCTGGCGCACTGAAAACGCTGCTCGATCTGCTCCCCGAGCGAGCGCTGGAAGGAAAAGTGGTGTTGCCGCTGGCGACCGGCGGCAGCGTGGCGCATTTACTGGCCGTCGATTACGCGCTGAAACCGGTACTGAGTGCGTTAAAAGCCCAGGAGATCCTGCACGGCGTATTTGCCGATGATTCGCAGGTCATCGATTATCAGCATAAACCGCAGTTTACGCCCAACCTGCAGCAGCGCCTGGATAGTGCGCTCGAGACTTTCTGGCTGGCATTGCATCGTCGCGATATCCAACTCCCTCAACTGAATACCCTGCGGGGTACTGCCCATGCTTAATCTGCTCAAGCGCCACAGGTCGTGGCTGGCACTAACCGGGCTGCTGTCACTGTCAACGCTGACGCATGCCGCTGAGTCTGCACCCGATGCCCTGCGTATTGGTTATCAGAAAGGAAGCGTCAGCATGGTGCTGGCAAAAAGCCATCAATTGTTGGAAAAACGCTACCCGCAGACCAAAATCTCGTGGGTTGAGTTCCCCGCCGGGCCGCAAATGCTGGAGGCGCTAAATATCGGCAGTATCGATCTCGGCAGTACGGGTGACATTCCACCAATTTTCGCCCAGGCTGCCGGAGCCGATCTGGTTTACGTGGGTGTTGAGCCACCCAAACCGAAAGCCGAAGTGATTCTGGTGCCGAAAAATAGCCCGATCCAGAACGTCGCGCAGCTTAAAGGACATAAAGTCGCTTTCCAGAAAGGGTCCAGCGCCCACAATTTACTGCTCCGTGCACTGCAACAGGCCGGGCTGAAATTTACCGATATTCAACCGACTTATCTGACGCCAGCCGATGCGCGAGCGGCCTTCCAGCAAGGAAACGTTGATGCGTGGGCTATCTGGGATCCCTACTATTCCGCCGCGTTATTGCAAGGTGATGTACGCGTGCTGAAAGACGGCTCAGACCTTAAGCAGACCGGTTCGTTTTATCTCGCAGCACGTCCTTATGCCGAGAAAAATGGCGCTTTTGTTCTTGGCGTACTGAATACCTTTAGCCAGGCCGATGCGTTAACCCTCAGCCAGCGCCAGCAAAGCATTGCCCTGCTGGCTAAAACCATGGGCCTGCCTGAGCCAGTGATTGCCTCCTATCTGGATCACCGCCCGCCAACCACCATTACGCCCGTCAGCGACTCTGTTGCCGCACTGCAACAACAAACCGCGGATCTGTTTTATGACAACCGTTTGGTGCCGAAAAAAATCGATATTCGCCAGCGTATCTGGCAACCCACTCAGCAGGCAGGAGAAAAATGATGAGTCTGAACATGTTCTGGTTTTTACCCACCCACGGTGACGGTCATTATCTTGGAACGGAAGAAGGTTCGCGCCCGGTCGATCACGGATATCTGCAACAAATTGCGCAAACGGCCGATCGTCTGGGATTTACCGGTGTGTTGATCCCAACCGGGCGCTCCTGCGAAGATGCCTGGCTGGTCGCCGCCTCGATGATCCCGGTCACCCAGCGATTAAAATTTCTGGTCGCGCTGCGTCCAGGTGTAACCTCGCCGACGGTTGCCGCGCGCCAGGCAGCAACGCTCGACAGACTTTCTAACGGTCGGGCGTTATTTAACCTGGTGACCGGCAGCGATCCGCAGGAATTGGCTGGTGACGGCGTGTTCCTCGATCACACCGAGCGCTATGAAGCCTCTGGCGAATTTACTCAGGTCTGGCGACGCTTACTGCAAGGTGAAACCGTGGATTTCAACGGCAAACATATTCATGTTCGCGGGGCAAAACTGTTCTTCCCGCCGATCCAGCAGCCGCATCCTCCACTCTATTTCGGCGGCTCGTCTGACGTCGCACAAGATCTGGCTGCCGGGCAGGTTGATCTCTATCTGACCTGGGGTGAACCGCCTGAACAGGTGAAGCAGAAGATTGAACAAGTACGAGCCAAAGCGGCGGCGCTCGGCCGCAAGATCCGCTTTGGTATTCGTCTGCATGTGATCGTACGGGAGACAACGCAAGAGGCGTGGCAGGCCGCAGGTCGTCTGATAGCCCATCTGGATGACGACACCATCGCCAAAGCCCAGGCCGCCTTCTCAAAAACGGATTCGGTCGGTCAGCAGCGAATGGCTGCACTGCACAACGGTAAACGCGACAAACTGGAAATTAGCCCGAACCTGTGGGCAGGGGTAGGATTGGTGCGCGGTGGCGCAGGGACCGCACTGGTCGGAGATGGTCCTACGGTCGCAGCGCGTATTAACGAGTATGTCGCGCTGGGAATAGACAGCTTTGTGCTGTCCGGGTATCCGCATCTGGAAGAGGCGTACAAGGTTGGTGAACTGCTGTTCCCGCATCTGGATGTCGCGATACCCGAAATTCCGCAACCACAGCGCCTGCAACAGCAAGGCGAAGCGGTTGCGAACGAATTCATCCCGCGCAAAGTCGCTCAAAGCTAAGGAGCGGCTAATGGCAACGCCGAAAAACAGATGGTTATTGCGCCTCGCACCCTGGTTTTTACCGGTAGGTCTGGTGGCGCTCTGGCAGCTCGCATCATCAGTGGGCTGGCTCTCCACCCGCATCCTGCCCTCTCCGGAAGGCGTGGTCGAAGCTTTCTGGACGCTTTCCGCCAGCGGCGAACTTTGGCAGCATCTGGCCATCAGTTCCTGGCGGGCGCTGATCGGATTCTCCATCGGTGGATCGATTGGCCTGACGCTGGGACTGATCAGCGGCCTTTCGCGTTGGGGAGAACGCCTGCTGGATACGTCGGTGCAGATGCTGCGTAACGTCCCGCATCTGGCGCTGATCCCACTGGTCATTTTGTGGTTCGGTATTGATGAGTCCGCCAAGATCTTTCTCGTCGCGCTGGGCACGCTGTTCCCGATTTACATCAACACCTGGCATGGCATCCGTAATATTGACCGCGGGCTGGTTGAGATGGCGCGCAGCTATGGGTTGTCTGGTTTTTCACTGTTTATTCATGTGATCCTCCCCGGCGCCCTGCCCTCGATTATGGTTGGAGTGCGTTTTGCTCTCGGACTGATGTGGCTGACGCTCATTGTGGCGGAAACCATTTCAGCCAATGCCGGTATTGGCTACCTGGCGATGAACGCTCGCGAGTTTCTACAAACCGATGTGGTCGTGGTGGCCATTATTCTCTACGCCCTGCTGGGTAAACTTGCCGATGTCAGTGCCCAACTGCTGGAGCGAATCTGGCTACGCTGGAACCCGGCTTACCATGTGAAGGAGGCTACTGTATGAACACCGCTCGCCTGAACCAGGGCACTCCGCTTGTGCTGAGCGCAGTGACGAAACAATACGCCGCCAATACGGTGCTCAATCAGTTAGATTTGCATATACAGGCCGGGCAATTCGTTGCCGTGGTTGGCCGCAGCGGTGGTGGTAAAAGCACGTTGCTGCGTCTGCTGGCAGGGTTGGAGTCGCCCACCTCAGGCGCATTACTTGCCGGAACCACCCCACTGGCGGAAATTCAGGATGATACGCGTATGATGTTTCAGGATGCGCGTCTGCTGCCCTGGAAGACGGTTATCGATAACGTCGGTCTGGGTCTGAAAGGTCACTGGCGCAATGCGGCCCGAGATGCGCTGGCCGCCGTTGGACTGGAGAATCGAGCTCAGGAGTGGCCCGCAGCGCTTTCTGGCGGACAAAAACAGCGCGTGGCCCTTGCCCGGGCATTAATTCATCGCCCTGGTCTGCTGCTGCTGGATGAACCCCTCGGCGCACTGGATGCCTTAACCCGCCTTGAAATGCAGGAGCTGATCGTCTCTTTATGGCAAGAGCACGGCTTTACCGTACTTCTGGTCACCCATGATGTCAGCGAAGCGGTGGCAATGGCCGATCGCGTCTTGCTGATTGAGGATGGAAAAATCGGGCTGGATTTAACGGTGGATATTGCACGACCGCGTCGGATTGGTTCGGTGCGTCTGGCAGAACTGGAAGCCGAGGTGTTGAACCGGGTGATGCAACGCGGCGAAAATGAAGTTCAGCTACGAAGGCATGGTTAAAAATGCCGGATGGCGCTACCGCTTATCCGGCCTACACGTGAATGGTAGGCCGGACCCATCCGGCGACATTATCAGGCTAATGCTTTAGTTATCTTCTCGAACAGATCGCCTGACAGATTCTCCAGACCTTTCAACTGTTCCAGCGCCGCACGCATCTTCGCCTGACGTTTGGCATCATAGCGTTTTAAACGAATCAGCGGCTCAATCAAACGAGATGCCACCTGTGGATTTCGGCTGTTCAGTTCGGTCAACATGTCGACCAGGAACTGATAGCCGCTACCATCTTCCGCATGGAATGCCGCCGGGTTGCTGCCCGCAAAGGCACCGATCAGCGAACGGATGCGGTTCGGGTTACTCATACTGAAGGAGCGATGCTTCAACAGGCCGCGTACCGTCTCCAACACGTTATCTGCCGGGCTGGTAGATTGCAGGATAAACCATTTATCCATCACCAGACCGTCGTGATGCCATTTGTCGTCGTATTCCTGCATCAGCGCGTCACGACACGGCAACTGTGCTGCGACCGCCGCAGACAGCGCTGCCAGCGCATCAGTCATGTTATTCGCTTCACGGTACTGCCTGCTTACCAGCGTGTCAGCCAGATGGGCTTCGCCAAATGCCAGGAAGCGCAGGCAGGCGTTGCGCAGCGTACGTTTGCCGATATCAGCATGCTCAACGCGATACTCATCGAGATGATTGGCGTTATAAATCGCCAGGAATTCATCTGCCAGTTCAGCAGCCAGCGTGCGGGTTAACGCTTCACGAACCTCGGCGATCGCAACTGGATCGATAATCTCAAACAGCTCAGCAATCTCGTTGACGGAAGGCAGCGTCAGGATCTCTGCCGCCAGTGCCGGATCGATTTTCTCATCGAGCAGAATCGCCCGGAATGCGTCAGCAACGTGTACCGGCAGTGACAGCGGCAGTCCCTGCTGATGTCGGGCAACATTCAGTTTAATATAGGTCGCCAACAGGCTCTGCGCCGCATCCCAACGGGAGAAATCATTGCGAGCATGACGCATCAGGAAGGTCAGTTGCTGGTCGCTCCATTTATATTCCAGTTTCACCGGCGCTGAAAACTCACACAGCAGTGCCGGAACCGGCTGGAAGTAGACGTTATCGAAAACAAACGTCTGCTCAGCCTGGGTCACGTTGAGTACGGAATTGACCGGATGCCCGCCTTTTTGTAGCGGGATCACTTTCCCTTCGTTGTCATACAACTCGAGGGCGAAAGGAATATGCAGCGGTTGTTTTTCAGCCTGATCCGGCGTGGCTGGCGTACGCTGGCTGATAGTCAGCATGTACTGTTCCGTCGCTGGATTGTAGTCATCTCGCACGGTCAAAATCGGCGTACCGGACTGGCTGTACCAGCGGCGGAAATGTGAAAGGTCAACGTTCGACGCATCTTCCATTGCCTGCACGAAATCATCACAGGTCGCGGCGCTACCATCGTGACGTTCAAAGTAAAGCTGCATTCCCTTCTGGAAATTCGCCTCACCCAGTAGGGTGTGGATCATACGAATCACTTCAGCGCCCTTTTCGTACACGGTCAGGGTGTAGAAGTTGTTCATCTCAATGACCATATCCGGACGAATTGGATGGGCCATCGGGCTGGCGTCTTCGGCAAACTGCAAGCCGCGCATGGTACGCACGTTGCTAATACGGTTTACCGCGCGAGAACCAAGATCGGAGCTAAATTCCTGATCACGAAATACGGTTAGACCTTCTTTCAGGCTTAACTGGAACCAGTCACGGCAGGTGACGCGGTTGCCGGTCCAGTTATGGAAATATTCGTGGCCGATAACGCGCTCAATATCGAGATAGTCTTTGTCGGTGGCTGTATCGGTACGCGCCAGCACGTATTTGGAGTTAAAGATGTTCAGACCTTTATTCTCCATCGCCCCCATATTAAAGAAGTCCACGGCGACAATCATGTAGATATCGAGGTCATACTCCAGACCAAAACGCTCTTCATCCCATTTCATGGAATTTTTCAGCGACGTCATCGCCCACGGCGCACGGTCCAGGTTGCCGCGATCAACGTACAACTCCAACGCGACTTCACGCCCGGATCGGGTCGTAAAGGTATCGCTCAGCACATCGAAATCACCGGCGACCAGCGCAAACAGATAGCACGGTTTCGGGAATGGATCCTGCCACTGCACCCAGTGGCGACCGTTTTCCAGTTCGCCCTGCGCGACACGGTTGCCGTTGGAAAGCAGGAATGGATATCTGGTTTTATCGGCAATAATTTTGGTCGTAAAACGCGCCAGCACGTCCGGCCTGTCGAGATACCAGGTAATATGGCGAAACCCTTCCGCTTCGCACTGGGTACACAGCGCATCGCCGGACTGATACAGCCCTTCCAGCGCGGTATTCGCCGCTGGGCTGATTTCATTCACGATACGCAGCGTAAAACGTTCCGGCAGTTGGCTGATGACCAGAGCACCTTCTTCTTCTTTATACTCTGTCCACGGGTCATCGTTCACGTGGATTGACACCAGGGTCAGATCTTCACCATTCAGGCGAAGGGGAGCATCAGACGCACCATGACGGACAGCCTGGCTCACTGCGGTGACCACGGTTTTTTCAGCATCCAGGTCAAAGGTCAAGTCAATATCAGTAATCTGGTAATCCGGTGCACGATAGTCGTGACGGTATTTGGCTTGTGGCTGTTGTGTCATAAAAAACCTTTAGCATCTTTGGTAGAGTCTCGGCTTCAGTCTATTCCTGTTGCGTAAATCGCGCTACGCAGAATGTTCATCTTTTCAGGCACAAACACCCTTTTTGCTACATTTTAATAACACGCGGCACGAAATGCCCTCGACCAGAAAGACAGCTTATGGTGTGATCGGGGTTCAATAAATCGCTAAACAGGGTATACTCCAGCGGTTTTCTTAGTTGTTTATTGTACTAAACGCTCCCGCGAGAGGATGCTACTGCGCACCTATGACACAATTCGCTTCTCCTGTTCTGCACTCGCTGCTGGATACAGACGCTTATAAGTTGCATATGCAGCAAGCCGTTTTTCACCACTACTATGATGTACAAGTAGCGGCTGAATTTCGTTGCCGTGGCGATGACCTGCTCGGTATTTACGCCGACACTATTCGTGAGCAGGTTAACGCTATGCAGTACCTGCGACTTCAGGAGGACGAGTACCAGTGGCTCTCCGGCCTGCCTTTCTTTAAAGCTGATTACCTCACCTGGTTACGTGATTTCCGCTACAACCCGGAACAGGTTCGCGTCACCAATGATAACGGTAAGCTGAACATCCGCTTAACCGGTCCATGGCGTGAAGTCATCATGTGGGAAGTTCCGCTGCTGGCGGTAATTAGTGAGCTGGTGCACCGTTACCGTTCGCCAGAATCTGGCGTGCCGCAGGCACTGGCTGAGCTGGAAAACAAATTAGCAGAATTCACTACATTAACGAAAGATGTCGATATGTCCCGCTTCCATCTGATGGATTTCGGCACGCGTCGTCGTTTTTCACGCGAAGTGCAGCAAGCTATTGTTCAGCGTCTGCAGCAGGAACCGTGGTTTGTTGGCACCAGCAACTACGATCTTGCCCGTCGTTTGTCATTAACGCCGATGGGAACCCAGGCACATGAATGGTTCCAGGCACACCAGCAAATCAGCCCTGAGCTTGCTACCAGCCAGCGCGTTGCCCTGGCCGCCTGGCTGAACGAATATCCCGACCAGCTCGGCATCGCCCTGACCGATTGCATCACCATGGACGCGTTTTTGCGCGACTTTGGCGTTGAGTTTGCAACCCGCTACCAGGGGTTGCGCCACGACTCTGGCGATCCGGTTGAATGGGGTGAGAAAGCCATCGCCCATTATGAAAAACTGGGTATTGACCCGCAAAGCAAAACGCTGGTGTTTTCAGATAACCTCGATCTGAATAAAGCGATTGAACTCTACCGTCACTTCTCTTCTCGCGTGCAACTGAGCTTTGGTATCGGGACACGCCTGACGTGTAATATCCCCCAGGTTAAGCCGCTGAATATCGTTATCAAGCTGGTCGAATGTAACGGTAAGCCGGTAGCCAAGTTGTCAGATAGTCCAGGTAAAACCATTTGCCACGATAAAGCATTTGTTCGTGCGCTGCGTAAAGCTTTCGATCTTCCGCATATTAAAAAAGCCAGCTAGTCCTTTCAGGGAGCCACTTTGGTTCCCTTTTCACGTTTATTTCCGAAATCTTTCACTCCAGCTACGAATTCTGCTTGTCTGATTGCAGATGCCAGGTAACATAGGTATCCCCCCATTACGGGTGGACATGTGTTTATATATCCGACTATTAACAGAGAGAATATTATGAGCGTTGTGCCTGTAGCCGACGTACTCCAGGGCCGCGTAGCCGTTGACAGCGAAGTCACCGTGCGCGGATGGGTGCGTACCCGCCGAGATTCAAAAGCTGGCATCTCCTTCCTTGCCGTTTATGACGGTTCCTGCTTTGATCCTGTACAGGCCGTCATCAATAATTCTCTGCCCAATTACAATCAGGACGTGCTGCGCCTGACGACGGGTTGTTCGGTTATCGTGACGGGTAAAGTCGTTGCGTCACCAGGACAAGGACAGAGCTTTGAAATTCAGGCCACTGAAGTTGAAGTCGCGGGCTGGGTTGAAGATCCTGACACCTATCCCATGGCAGCAAAGCGTCACAGTATTGAGTACCTGCGTGAAGTGGCGCACATGCGTCCGCGCACCAATATGATTGGTGCGGTAGCGCGCGTACGTCATACGCTGGCGCAAGCGCTGCATCGCTTCTTCCACGAGCAGGGTTTCTTTTGGGTTTCTACTCCACTGATCACCGCTTCCGATACCGAAGGTGCCGGTGAAATGTTCCGCGTATCAACGCTGGATCTGGAAAACCTGCCACGCAACGATCAGGGTAAAGTCGATTTCGATAAAGACTTCTTTGGTAAAGAAGCCTTCCTGACGGTTTCCGGTCAGTTGAACGGCGAAACCTATGCCTGCGCACTGTCCAAAATTTATACATTTGGACCGACTTTCCGTGCGGAAAACTCCAACACCAGCCGTCACCTCGCAGAGTTTTGGATGCTTGAGCCGGAAGTCGCTTTTGCCGATCTGAACGATGTTGCAGGTCTGGCTGAAGCGATGCTGAAATACGCGTTCAAAGCCGTACTGGCAGAGCGCGCGGATGATATGAAGTTCTTCGCCGAACGTGTCGACAAAGACGCGGTATCACGCCTGGAACGTTTTATTGATGCTGACTTCGCGCAGGTGGATTACACCGATGCGGTAAGCATTCTGGAAAAATGCGGCAAACAGTTCGAAAACCCGGTTTACTGGGGTGTCGATCTGTCTTCTGAGCACGAACGCTATCTTGCCGAAGAACACTTTAAAGCGCCGGTGGTTGTTAAAAACTATCCGAAAGATATTAAGGCGTTTTATATGCGCCTTAACGAAGACGGTAAAACCGTTGCGGCAATGGACGTGCTGGCACCGGGAATCGGTGAAATCATCGGTGGTTCTCAGCGTGAAGAGCGTCTGGACGTGCTGGATGCCCGTATGCTGGAGATGGGTCTGAACAAAGAAGATTACTGGTGGTATCGCGATCTGCGTCGCTACGGTACCGTTCCGCATTCCGGTTTTGGTTTGGGCTTTGAGCGTCTGATTGCTTACGTCACCGGCGTACAGAACGTCCGCGATGTTATTCCGTTCCCGCGTACACCGCGTAACGCCAGCTTCTAACGTTGTCGCTTTAACCTTAAAGGCCAGCACTGCTGGCCTTTTTTCGTTCAGCGCATTGCTGCATTTGTCGCCTTAGATGAGTTCTCATCCCGCACTAAACTCAACCCGTAAATTCCCCCTTCCTGTTACGCAATGTTTCACTGCAACATTTGAGAACAAAAAATAATCACTATTTTTATTGTGGATTAGCATTTCATGATCAAATAGAGCATTTATCCCCCATTCGCACGGCATTCTGGACGGCTAAAATAGGCATTTGTAAAAATGGCTCTTTTTTGCGGGGTTAGATAAAAATGTCGTTAGCAAAATTAAGTATAAGAAAATCATATAAATAGATAAAACTGAGCAAAATTCAATCGCAGGGACAGCTGAAATTTGAAGTCGTTCACAAAGTTGCATAAAAATAACATTTTGTTACACATTTTTTCTTTTTGAAACTAAATCTTTATATTTGTAGCACTTTGAGAGTAGCGAAACGGTAGTTTGAATGGAAAGATGCCTGCAGACACATAAAGACACCAAACTCTCATCAATAGTTCCGTAAATTTTTATTGACGGAATTTATTGGCGGCAGTGGCAGGTGTCATATAAAAACCGATGAGGGTAATAAATAATGATGAAGCGCAATATTCTTGCAGTGGTTATCCCTGCTCTGCTGGTAGCCGGGGCAGCTAACGCTGCAGAAGTTTATAACAAAGATGGCAATAAAGTAGACATCTACGGTAAAGCTGTAGGTCTGCACTATTTTTCCAAGCACAACGGTGACAACGCCTACGCACCTAATGGCGATCAAACTTACGCCCGTCTTGGTTTCAAAGGGGAAACTCAGATTAACGACCAACTGACCGGTTACGGCCAGTGGGAATATCAGTTCAGCGGCAATAACTCCGAAGGCGGTGACGACTCTCAGAATGGGAACAAAACCCGTCTGGCGTTTGCCGGTCTGAAATTCGGTGACGCAGGCTCCTTCGATTACGGTCGTAACTACGGCGTCGTATACGATGCACTGGGTTACACCGATATGCTGCCAGAATTCGGTGGCGATACTGCGGCTTCCGACCAGTTCTTCTCTCAGCGTAACGGTGGCCTCGCGACCTACCGTAACTCCAACTTCTTCGGTCTGGTTGAAGGCCTGAACTTCGCTGTTCAGTACCTGGGTAAAAACGAGCGTGATGACGTTCGTCGCTCTAATGGTGACGGTGTTGGCGGTTCTGTAAGCTACGAATTCGAAGGCTTCGGTATCGTCGGTGCATACGGCGCGGCTGACCGTACCGATGCTCAGCAAAACCCGCTTCTGCGTGGCCATGGCGACAAAGCTGAGCAGTGGGCTACCGGCGTGAAATACGATGCTAACAACATCTACCTGGCAGCGAACTACAGCGAAACCCGCAACGCAACCCGCATTTCTAACGGTTATGCGAACAAAACTGAAGACGTACTGTTAGTTGCTCAGTACCAGTTCGACTTCGGTCTGCGTCCGTCCATCGCCTATACCAAATCTAAAGGTAAGGATATCGAAGGTATCGGTGACGTAGATCTGGTGAACTACGTTGAAGTGGGTGCGACTTACTACTTCAACAAAAACATGTCCACCTATGTTGATTACATCATCAACCAGATCGATTCTGACAACAAACTGGGCGTAGGCTCTGACGACACCGTTGCAGTAGGTATCGTTTACCAGTTCTAATAGCAGACCTCTTTGCTAAATGCCTAAAAAACAGGACTTCGGTCCTGTTTTTTTATATCCGCCAGCGGATTCTTGCGTCTTCAAAAAACACCCCTGCTTTTCGTCACTAACGGTTGGCATTTTGTAAATCTACCGTTAACCTGATAGCGGACTTCCCTTCTGTAACCACAATGGAACCTCGTCATGTTTGAGAACATTACCGCCGCTCCTGCCGACCCCATTTTGGGCCTGGCTGATTTGTTTCGTGCCGATGATCGCCCGGGGAAAATAAACCTCGGAATCGGTGTATATAAAGATGAGACAGGCAAAACGCCGGTATTGACCAGCGTTAAAAAAGCCGAGCAATATATCCTGGAAAATGAAACCACCAAAAACTATCTTGGCATTGACGGTATTCCAGAGTTTGGTCGCTGCACTCAGGAATTACTGTTTGGTAAAGAAAGTGCACTGATTAATGAAAAACGCGCGCGTACAGCACAGACCCCTGGTGGTACAGGAGCCCTGCGTGTGGCCGCTGATTTCCTGGCAAAAAACACCAGTGCAAAACGCGTGTGGGTCAGCAACCCAAGCTGGCCGAACCATAAGAGCGTATTTAATTCTGCTGGTCTGGAAGTGCGTGAATATAACTATTACGATGCGGCGAACCACTCGTTAGACTTTGATGCGCTGCTGGCAAGCCTCAGCGAAGCGCAGGCTGGCGATGTAGTACTGTTCCACGGCTGCTGCCATAACCCAACCGGTATCGATCCGACGCTTGAGCAGTGGCAAACGCTGGCTCAGCTTTCTGTCGAAAAAGGATGGTTGCCGCTGTTTGACTTCGCATACCAGGGCTTTGCCCGCGGTCTGGAAGAAGATGCAGAAGGTCTGCGTGCATTTGCCGCGCTGCATAAAGAGCTGATTGTCGCCAGCTCCTACTCCAAGAACTTTGGTCTGTACAATGAGCGCGTAGGTGCCTGTACGCTGGTTGCAGCTGATGCTGAAACCGTCGACCGTGCGTTTAGTCAGATGAAATCCGCCATCCGCGCTAACTATTCCAACCCGCCAGCCCACGGCGCATCTGTAGTCGCCACGATTCTGAGCAACGACGCGCTGCGTGCCATCTGGGAACAGGAACTGACCGATATGCGCCAACGCATTCAGCGCATGCGTTTACTGTTCGTCAATACGCTGCAGGAGAAAGGTGCGAACCGCGACTTCAGCTTTATCATCAAACAGAACGGTATGTTCTCATTCAGCGGACTGACGAAAGAACAGGTTCTGCGCCTGCGTGAAGAGTTTGGTGTTTATGCTGTTGCTTCCGGACGCGTAAACGTCGCAGGAATGACGCCAGACAACATGGCGCCGTTATGCGAAGCGATTGTCGCAGTGCTGTAATCTATCGCGTACAGAAAAGGCCTCAATAGCCGTAATGCCTGTCAGTTAAGCATTATTGAGAATATGTAATTCAGGCTCAGGGTTCCGTTCACCCTATGTTTGTCACTTCTCTGAGGCACAGAAACCCGTGAACGTGTAAGGGAGGCTCACCGCCGCCTCCCTTACATCCCAGGCTCCCGGCGGGAAAATCGTCGCTACGCGATTCATTCGTCTTATGCCGTCTGCCGGTCGGGTCGGGGTCGAGCCTGCGTCCATGCAGGCCGTCCCCTCTGCCCGCATCCCTGCGGGCAGACCCGGGCAGCCGTCAACGCCTCATCGATTTTCAGCCGAACCGGTGTCATCGCTGCAACGCTCTGACTTCCAGTTCAATCTGTTTTGCTGTTCAAACCTGTTCAAATAAAAATGCAGATGGTCAGGTGTGGGCTGGTCCGGCTGAAAATTGCCGACGTGTTTCCGTAAGGCAGGGAGAGCCAGCATGGATGCTGGCTCAGGGCGCGCTTTAAGGCGAACGTAGCAATACGCAGGAGGCAACAGATTCATTACCTCCGGTCCGTTAACTAACTAGCATTACCGCAGTCGCAGCCCTTTTACTTATCTAAGCTATTACCAGACAGGCATTTCATCCTGCAGGAACGGATTATGTAGCCGTTCGTTACCCAGTGTAGAAAGTGGGCCGTGACCCGGAATAAACGTCACGTCATCACCCAATGGTAAGAGTTTACGTTTAATCGAATCAATCAATTGGTTGTGATCTCCGCGTGGAAAATCGCTGCGCCCTACGCCGCCTTTGAAAATCACGTCGCCTGAAATCAATAACTTTGATTGTTCATCAAAGAAGACAACATGCCCTGGCGTGTGACCCGGGCAATGCAGCACCTGTAAGGTTACGTTGCCGACGCTAATCCGATCGCCTTCGTTTAGCCAGCGATCGGGCGTCAACGGCTCACAGTCACCCAGGCCAAACATGCGACTTTGCGCAGGCAGCCCCTGCAGCCAGAACTCATCTTCTTTTTCCGGCCCAATAACCGGTACACCGTAATGCTGTGCCAGTTCTGCCGCCGCCCCAACATGATCGAGATGACCGTGGGTAAGCAGGATCTGCATGAGCGTCAGACCGCTGGCATCGACTTCCTGTTTGATTTTCTCGGCATCACCGCCGGGATCGACCAGTGCGGCCAGACGCGTCTGCTCACACCAGATTAGCGAGCAGTTCTGGGCGAATGCAGTGACCGGAATAATACGATAGTTCATACAGCTCCTGTTTCATTAAGCTTACGGATCACCAGTGCCGTGCAGGCCCGGTGTCAATATGCACAAAGTTACTGCTGGGGTAGTATCCTACACCACCTGCGCGCATAGATAACGCAGCTTTGCGAATATTACTTAATGCGATGCCTTCAATATGGAAATCCATAGCCTGTCCTTTCGTGTGGTAGCTTTTCTTTGCCACACCACGACTACGTGCACGGAGTTCGTTATTGGTATCGATGGAGCGATAGCCGGAGATCAGTTGTACGGGTTTACGCGTACCCAGCAGTCCCTGCAGACGGAAGAGTTGATCAAACAATCCCGGGTCGATGGATTTCACTTTATTCGCCCGAAAGTCACGGAAAAAGTGATTAAGTTTTGCTAATTCGTCCTGAATATAGCCCCTGCCATCAAAAAACTCTGCTTTAATTGACTCACCGGTATGCAGGTTATTCAACGTCAATATACGCGGACGTGGGGTGGAGAGTGTTGCAAACGCAGGCGTGGGCAGGATGGCAGCGCCGAGGGCAATACCACCAAGCGCCAGCAATTTGCGGCGATTAGCGTCAAATTTGTCCATGGTATTAAGGTCTACAGGTCAATGTTATCGTATGTATGCTCTAGCGCACGCGGGAAACCTTATCTGGCTAAGTAGTCCACGTCAAGGCTCCCAAACCCAGGAAATACGGGGCTTACAGCCATCCTGCCCCGTTTTCGTCATAACTTACGACAATCATTTTCCTCGAACTGCTTCATTTATCTGATTAATTGCTCAGCTTTCGACATGATTTGTGCGCTGGATCGCGCTGTCTGATCGTAATTGTAAATATCTGTACGATACTGAGTGCGTCCATCGCTTCCCACAAAGGCAGTCAGATAGTAGAGGTTGACCGGAATATTCTGGCGGATATTTACATACCGCGTATCCCCTTGCTTCAGGGCATCCGAGATGCGCGTATCATTCCAGCCAGCATCCTGCAGCAGCATATTCGCCAGTTCCGAGGCCTTATTCACGCGCACACAGCCAGAACTTAGCGCCCGAGTATCCTTCTGGAACAAATTATGGTTTGGCGTATCGTGCAGATAAATGGCATCAGAACTCGGCATGTTAAATTTATAGCGCCCCAGCGAATTACGCGCGCCCGGTGCCTGCTGGAAGCGGAACGGCAGATTTGAGGCGGTGATTGTAGCCCAGTCGACCTGCCACGGATCTATCGTCTCTTTGCTGTTCCAGCCGCGCATTACAGTATACCCGTGACGCTCAAGGTACCCCGGATCGTTCCACAATTTAGGCAGAATATCTTTTCGGGCCAGCGTCGGCGGTACGTTCCACGGTGGGTTTACAACCACATTATTCAACGCGCTGCTCATCATCGGCGTTTTACGATCGGGACGTCCGACAATAACACGGGAAGCCAGCACCTGATTTCCGTTCTGATAATAAACCAGCGAGTAGGCTGGGATGTTTACCATGATGCCGGTAGACAGATCGCTCGGCAGCAGGCGCAAACGCTGAATATTTAACGCCAGTACGCCCGCGCGTTGAGCAGGCGTCACGTTCAGCCAGTCGCGTGTTGCAGGACCAATCGTGCCATCGGCCCCCAGCCCCTGCCATGTCTGAAAACGTTTCACCGCATCAACAAGTTCGCGATCGTAGGCGCTACGCCCTTCTTTGGCAGAAGTGCTGACACCGGCGTTCAGCATTCCGGTGCGACGCAGAATTTCGCGCAGCGCCGGGATATCATTACTCCATTCACCGGGACGCAACGTCGTGGTGCTGGTTAACCGTGGCCAGGGTCGCGAATCCCCCACCAGCTTCAGCAACGACTCATGCATCGCTGCATACTGTGGATGTTGAGGTGTAAGGCTGGTGATAAATGACGTTAGCTGACCATTGTCCAGCGCCACCTGCCATTGGTTAACAACGGAGAGCGGTGGCGTTGCCAGAGCATAAGGCTTATCGCTATACAGCCAGCGGCTACCTTTGACGGGGATATTGGCAATAAAGTGCAGATAGCCCATCATCGCATCAGAAAGCACAGTATCACGTGCCAGGCCAGTGACTGCCGGGTCAGTCAGAAGTGCAACCCACGAGGTGAACTGCGGCTGAAAGCCGGCAATCGCCACCTCGGCTAACTGTTGTTGAAAGGCTTTTACCGCATCACGATTTTCCCACATCGGTTTCATTTCGCGTGCGGCATACAGTAATTCCAGCTGGCTCATATAAACCGGCGTATAGCCTGCTGGTAGCTGAGATTGCAATTCAGCGCGGGCTTGATCAACTGACACGCCCTGCGGCAGCGGTTGAATCCCCGCCATGATCGCCGTCGCGGAAGATTGTACCTGCGGTTGCGATAACGCTGTAGGCTGTTCGCTAACGGCCGCAGAGCTGTCGCCAGGAATCATTTCAGGCTCATCGGCCTGCGCATTGAACAGTGGAGCGAATGTTACGGCCAGGCACAAACTGATTGCCGACAGCCGACGACCACACATTTTATTAAGCAACATCCCTTGCCCCCTGTTTTCTTTATCATACTTTGAGTAGCCAGACCGCCTGTATTCCCCGTTACTCTCACGGGAGCGGGCCTGTCAAACGCCAATACATTCTGAAGTATGACGAGCAAGCCCGGTGACGCGTTAGGCTTACCTTCAGTATATAAACATCAAATCATTTTTGCCTAACCTAATGTAAAGAAGTCTAAAGAAATTACACCAGGTATCATGAGCATATCGGAAAAGAAAAAGGCGGCTTTAGCGCCGCCTTTTTACTTAGCTTGCCTGCGAAGAGGCATCTTCTATCCCAGGTAACGGCTCAGGCAACTGAGGGGCAAAACCACGCAGACCCACCACGTGAACGTGTTCGGTATTCTGGAAGACTTTACGCACCAGTTTGTAGGTTGTGCCTTTCTCCGGGCTGATATTTTCCGGCGCAGCAATAATCAGCTGCATCTGCAAACGCTCGCACAGTTCAAACAGGGTTGCGATGGAGCGGGCATCGAGTCGTGCGGCTTCATCAAGGAACAACAGGCGGCATGGCGAGATATCTTTCCCACGCAGTCTACGACCTTCATCTTCCCAGCTTTGAACAACCATCACGAGGATTGACATCCCGGTACCGATCGCTTCCCCTGTGGACAGCGCGCCCGATTCGGCACGCAGCCAACCGTCAGAACCACGGTTAACCTCAACTTCCATTTCCAGGTAGTTGCGGTAGTCGAGCAGTTCTTCACCAATGGTTTGCGGCGTACGCTGTCCCATGTCGATCTGCGGATTAAGACGCTGATACAACTTCGCCAGCGCTTCAGAGAAGGTCAGACGGTTGCTGTTAAACAGGTCCTGATGCTGTTCATGCTGCTCGGACAGGACATCCAACAAAGTAGCGTGCGTTTCTCGCACGTTTACGTTCAGACGAACGCTGTTTACCTGACCAAACGACACGCTTTGCAGACCCTGGTTCAACATACGAATACGGTTCTGTTCGCGCTGAATCGTCTTACGAATAATATTCGCCACGCTGCGAGAGCTGATAGCCAACTTCTGTTCACGGGAGGTTAACTCTTCCGTCAGACGGCTCAATTCAATCTCCATCTGCTCGATGGCTTCGACCGGATCGTCGGTACGGATAATATCCTGGCGAATACGTTCACGCAGATGCTGGTAAACCGCGACAAAAAACTGAATTTTACGTTCTGGACGTTTGGGATCTTCAGACATGCGCAGCACATCGCGCAAATGTTCGTTATCCGCAACGGCCAGACGCAGCGCGCCGAGCGCCTTATCCGACATCGAGCGCAGTTCATCACCGGACAGATACGCCAACTCGCGACGGTGCAGACGGCGCTCAACGCCGTTGTCTTTCACCATCCGCATCACGGCACACCAGCCGGCTTTCGCAGTCACCACCTGCTCACGCATCTCAAAATAATCGCGCTCAAGCTTGCGCAATCTGCGGGTCAGGTTTTCCATCTCTGCTTCGCAGAAGGTCAGCGCTTTTTCCAGTTGGTTGCGACGAGCGCGGTTATTACTGAGCTGTGCGTGCAGTTCATCACGACGGATACGCGCACGCTCTTCAGCGCCGCTGTCTGCGCGAACGCCGATATCCTGCAATTCGCGTTGTAAATCGTTAAGCAGCTCTTTCTTGGTGTCGTAGGAGCTTTTCAGCGAGGCCATAACCTGATTGTACTGGCTCAACTGCGCGGCGTGGCTGCGCAACGCTTCACGGGCGCGGGTACGTTCAGCTTCCGCCTGTTCCAGACGTTCACGCAGTTTCTCATTCAGATCGCTGTTGCCGCTCAGCATTTCGGCGGAGTCGGAATAGCTAAAGTGCGCCCGGCGCTGAACGACTTCAGTGAGTGCAAAGGCCTGCTGGCGTGCATCACGCTGCGTCTGCTGAGAATACGCGTAGTCTTCTTTCAGCTGTTCAAACTGCTCCGGGTCATTTTGCAGAACGGAAACCATCGGCTCCAGCCTGGCTAACTGATTGCCGTGCTGCTGCACAAAACGCGCCGCTTCCTGGGCTTCATCCAGACGTTCGCGAATTTCGTCCACACGATCGGCCAGCGTGTCATCCGCCAGCAGATTCAAACGCGGCAGCAGGCGGTTAAGAGCAGAAACCCCCTCTTTCGCCTGTTCAAACTGCGTGCGGCTTTGCTGATTATCATTTTCATGGTTGGTCAGCGCACGTTCGAGTTCAACGCGACGGCTGTTCAACTGACGAATTTCGGCTTCCGGATCGGCCTCAAACGCCACCGACAGATGGCTGCCGATAAAGCGGCTAAACGCCTGGTGCAGACGTTGGGTTTTCTGGACGTCAAAAGAGAGCGTTGCAAAACGTTCAGACAGCCCCTCACGCTCGGCGTGTAGCGTTTCGATGCGGCTTTCACGCGCGGCACGACCAAAAATCGGCACCGTTGGGAAGCGGGAGTAACGCCACTGGCGCTCGGCGGTTTTCACCACCACCGCTTTTTCCAGCTCATCGACACTGAAAACGCTGTCATCAAACGACTGCGGATCCCCTTCGATGAAGTAGAGGTCTTCCGGGCAATCCGTCAGCCCATCAAGTTGCTCAGTAATCAGCGACAGATCCGGCACCACGATGGCATGACGCGAAGGACCGTAAAGCGCAGAGAAGTACGGCGCATCTTCAAGGCTAACATCGTCATAGATTTCAGACAGCAACACGCCGCCGAAGCGTTCTGCCAGCGCGTTCAGACGCTGATCTTCCGCCCCGCCCGGCTGGCTTAGACGTTCAATCTCTTCATCAACTGCATTTTTACGCGCGCCGACTTCATCACGCTCAACAATGGCTTCACGCTCGCGCTCCAGCAACTGTTGCAGGTACTCGGTGACGTCCTGGCTGGAGGTAAATTCTTCGCCACACTGTTCGCTAAGCTGGTTTAGGCTATTTTGCGCGGCCAGCCAGACCGGCGCGCGTTGCATCAAATGCTGGATACGAGACTGCAACTGCTCCTGCTCCTGGCGCAACGTCATACGTTGTTCGCTGGCAGAAGAGACGCTGTCCGACAAGGCGGCGATACGCGCTTCCAGCTCCTGGTGCAGTGCTTCCAGCTCATCGATATCGAACTGTTTACCCTGACGCTTGCAGAATTCAGCCAGCAGACGCTCGGCTTCCTGCTGTTCGCGCAAACGCTGTTCCAGCTCGCTCAAACGCATGCGCAATGGCTGAACCTGTTCAGCCAGGTGGCGCTGTTCAACACCTTCGCGCAGCAGCTCACGTGCGACGCCCCAGGCATCACCACGTGCCAGTGGGCCGTTGATAGCCGCCACCAGTTGATAAGCCTGCTCGAACTGACTGTGCGCGGTTTGTGCCACGCTCATTTTTTGTTCCAGCGTCAGCAGTTTTTCAGTGGCTTCCTGCTCTTTCGCCTGGAACGTCTCCAGCCATTCGGCAGCACTGTCGGGCGTCAGATCCGGTAAGTGACAGAGCTCTTTCGCCCGATTTAGCGCCTGAATCGCCTGAGTGTACTGGATGGCGCGCGTTTGCTGAACGTCCAGCGCCTGCTGGTAATCGGCAAGCTGGCTTTTCAGCTCATCCACTTCCAGTTCGGCGGCTTCCGCGCGGGCTTCGTTTTCATCCTGGCGGTCAACGGCTTCCGCGACCACCTCATTTTGTTCTTCGAGACGAACCTGCAGTTCTTCGAGATCCGCTTCGTAGCGTTCAATTTTTTCCTGCTGACGCAGCGCGGTTTGCACCAGATTCAGGTGATCGCTTGCCGCCTGATAATCCGCTTCCAGATCGCCTTCCGCGCCGTTATGCTCGCCCAGTTCACGCGCCATATCCACGTGCTTGTACTGCTCTGCGGCCAACTGCTTGCGTGAGGTATGCAGCTCACGACGATATTCCAGCGCTTTATCAAGATGGATACGACGTTCGTTGGCGTGGCGCATATAATCCGCAGCCACATAGTTGGTCGCTTCGCTGATCAAATGCTTAAACAGGTCACGATCTGACTGGGTGACGCGAATCGCTTCCAGCGTCATGCGGTTTTCACGTAGCGCCGCTTCCATATCCTGGAACGCTTTACGCACGCCGCCGTTTTCCGGCAGCAGGTAGTCACGCAGCGAGCGGGTAATGGCGCTGGAAATACCGCCGTACAGTGAGGCTTCAATCAGGCGATAGAATTTACTACGGTCAGAGGCAGAGCGCAGACGACGGGCGATGATCCCCAGATCGAACATCAACGAGTGATAATCGGTGATTGAGTTAAACTGCTTAAACTGCACACCTTCCATCTCATCAAGCTTCTCTTTCAGCTCTGCGAGAGACAGAACGCGAGCCTGGCGTTCGTTCAGGGTTTCCGTAACCAGTTGGGTTGGCTGCACCGACATCGGCAACCCCTGAATCGCAAACGGCTTGATGTCCACTTTACGATCGCGCCCGGCAACCTGCTGCAGACGCACGCCGACGACCACACGCTGATGGCGCGAGTTGAGCACGTCAAGCATTGAGTAACAGACACCTGCTTTCAGCTTACCGTGCAGGCCTTTATCACGTGAGCCGCTGGTTGCACCGGCTTCGGTGGTGTTACGGAAATGCAGCAGAGTCAAGTCAGGGATGAGCGCCGTAACAAATGCCGCCATGGTAGTGGATTTACCCGCACCGTTACCGCCGGACAGCGTGGTAACCAGTTCATCAAGGTCAAACGTACGGGCAAAAAAACCATTCCAGTTAATCAGCGTAAGTGAGCGAAATTTACCGCGTTCAATCATTATTCTTCTTCTCCACTGTCCGGCTGATTATCTTCTGGCTCATCGTTAAGCTGCAGGCGGTTCTCGACCGGCATCGCTTCGCCATCACGAATCAAGCGACGCTGCGCTTCGCGCGGATCGTCACCGCTGCGTACATCCGCGCCAAAGCGGAAGACTGATTCCGTAATACGGAATTTGCTGCTGTCATGACCCATAAACCATACCATGCCTAAGCGGCGGAGACGGTTTAGCGAAGAACGAACCTTTTCCTGGAGTTTCTGGCGATCAACGTCCGAACCGGTTGAACGGTTGTTCACCAGCTTCAGCAGTTTGGCTTCATCCGCCAGCGTTAATAGCTCGTCATACAGCTCTTGCTGGGTAAAAATCCCTTCGTTCGCCAGGCGTTCCGGGCTGAGATAGAGATAGCAAAGAATTTTACCGACCATCATATCCAGTTCAGACAGAACCGAACGGGGAATGAGCGTCGTTGAACGTGGACGAAGGTAGAAGAACCCTTCCGGGGCACGGATCAATTCCACGTTATAGCGGCTGTAAAACTCTTCAAAATATTCCTGAAAATCCATCAGGAAGGCATGATTATCCAGTTCATCCAGGCCGATATGGCGACCCGAACGTAAAGCGCTATCCAGCGCTGGAAATAACGGATTCGCCAGCGCCTGCGCCAGCTTTACCGGCATCACTTGTTCAATATTTGTCAATGACATGCGCCTGTACCTTGGCTCCGTAATCATTAATCGGCTGCCATTTCGCGGGCAGTCCGGTGAAGTCTGCTTGCGCTACGCCAAGACGTACCGCCTGATCAATAACAATACGCGCTACGTCGAAGTGACGCGCACGTGGGTATTGCGCCAGATACTCGCGCACGACCAATCCGAGATCCAGTGGCGTTTGTCTGGATTTATAGATAGCCAACTGCTCTTCGATAATTGCCGCCAGCTGTTCGCGGATCTCGTTAAATTCTTCATATTCCAGATCGGCGGGCAACTCGCCGGTGACCTCTTCATCACGCAGCACCATCTCTTCGTCGCGCATATCCAGTAGACGATCGGCGTTGGCATAGGTCAGCGCCCACGGATCGTCAAAGTAGGTCTGCACGGACTGGCGCAGACGCTGGGCAAAGACGCGGTTTTTGTCCATATCGATCGCGGTACGGATAAACTTGTGCACGTGACGATCGTAACCGATCCACAAATCGATGGATTGCTGACCCCAGCTGATAATGCGATCGAGCTTGCTTTGTAAGTCAAACACCAACCGGTCGACAAAATGCAGATCGTCATGTGCCATCGTCGCATCCTGAATGCGTAACAGGTTCGCCTGGAGCTTATCCCCTGCCGCTTCCAGCGTATCCTGCAGCTCACGCAGCGTACCAGACGTTTCAGACAGCAGCATTTCACAGCTGGAAATTGCCGCCCGCCAGTCCTTATTCAGCAACTGTGCGATATCGTCTTTTACCTGCTGCTGCTGCTCATCCATAATGCGCTGAGTCAAATCAATACTGTCGAAAATTTCCGCTACCGAATACTTCAATGGCGCATAGACGTTGCGGTGCCAGTGGAATTCATCACCACCTTCCGCGGCAGCATCTGCCGCACGCTTCAGCTCACCAGCAACAATCGACAACTGCATCGACAAACGCAATGTAGAGAATTCGCGCTGACGAATATAGTAATCCGTGATGCCAATTCCCAGCGGCGTTAAACGATAAATAGCGTTACCTTCCGCCTGCTCGCTGGTAAAGCGGTTCAGCAGACGTTGACGTACCATGTCGTTAATCGCGTTATTGGCGCGAACACCGATGGTTTCGCTGGTTTGCTCAAACGCATCACTCACATGGCGGAACGCATCCACCAGCTCGCCTTCACTCATCTCACCGTCAAGTCGCTCACCGTTCAGCGTGGCTACCGCCAGCAGGAACGAAAGTCTGTCTACCGGCAGAGAAATGGAGAAGTCATTTTTTCTGGCCCAGGCAACCAGTTCGGGGACTGTCTGGGAAAATTCACTCATAGGTTATCCTTGCATCTGCGGTTTGCGCGCGGTGACATGAATATAGCGGCCAAGGCTGATATACGGTTCCTGGCGGCAATAGCGCGTTTCTAACTCAAGTAACATTTCATAACCGTCACGCTGTTGATGCTTATCTCGCAGATAATCATGAAACACGCGTACGCCTGTCTTACCGGTTATCTGCCAACCGATCTCTTCCAGCCACTGATAAACCTGTCCTGGTTCACGCGGATAGTCTGGTGAAAGCGTACGTTTTTTACGTTTTGGCATCCCAACCTGCACATAGTCGAAATTCCCTGCGACCATGTTGTGCATCAGCAGACCGTTAGCATTGTAGAACATTAACGATAACGCGCCGCCGGGACGTAATACCGACCACAGGGTTTGCAGCACGCAAACCGGTTCGGCCACCCATTCCAGCACAGCATGAAACAATATCAGATCAACCGGGCTTTCCAAATGCGCAGCAACATCCTGAGCGGCGCATTGTATGAAATGCATGTTTCCGCTCACACCTTTTGCCTCTGCTGCCTGTTGCGCACGGGCGATCATCTCACCGGACAGGTCGCATAATGTCACGAAGTGACCGCGCTCCGCCATTTTGATGGCCGTTTGCCCTTCGCCCCCCCCTGCATCCAGAATATGTAATTTCTGTTCACCGAGCGTGGGCAGTAGGCGATCCAAATCCTGCCAGAGAATAGCCTGTCTTAATTGACCTTTGGTGGTGCCGTAAATGTTACGGGAAAACTTCTCTGCAATGTCATCAAAATTGCGATCCCGCATCGGGCTCTCCACAGGCTGGCTTTAGGGCGACTAAGTAAAACCGCTATTTTGTCACACCCACGCCGAGAATGAACCTTCCTGGTGTAATATCCCTGCAGATCCCCTGCTGTATGGTTAAAAAAGGAACCAAAAAGGATGCTTTTTACGCTGAAGAAAGTGATTGGCGGTATGATGCTGCCGCTTCCGTTGATGCTGCTTGTGATGGGCATCGGCCTGGGGTTAATCTGGTTTAGCCGCTTTCAGAAAACGGGGAAAGTGTGTATTAGTCTGAGTTGGCTGGCGCTGTTACTTCTTAGTTTGCAGCCCGTCGCCGATAGCCTGTTGAAACCGCTTGAGGATAGTTATCCAACCTGGCAGGATAGGCAAAAAGTGGAGTACATTGTGGTGTTGGGTGGCGGATATACCTGGAATCCGCAGTGGGCGCCGAGTTCAAACCTGATCAACAACAGCCTTCCACGTCTGAATGAAGGTATTCGCCTATGGCGCGCAAACCCGGGATCGAAGCTTATCTTTACCGGCGCTGCCGCAAAGACCAATACTGTCAGCACGGCTGAAGCTGGCGCTCGCGTGGCGCAGTCGCTGGGCGTCCCCCGCAGCGAGATCATTACGCTGGATAAACCTAAAGATACCGAAGAAGAAGCGACCGCAGTGAAACAGGCCATTGGCGATGCGCCGTTCCTGCTGGTGACATCCGCATCGCACTTACCGCGTGCGATGATTTTCTTCCAGCAGGCCGGACTGTATCCTTTGCCTGCACCCGCCAATCAACTGGCCATCGATTCCCCACTCAATCCGTGGGAGCGGGCAATTCCTTCGCCTGTCTGGCTGATGCATAGCGATCGTGTTGGTTACGAAACGTTGGGGCGCATCTGGCAGTGGCTAAAAGGTTCAGGCGAGCCACGGCAGCAGTGATTTCGTTGCCAGGTCAAAGTTGGAACGATTAAAACGTCCGGTATTGACCAGTTGCGCAACCTCATCCCATAACACATACAACCAGCGCCGCCAGATGAACGACTCCGCCACTGGCGCGCGCTGCAGGTATTGCCATAGCAGGCTTTCCGCCAGCGCATTATCCATTAAGCGAAACAGTTCATATTCCCTCGGCGCCCACAACATCAACCCAGGCCCCACCATCGCCAGAAGCTGATCGCTACGGGCGTCTTTAAGCATACTGCGTAAGCTGAAATTACCGTGGATCAGCACACAGTTATCATTGAATCCTTCAAATAAAGCGGGCAAACACTCACGGGTGCGAAACAGGATCCGTTTGTCCTGCATCGTCAGCCCGGTATTGTTGAACTGACTTAGCGTAGTCCACAGCACCTCTACTCGCTGACGATACCAGGATGGCCAGATATTCTCTTGCGTGTTATCCACCATTCCCACACAGCCGCGGCTATCCTGCCGATGCCATGAAAGCAGACCTTCTACAATCTGATCCTTTAAATGTTCCCAGCGTTCGGGCGTTCTGGCAGGCGCTTCTACCGGCACACCGCGTAAACGCTCAAGCAACAGGACATCAGGGCCGGGATGCTCTTCGTGCGTTAAGACACCATAAATGACTGGCATACGCACCGTTCCGCTGCGTGCCAGCATGGTGGTTTTCCATGCTAACTGCTGCGCCATCCCCGGTGTGGTGAAACTTCTCGCCATCAGTGGCATCGGATTTCCCTGGCTGTCATACAGTGACCACAGAGCCGTATCCACTTTTTCATTTACGCATTCAATACGACTGAGTTTTTCACCCAGCAGATGGCTGAGTTCGGCACGCAACTGTTCCATTTCAGATTGCCCTCATAAATGCTACTGCTTTCATAATGAGCGTCGTGCAGACAGATGTCACCCGGATGAGATCAATTGATGAAAAGAAAAGTGGAGGAAAAGCGTAACGATACGATACGCCTCCCAAAAATACGCGTCATACTTCAAGCTGCAGGTGAGTCAAGCCTCCTGCAACTTAAATTATTCAGCGTATCTTAATGGAGAATCGTGAGAAAAACTAAGGCATCTCAGCGCGAACACGCTCAAGATCTTCAGCGGTATCAACCCCTGTGCCAGGAACTTCCTTAGCAACGGCGACGTGAATTTTTTCGCCGTACCACAGCACACGCAGTTGCTCCAGCATTTCAATATGCTCAAGCGGACTCGGCTGCCAGTTTACATAACGGCGAATAAATCCGGCGCGATAACCGTAAATGCCCAGGTGACGCAGGAAAGTATCGCCCACCGTTTCGAGGCTTTTGGCGAAACGGTCGCGATCCCACGGAATGGTCGCGCGTGAAAAATAGAGCGCATAACCTTCGGCATCCAGCACAACTTTTACCGCATTCGGATTAAATGCCTCTTCCGCGCTGTGAATCGGGGCTGCAAGGGTCGCCATACCAACCTGGCGCTGCGCCAGATTCTCAGCGACCTGGCGAATAATGACCGCCGGGATCATCGGCTCATCACCCTGTACGTTCACGATAACGGTATCATCGCTAAAACCACATTTCTCGACAACTTCCGCCAGTCGCTCCGTGCCAGACTGGTGATCGGCACGTGTCATGCACACTTCGCCACCCACCGCTTCTACCGCACGAGCGACATCTTCATGATCGGTAGCAACAATAATACGCTCAGCGCCAGATTCACGCGCTCGCTCCAGCACATGCACAATCATGGGCTTGCCGTTGATATCCAGCAGCGGCTTACCCGGTAAACGTGTGGACGCATAACGCGCAGGAATAATGACCACAAAACTCATGATTTACTCTCATCAGCAGTCAGAACACGGGCTTCGGTTTCCAGCAAAACTGGAATGCCATCGCGCAGTGGGAAAGCAAGGTTATCCAGTTTACAAATCAGTTCCTGTTTTTCCTGGTTAAACCAGAGTTTGCCATTGCATACCGGGCAGGCAATGATTTCAAGCAGACGATGATCCATAGTTCCTCCAGATGGACCGGATTGTGAATCCGTAAATATTAACATAATCAATTAAGAGGCTGGGTCTATTTCCCAACCGTGCCGGGAGTCAGCAAATAAACCGTCCGGGCAATTCCCCAATGTCACTCGCGTCGCCTGCTGCCAGCGAGCAAAATCACTGATGGCCTGGAGCAAGCCTTTTTGCAGAGTAACCCCAGGTTTGATGTCATCCTGCAACCACAGCGAAATAACCTCCAGCACGCCGGTTTTACGGTGCATTTTGGCGTCCATGCGCCCAACTAACTGCCCGCGATACAGCAGCGGCAAGACGAAATAACCATACTGACGTTTGGGCGCTGGCGTATAGCATTCCAGTCGGTAGCTAAAATCAAACAGCTGTTCTGCCCGTTTACGATCCCAGACCACCGGATCAAACGGGGATAAAACAGCGCTGTGGGTGGCAGTCAACTTTCCCGCCAGAGCAAGTTCCAGTTGCGGCTGAAGGTGGCTATGCAGCCACAAGGTGCCCAGCCCTTCTACATCAACAGGAATTATATGTCGCTGTTCCCTTCGCATATCGCACCAGTTTTTTAACGCCGGACGCTTCAGGCGATAGTAGTCCGCCAGCCACTGCTCACGGAAAATACCCAAACTACGGGCGCTGTTATCCAGCATCATAATTTCGGCTTCATCCTGCGACAGCCGGTCACGCTCATCATCCCAATGAGGCATGACGCGATGCGTTAAATCATACACTCGCTGAAAATTACGCCGCTCCACCACCATCACTTTCCCGGATGTAAAAAGCCCTTCCAGATGCCGCTTTTGTGGTTTCCATTCCCACCAGCCGCTGGCCCCCTTACGCGAATGCTCGAAATCGGCTGAACGTACCGGCCCGTTATGCTGGATATGCTGCAACAGTTGCTCTATTTCATGAGCATGTTCTTTCATCCACGCCGCTTTGTATTTCCAGCCCATTTTTTCCGGAGCCAACATACGATGGCGTATCAGCGTAAAGTCGCTGCGCGGTAAAAAACAGGCTTCATGCGCCCAATACTCCATCAGTTCGCCCTGCATTAAGGAGTCATCGAGCCATTGGGGGGAATAGTCGCCCAAACGACTAAACAGCACCAGATAGGGGCTGCGCGCGACAATATTGATGGTATCGATTTGCAGTAACGACATGCGCGAAATGGTGGGAAGAATATCTGCAGGCGTTGCCCGACGGCGTGTTTTTTTCAGCAGCCCCTGGGCAGCAAGGTGAAGATGACGGGCATCCGTCAGAGAAAGACGCGGCAACAACATTTATGGCCTCATAAATGATTCGCTGCCGCAGCGTGAATCAGTCAGCGAGTCAGCGAGATTAAGCTATCCAGCAACGCATCAGGCCGTTCGCCTGACAGATGTGCGTCAACGGGTAAATACCACCAGTTATCATCGGCAAATGCGCGGCATTTCACGGCATCTTTTTCCGTCATCACCAGCGTTTGTCCTTCGGCTAACAACGCACTGACGTCACTGTAGGTCAGAGACTGATGGTCCGCCAGTGCGACACATTTTTGTGGCCTGGCGCCACATGCCTCAAGCGTGGCAAAAAAACGGGGGGGATGGCCGATACCCGCCATGGCGACAATATCAGGCAGTTGCGCGACATCGCGGCGTTCACCAGTACGTAAATTAACGGCCAGCCCCGGCTCAAGAAGCATGGGAATTTCACCCGGTCGCGCCACGCCGCCATTAACGATCGTGGCATCCACCGATTTCAGCCGACCCGCACGCTCACGCATTGGGCCCGCAGGGAGCCACCAGCCGTTACCAAACCGACGAACACCGTCAATCACCACGATTTCCACATCACGTGCCAGACGATAGTGCTGTAACCCATCGTCTGTCACAATAATCTGCACATCATGGTGAGCAAGGATCGCTTTTACCGCATCCGATCTTACCGGAGATACCGCTACGGGTACGCCGGTACGTTGAAAGATAAGCACAGGCTCATCACCCGCTTCTGCGCTAGTAGTGTCTGCTGTTAGCAATAGCGGATACGTCGCCGCTTTCCCGCCATAGCCACGAGACACTACGCCCACACGAATACCGCGTTGCTGCAGCTGTTCAACCAGCCAGATGACTACCGGTGTTTTACCATTGCCGCCTGCGGTAAGATTGCCGACCACCACCACCGGTACTGGCGCACGCCATGCACGTTTAAGCCCAAGCTTGTAGCATAGACGAATCCCGCCACTCACCAGACCATACAGCCAGGAAAGTGGCAATAATAATCGCCACAACGGCGATTCACCGGACCAGATACGTGCGATCATTGACCAAATTGCATTTTATGTAATTGTGCATAAACCCCACGCTGCTCAAGCAGTTCGCTATGGGTTCCGCGCTCAACAATCAGCCCGTCTTCTACCACGATGATCTCATCCGCCTGTTCAATGGTAGAAAGGCGGTGAGCAATAACCAGAGAGGTACGGTTTTTCTGTAGCTCATCAAGTGCAGACTGAATCGCGCGTTCGGATTCGGTATCCAGCGCCGACGTAGCTTCATCGAGGATCAGGATCGGACTGTCGCGCAGCAAGGCGCGAGCAATGGCGATACGCTGGCGCTGACCACCTGAAAGCAGCACGCCGTTTTCGCCAATCACCGTATCCAGACCATCATCCATCTTGTTGATGAAATCCATGGCGTAGGCCATCTGCGCAGCTTTTTCGATCTGCTCACGGCTATACATATCGGTACGCGCGTAGGCAATATTGTTGGCAACCGTATCATTGAACAGGTGAACGTTCTGCGATACCAGAGCCACCTGATCGCGCAGAGATGACAGGGTGTATTCACGCAGGTCGTGCCCATCCATCAGAATCTGCCCTTCATCGATATCGTAGAAGCGCGTGATCAGGCTGGCAATAGTGGATTTACCCGAACCAGAACGTCCAACCAGGGCAACGGTTTTGCCCGCCGGAATATTCAGGTTGATGTTACGTAACGCAGGAATGTCACGGCCCGGGTAGGTAAAGGTCACATTACGGAACTCCAGATCGCCGGAAGCGCGCTCAATGACGCGTTTACCTTCATCTTTCTCTTGTTCACTATCCAGAATCGTAAATAAGGTCTGGCATGCCGCCATACCGCGCTGGAACTGTGCATTGACGTTAGTCAGTGACTTCAGCGGACGCATCAGGGCGATCATTGAAGAGAAGACAACGGTGATTGTCCCTGCCGTCAGGTTTTCCATTACGCTTGGGAAACTGGCCGCATATAACACGAAGGCCAGAGCCAGAGACGCAATCAGCTGGATGATAGGGTCAGAGATAGAAGAGGCGGAAACCATCTTCATACCCTGCAGACGCATCTTGTTGCTGACTTTGTCAAAACGCTTGGTTTCAACTTCCTGACCACCAAAAATCAAAACTTCTTTGTGGCCTTTCAGCATTTGCTCTGCGCTGGTGGTCACCTGCCCCATGGTGTTTTGCATGTTTTTACTGATGCTACGAAAACGCCTGGAGACCACTCGAATGGCCACCGATACGATGGGCGCCAGCACAATTAGGATCAATGACAGCTGCCAACTGTAGTAGAACATCATGATAAACAGGCCAATAATTGAGGCCCCTTCACGTACCACAGTGATCAATGCGCCGGAAGACGAAGACGCGACCTGCTCGGAATCATAGGTAATACGTGATAGCAACGTGCCTGTAGACTGTTTATCAAAAAAGGCGACAGGCATGCCCATCATATGACCAAACAGGCGGCGACGCATGGTCATGACCACTTTACCTGACACCCATGAAATGCAGTAGCTGGAGACATAGCTCGTAATACCGCGAACTATCATTAGCCCAATGACCACCAGAGGCATCCACAGCAGTACAGAGCGATCAGTTTTACCAAAACCATCATCCAGTAATGGCTTGAGGAGCGATAACATGAAGGTATCGCTGGCCGCGTTAAGGACTAACGCTATACCCGCCACGATCAGACCCGATTTAAAAGGCGCTATGGTTGGCCATAGTCGGCGAAACGTCTGCCACGTAGAGAGATCTTTATCGTTATGCATTCAAAAAACCAGCATTTGTTAGAATAGCCGCATATTCTACCCGTTATCCTCCAACACGCCAAACCACTGATGATACCAACGGGGTAAAATCTGATCCCGTAAGCTGCGTATTCGCCAACTTTTTTGATAAATATCCAGCGTGATTTGCCCCTGGTGGGGTGTGTCCAGCCACTGATAATTTTGTTGCCGGTAACGCTGTCGGACTTTCCATGACGGTAGACGCCAGGCATTGTAGCGGGATGCTGAGGCTATTGCGGCCTGTCCGCTAACGCGTTGAATCAGCGCCAGTGAGGATGATGTGTTACTCCCATGGTGTGGAACCTGCACAAACGTAGCCTGCAGATGCTGCCAGTAGTGACTTAGCATTTTTTGTTCAGCAGAGGATTCAATATCACCTGTCAGGAGAATACTCTGATGTCCGTCATCCACCTTTACCACGCAGGAATGGTTATTCCCCTGCTCTTTATTTCCACTGACTGGCCAATGTGCGCTAAATGTTAATCCCTGCCATTGCCAACGCTCCCCGCGAAAACAAGGGAGATGCCCTTTCCAGCCCAACGGACTTCTGACCCACAGTGACGGCCAGGCTTGCCGTAGTGATTGCAACCCTCCCCGATGATCCAAATGTTCGTGGCTTAGAATTACCCCTTGCGGTTCCAGGTTGTGCCAACGTAGCCAGGGAATGATCAACTGCTGCGCACTATCGCCCTCGGGCCAGGCCAACCCGGTATCATAGAGAATCGCTTTGCCATTACGGACAATCACCATTGCCAACCCCTGTCCTACATCCAGCATATGTACCTGCCACAAATCAGCGCGGGGTGTTCTCCAGAACGGCCCACTCAATAACAAAAGCCCGGTAAAACAGGCAACCGGTAGCGTTTTCCAGGCATTTAATCGCCATGCAATAAGCATCAGCCATGGGGACAGTGCAAACCATCGCCAACGCGCATCAATGTTGAGCCATCCTTCCGGTAAGCTATTGAGACCCCAAAATAACAGCGCCAGGGAACGGTCAGCGAGATACCACAGGCCTGCCTCAATCATCACCTGACCGGTTAAATGCACGACCATACCCGCTAATATCAGAGGAACTGAAACAAATGTGACCAGCGGTACCGCAAATAAATTGGCCAGAAATGAGCTCAGGCTAACACCGTGAAATAATGCGATTTGGGCAGGCAGAAGCAGAAGCGTAATGCCAAATTGCAAATGAGCAAGCGCCAGCACTGCACGTCCGATACGCGAGAGCGGCCAGTACGGCATCGGCATCCACTGATACCAGAATATCAGTGCCGTCACAGCGAAAGCAGACAACCACAGACTTTGTGAAAGCACCGCGACCGGATCCACTACCACAATTGCTGCCAGGCAGGTAATCCAGACCGTCCAGTCACTCCACTGCCTGCCGCTTAGTTTTAGTGCCCCCCATACCATTAGCGCGATGACCGTGCGTAATGCCGGTGGTTGCAGGCCCGTCAGCCAGGCATAAAATGCAGCGCAGAGCACACCCCCGACTAGCGGAGCCTGCCAGCAGATCCAGCGTGTCGGCATTAAAAATTGTCCACCTCGTATCAGTCCGCCAGCGAGGAGTGCGGCAAAAGCAATATGCAGCCCGGAAATGGCCATCAAATGTGCTGTTCCGGTATCACGCATTATATTTTTTACCGCCTGCGATACAGACAAACGTTCTCCCATCCCCAGCCCCAGTATGACTTGCTGCCAGGGATAGGCGGCAAGCGTGGTTTTTAGCGAGGAGAGATAACGTGCACGCAGACTGCATTGCGGCGTAATCACTGAGGCCTGCAGAAAACGCCCCGTCAGCGGCTGATGCTGTGCCAATGCATAGCGCTGGCTATCAAATCCACCTTCATTCAGTTGCCCATGCACAGCGCGAACTTTCAGCGTCATCGCCCATGTCTGACCAGCGCAAACATCGCCGGGTAAATACTGCCCATACAGTACGACGCCAACGGCAGGAAATATCCGGCTCCCCTGAAGGTGTGTAATCTGACCGTAGTGCGTGGTCATATTGTCAGTCCCGGTTATTTGAACGATAGCCTGCTGCGTTTTGGCTGGGAGCGCATCACCAGTCCAGATAACCTCTTTCGCTGCCAGTATTCCCCACAGGAAAAACAGCAGGACTAACCCGGCGTAATGCATATATCGATGAGGAATGAGGCAAAGCAGACACGCCAGACCAAATACAAAGCTGACACACAGCATGTCAGGTAATACGGGTAATACCGTCAGCGGGAGAATGCCGCATAACGCACACGTACTAACTGTTGTTATTTTCATATGACACCTCCCTGTGACAGGGAGTGTGCAGGACAACTCAGCAGATGTCTGGCAGCTAATTACCGGTAAACGAGGTGCATTCCGCTGTTATTTAACTGCAGATGTAACATACAAATAAGTTGGGAGAGAGATTCCAGTACAGAGAGGTAAAAATGAAAAAAGCACCCATACAGGTGCTTTTCTCGGGGCTAAGTCTTGCTGAGGACTTAACCGTAAATATTGGCGCGATCGCGCAGTTCTTTACCCGGCTTAAAGTGCGGAACGTATTTTCCTTCCAGGTCCACTTTATCGCCGGTCTTCGGATTACGTCCGGTGCGTGGTGCGCGGTAATGCAAAGAGAAGCTGCCGAAACCGCGGATTTCAATACGCTCGCCCTGCGCAAGAGTCGAGGCCATATGTTCCAGCATCTCTTTTACTGCATCTTCAACCGCTTTCGCGGGAATATGAGGTTGCTGGGTTGCAAGTCTTTCAATCAATTCTGACTTGGTCATGATTCCTCCGGTTCCTTAAAGGCAAAATTAGCTGCTGCATTGATTAAGGGCGGCCGTAGCCGCCCTTTGTCATTGATTACAGGACGAATCCTGTAATCTGTCAAGCTACTCGTCACCCTTTGTGCTGTTAACAGCACAAAGGATTTAGAGCACTCGATATTACTCGCCTTTAGCTGCTTTGAAAGCTTCAGCCATTGCGTTGTTAGAGAAGTTAGCATCTTCCTGTTTGTTAACAGTTGCGATTGCATCTTTCTCATCAGCTTCGTCTTTAGCACGAACAGACAGGCTGATTGCACGGTTCTTACGATCAACGCCGGTGAATTTAGCTTCAACGTCGTCGCCTACGCTCAGAACCAGAGTTGCATCTTCAACGCGGTCGCGGGAAGCTTCAGAAGCGCGCAGGTAACCTTCAACGCCGTCAGCCAGTTCTACGGTTGCGCCTTTAGCGTCAACTGCAGTGACTTTACCGTTTACGATTGCGCCTTTCTTGTTCAGTGCAACCCAGTTGTTGAACGGATCTTCTGCGAGCTGTTTAACGCCCAGAGAGATACGCTCACGTTCTGCATCAACCTGCAGAACAACTGCTGCGATTTCGTCGCCTTTTTTGTATTCACGTACTGCTTCTTCGCCTGCAACGTTCCAGGAGATGTCAGACAGGTGAACCAGGCCGTCGATGCCGCCGTCCAGGCCGATGAAGATACCGAAGTCAGTGATAGACTTGATTTTACCTTCAACACGGTCGCCTTTGTTGTGGGTTTCCGCGAACTGCTGCCATGGGTTGTTTTTGCACTGCTTCAGACCCAGGGAGATACGACGACGTTCTTCGTCGATATCCAGAACCATAACTTCCACTACGTCGCCAACGTTAACAACTTTGGACGGGTGGATGTTTTTGTTGGTCCAATCCATTTCGGAAACGTGAACCAGGCCTTCAACGCCTTCTTCGATTTCAACGAAGCAGCCGTAGTCGGTCAGGTTGGTCACGCGACCAGTCAGTTTGGTACCTTCCGGATAACGCTTAGCGATAGCTACCCATGGATCTTCGCCCAGCTGTTTCAGGCCCAGAGATACACGAGTACGCTCGCGGTCGAACTTCAGCACTTTAACAGTGATTTCGTCGCCAACGTTTACGATTTCGCTCGGATGCTTAACGCGTTTCCATGCCATGTCGGTGATGTGCAGCAGGCCGTCAACGCCACCCAGATCAACGAATGCACCGTAGTCAGTGAGGTTCTTAACGATACCTTTAACTTCCATGCCTTCCTGCAGGTTTTCCAGCAGTTGATCGCGTTCTGCGCTGTTTTCGGATTCGATAACGGCACGACGGGAAACAACAACGTTGTTACGCTTCTGATCCAGCTTGATTACTTTGAATTCAAGCTCTTTGCCTTCCAGGTGCAGCGTGTCGCGGACCGGACGAACGTCTACCAGGGAACCCGGCAGGAACGCGCGAATACCATTCAGCTCAACAGTGAAGCCACCCTTGACTTTGCCATTGATAACACCAGTAACGGTTGCAGCTTCTTCGTAAGCTTTTTCCAGCGTGATCCAAGCTTCGTGACGTTTAGCTTTTTCACGGGACAGCAGGGTTTCACCGAAGCCGTCTTCTACTGCATCCAGAGCAACGTCAACTTCGTCACCAACCTGGATTTCCAGCTCGCCCTGGGCGTTTTTGAACTGCTCTGCCGGAATGGCGGACTCAGATTTCAGACCGGCGTCAACCAGTACTACGTCTTTGTCGATAGCAACAACAACACCACGAACGATGGAACCCGGACGGGTTTCGATTTCTTTTAAGGATTCTTCAAACAGTTGAGCAAAAGATTCAGTCATGTTTAATCTTCAGGTTTCATATTTAACGTCCACCTGGCTCCATGCCGGATGGGGTTGTTTAACATACCCGCTGTCAATCCATTGCAACGGGGGTACTGCAAATTCGGTCGCACTTATGCGAGAGCCAGTTTTTGGCGCGCGTATTGTAACGCTTTTTCAATCACTTGCTCAATGCTTAATCGGGTTGAATCCAAAACTAAAGCATCAGCAGCGGGAACCAGCGGCGCTACAGCACGGTTACGATCGCGGTAATCGCGTTCTTCGATCTCGGCCAAAAGGCGTTCAAAGTTAACACTAAAGCCCTTTTCCTGCAACTGTAGCATACGTCTATGCGCACGTTCTTGCGAGGAGGCGTCCAGAAAAATTTTCACTGGTGCATCCGGGAATACCACGGTCCCCATGTCACGTCCGTCGGCAATCAGGCCGGGCGCTTCACGAAACGCGCGTTGACGACGTAACAGCGCTTCGCGTACGCGAGGAAACGCAGCGACCTGAGAGGCGGCATTCGCCACTTCCTGGGTGCGGATTTCACCGCTGACATCTTCGCCTTCCAGAATGACTTCCAGGTTGCCGTCCGTTGAGATAAAACGCACATCCAGGTGTGAGGCAAGCGGTACCAGAGCATCTTCAGAAGTGACATCAACATGGTGATGTAACGCTGCGAGCGCCAGTACGCGGTAGATCGCGCCTGAATCTAACAGATGCCACTGCAATGCTTCCGCCATTGCCTTGCACAAGGTGCCTTTTCCTGCACCGCTTGGGCCATCAATGGTAATAACCGGGGCAATTGCCGTCATCTTTTTCTCCTTAAACGGGCATACGTTAACGTGAACGCCGCGCATTATACGCGCCAACGACAATGATCGTTATCTTTGTGTGAAAAATGCAGAATCATTGAAGCTGAGTGTAGAATAAATAGGCAATCGGAGATGTTAGAATGTGCCGCACCAGTTAGTGCGGCAACAAAATCAGGCAGGAGTACTAATACGCGCCAGCTGTTCGAAATAATCCGGGAAGGTCTTGGCGGTGCATTTAGGATCCAGAATGGTTACCGGCGTGTCAGACAACGCCACCAGCGAGAAACACATCGCCATGCGGTGATCGTTGTAGGTCTCGATATCTGCAAACTGTAACGTCGCTGGCGGCGTAACGCGAATATAGTCCTCGCCCTCTTCCACCGTCGCCCCCACTTTACGCAACTCCGTTGCCATCGCAAACAGACGGTCGGTCTCTTTGACACGCCAGTTGTATATGTTCCGTAAAGTCGTTGTGCCCTTTGCAAACAGCGCGGCGGTCGCAATGGTCATTGCCGCATCAGGAATATGATTCATATCCATATCGACAGCGTTCAACTCACCGCGAGTACAGGCAATAAAATCATCACCCCATGTCACGGTCGCGCCCATTTTTTCCAGCACATCGGCAAAGCGAATATCACCCTGCATGCTATGACGCCCAATCCCGGTAACCTTCACCGTACCGCCTTTAATAGCGCCTGCCGCGAGGAAATAGGAAGCTGAAGAAGCATCGCCTTCAACCAGATATGCACCCGGCGACTGATACTGCTGCTGACCCTGCACGACAAAACGCTGGTAGTTCTGATTCTCAATTTCAACACCAAACGTTTTCATCAGGTTCAGTGTGATATCAATGTAAGGTTTGGATACCAGCTCGCCTTTAATCGCGATTGTCGTATCCTGCGGCGCCAGCGGCGCAGTCATCAGCAATGCAGTGAGGAACTGGCTGGATACGCTGCCGTCAACCTCAACTTGTCCTCCGGTGAAACCACCACGCAGACGTAAAGGCGGATAGTTTTCCTGCTCCAGGTATTCAATGTTGGCTCCGCCCTGGCGTAGCGCATCAACCAGATGACCAATCGGGCGCTCTTTCATGCGCGGTTCGCCCGTCAGCACGATGTCATTGCTGCCCAGGCACAGAGCGGCAGCCAGCGGGCGCATTGCGGTTCCGGCATTACCAAGGAACAGCTCTACAGCGCCTTCTGCATGCAGCGCGCCGCCACTACCGATTATCTCGCAACGCGTGCGATCGGCAGAAAGGGTGTAGCTAATCCCTAACGCATTCAGCGCATTCAGCATATGGCGGACATCATCACTGTCCAGCAGGTTGGTCAGGACAGTGGTGCCATTTGCTAATGCAGCCAGCAGCAAAGCGCGGTTAGAAACACTTTTGGATCCAGGCAGATTGATGGTGCCATCCACCCGCGCAATGGGTTGTAACGTCAGGGATTCCATGAAACTCAACTCTCAAAAACAGACATAAAAACCCCACAGGCTGGCTGCGGGGATGAAAAGTACAGCAGATTAGCCGCGGCGACGCTCAAAATCGATCATGAAATCGGTCAGCGCTTTCACGCCTTCCAGCGGCATAGCATTGTAGATGGACGCGCGCATACCGCCGACCACACGGTGCCCTTTCAGCGCGTGCAGGCCCGCAGCGAAAGACTCTTCCAGGAAAAGTTTATCCAGTGCGCTGTCAGCCAACTGGAACGGGACGTTCATGCGTGAACGGTTCGATTTCGCCACATCGTTGCGGTAGAAATCGCTGTTATCAATCACGCCGTACAGCAGTTCCGCTTTTTGCTGGTTAATTTTATCCATCGCGTTAACACCGCCTTGCCCTTTCAGCCATTTAAAGACCAGGCCAGACAGATACCAGGCAAAGGTCGGTGGCGTGTTAAACATGGAGTCGTTGTCATTCAGTACGGTATAGTCAAGGATCGACGGGCAAGACACGTGGGCTTTACCCAGTAAATCTTCGCGTACGATGACAATCGTCAGCCCGGCCGGGCCGATGTTTTTCTGCGCTCCGGCATAAATTACGCCATAACGGCTAACGTCAAGCGGTGCGGAAAGAATAGTCGAGGACAGATCCGCCGTAACCACCACATTGCTGGCAAAATTCGGCGTTTCATCAATCGCGATACCGTCGATGGTTTCGTTCGGGCAATAGTGCAGATACGCCGCGTTGTCAGAAAGCTGCCATTCACTCATCGGCTTAACAGCGCGCAGGCCGTCAACGGTGACTTTGGCATCAATAACGTTTGGCGTGCAGTACTTTTTCGCTTCTTTAATCGCGCTGGCTGCCCAGTAACCGGCATCGACGTAATCCGCCGTCGTTTTATCACCCAGAATATTTAACGGAATACCCGCAAACTGCCCACGACCACCGCCATGGCAGAACAACACTTTATAGTTGGAGGGGATACTGAGAAGATCGCGAAAATCCTGCTCCGCTTCCTCTGCAACCTGGATGAACTCTTTGCCACGGTGGCTAATTTCCATTACCGACGTGCCAAGACCGTTCCAGTCACAAAGATCCTGTTGAGCCAGTTTAAGTACTTCTGCCGGTAGCATTGCCGGACCTGAACTAAAATTGAAGACCTGAGCCATTTCCCCTCACCACGTTGTGTTGTTGTCCAATCAACATCCTGTCGTTTACGATAATTCCTGTGACAGACATTGGGTATAAGTTATTCCTGTGGATATCGGTTTTATCATTCAGTGACACGCGCCGCAATGGGTAAAACCGACCAGGGCAAAAATGAGCGATGCGTCACACAACAGAATCTATCGGATTGACGGATAAAAACCGAGATTTTCGCTATCAGGTGGCCCGTTTTGCCCGACTGGCCTTCGACCATTCTGGTTTTGCATAGCGCAGAGATATATAAAGAAAGAAGCCCCCCTTCCCTTCAGCAGATAGTCCGCAGACATTCAACTGAACACGCTACGGTGTGAATCAAATGCTTTATTTACGCCGAGGCTCCGGCGGCGATAGCGCCATTCATTGAAAACCCGTATCATTGCGCGCTTTCCGTACGACAAAAGTGATTTTCATGACGCAAACATTTATCCCCGGCAAAGATGCCGCACTGGAAGATTCCATCGCTCGCTTCCAGCAAAAATTACTCGACCTCGGTTTTCAAATTGAAGAAGCCTCATGGTTGAACCCCGTTCCTAACGTCTGGTCTGTACATATTCGCGACAAAGAATGCGCGCTGTGCTTTACCAACGGTAAAGGTGCGACGAAAAAAGCGGCGCTGGCCTCCGCACTGGGTGAATATTTTGAGCGTCTGTCGACTAACTACTTCTTTGCGGATTTCTGGCTGGGCGACACCATCGCCAACGGTCCGTTCGTACATTACCCGAACGAAAAATGGTTCCCACTGACAGAAGATGATGACGTACCTGAAGGTTTGCTGGATGCGCGTCTGCGTGCATTCTACGATCCAGACAATGAACTGACCGGCAGCATGCTTATCGATCTGCAATCCGGCAATGAAGAACGCGGCGTTTGCGGCCTGCCGTTTACCCGTCAGTCAGATAATCAGACCGTTTACATTCCGATGAACATTATCGGTAACCTGTACGTATCTAACGGTATGTCTGCGGGTAACACACCGAATGAAGCCCGCGTTCAGGGGCTGTCTGAAGTTTTTGAGCGCTATGTGAAGAACCGCATTATCGCGGAAAGCATCAGCCTGCCGGAAATTCCGGCCGAAGTGATGGCGCGTTACCCGGCAGTCGTTGAATCCATCGCAAAGCTGGAAGCCGAAGGATTCCCAATCTTCGCATACGACGGCTCGCTGGGCGGCAAATACCCGGTTATCTGCGTTGTACTGTTCAACCCGGCTAACGGTACCTGTTTTGCCTCTTTCGGTGCGCACCCGGATTTCGGTGTTGCACTGGAGCGTACCGTCACTGAACTGTTGCAGGGCCGTGGTCTGAAAGATCTTGATGTCTTCACTCCCCCAACCTTCGACGATGAAGAAGTGGCTGAGCACACTAACCTCGAAACGCACTTCATCGATTCCAGCGGTCTGATCTCCTGGGATCTGTTCAAGCAGGATGCCGATTACCCGTTCGTTGACTGGAGTTTCTCCGGTACAACAGAAGAAGAGTTCGCCACCCTGATGGCCATCTTCAAAGCGGAAGATAAGGAAGTCTACATCGCCGACTATGAGCATCTGAGCGTTTACGCCTGCCGTATTATTGTTCCGGGAATGTCTGACATCTACCCGGCTGAAGATCTGTGGTTAGCCAACAACGCCATGGGCGCCCATCTACGTGACACCATCCTCTCTCTGCCGGGCAGTGAATGGGATAAAGAAGACTATCTCAATCTGATCGAACAGCTGGATGAAGAAGGCTTTGACGACTTCACCCGCGTACGCGAACTGCTTGGTCTGGCAACCGGTGCGGATAACGGCTGGTATACCCTGCGCATTGGCGAGCTAAAAGTGATGCTGGCGCTGGCCGGTGGCGACCTGGAGCAGGCGCTGGTCTGGACGGAATGGACGATGGAATTCAATGCCTCCGTCTTTAGCGCTGAACGTGCCAACTACTACCGCTGTCTGCAAACGCTACTGCTGCTCTCTCAGGAAGAAGATCGTCAGCCGCTGCAATATCTGAATGCGTTTGTCCGCATGTACGGTGCCGAGGCGGTTGAAGCGGCAAGTGCGGCATTGAGTGGCGAAGCGCCATTCTACGGGCTGCAAACCGTTGATAGCGATCTGCAGGCTTTCCCGGCACATCAGTCTCTGCTGAAAGCCTATGAGAAGCTGCAACGCGCGAAAGCTGCACATTGGTCAAAATAGTGACAGTCAGCCTGCGCTAAGTAGGCTAAAGGTATTGTCTGGGATATATTACGGGGCGCTTTAAGCGCCCTGTTTTTTATTTTGGTCAAATCGGAAAATAAATGTAAAAACAAGGTTAAATATTAGTAGTTGATATTAAAAAAAATAGCGTATTAATGTGTTTTTTTATCTCAATTACTCCATTTTAATTAACTGTCTGACAGGAGACAAAAAGAAAAAATTCAACTCACCTTATAATTTTTAAAATTTATTTTTATATGGATAATCAACAAGTTACTCCGTAATCGCATAAAAACCATGCGCCTTGCGGGCCTATAAGCCAGGCGAGATATGATCTATATCAAATTCTCATCTATAATGCTTTGTTAGTATCTCGTCGCCGACTTAATAAAGAGAGAGTTAGTGTGAAAGCTGACAACCCTTTTGATCTTATACTTCCTGCTGCTATGGCCAAAGTTGCCGAAGAAGCAGGCGTCTATAAAGCAACGAAACATCCGCTTAAGACGTTCTATCTGGCAATTACTGCCGGTGTGTTCATTTCAATTGCCTTTGTTTTCTATATCACTGCCACAACCGGTACCGGCACAATGCCTTTCGGCATGGCAAAGCTGGTAGGTGGTATCTGCTTTTCCCTGGGGCTGATCCTTTGCGTTGTCTGCGGCGCTGACCTCTTCACTTCAACCGTACTGATTGTCGTCGCTAAAGCCAGTGGTCGTATTACCTGGGGTCAGTTAGCGAAGAACTGGCTTAACGTTTATGTCGGTAACCTGATTGGTGCGCTGATTTTTGTGTTACTCATGTGGCTTTCTGGCGAGTATATGACCGCCAACGGCGCGTGGGGGCTCAACGTCCTGCAAACTGCCGACCACAAAGTGCACCATACTTTTGTTGAAGCTGTAAGCCTTGGTATTCTGGCTAACCTGATGGTGTGCCTGGCGGTATGGATGAGCTACTCTGGCCGCAGCCTGATGGACAAAGCGTTTATCATGGTATTACCGGTCGCAATGTTCGTTGCCAGCGGTTTTGAGCACAGTATCGCAAACATGTTTATGATCCCTATGGGTATCGTAATACGTGATTTCGCCACCCCGGAATTCTGGACCGCTGTCGGTTCTTCTCCGGAGAATTTTTCTCACCTGACCGTGATGAATTTCATCACCGATAACCTGATTCCGGTTACGATCGGTAACATTATCGGCGGCGGTTTGTTGGTCGGGTTGACATACTGGGTCATTTACCTGCGTGGTAACGATCATCATTAATCTGATGATGCCCATTACACGCAGTAAATAAAAAATCCACTTAAGAAGGTAGGTGTTACATGTCCGAGCTTAATGAAAAGTTAGCCACAGCCTGGGAAGGTTTTACCAAAGGTGACTGGCAGAATGAAGTAAACGTCCGTGACTTCATTCAGAAAAACTACACTCCATATGAGGGTGACGAGTCCTTCCTGGCTGGCGCAACTGATGCGACCACTGCACTGTGGGACAGCGTGATGGAAGGCGTTAAACAGGAAAACCGCACTCATGCGCCTGTTGACTTTGACACCTCCGTTGCTTCTACCATCACTTCTCACGACGCTGGCTACATCAACAAAGCGCTCGAGAAAATTGTTGGTCTGCAGACTGAAGCTCCGCTGAAACGTGCGATCATTCCGTTTGGCGGCATCAAAATGGTTGAAGGTTCCTGCAAAGCGTACAATCGCGAACTGGACCCGATGCTGAAAAAAATCTTCACCGAATACCGCAAAACCCACAACCAGGGCGTATTCGATGTTTACACCAAAGACATTCTGAACTGCCGTAAATCCGGTGTTCTGACTGGTCTGCCTGATGCGTATGGCCGTGGCCGTATCATCGGTGACTACCGTCGCGTTGCGCTGTACGGTATCGACTACCTGATGAAAGACAAATATGCTCAGTTCGTCTCTCTGCAGTCCGATCTGGAAAACGGCGTAAACCTGGAAGCAACTATCCGTCTGCGTGAAGAAATCGCTGAACAGCACCGCGCTCTGGGTCAGATCAAAGAAATGGCGGCTAAATATGGCTGCGATATCTCTGGTCCGGCTACCAACGCTCAGGAAGCTATCCAGTGGACTTACTTCGGCTACCTGGCCGCGGTTAAATCTCAGAACGGTGCAGCAATGTCCTTCGGTCGCGTATCCACCTTCCTGGATGCTTACATCGAACGTGATATCAAAGCGGGCAAAATCACCGAGCAAGACGCTCAGGAAATGATTGACCACCTGGTCATGAAACTGCGTATGGTTCGTTTCCTGCGTACGCCTGAATATGATGAACTGTTCTCCGGTGACCCGATTTGGGCAACTGAATCTATCGGTGGTATGGGCGTTGACGGCCGTACTCTGGTTACCAAAAACAGCTTCCGCTTCCTGAACACCCTGTACACCATGGGTCCTTCTCCGGAGCCGAACATCACTGTTCTGTGGTCTGAAAAACTGCCTCTGAACTTCAAGAAATTCGCCGCTAAAGTGTCCATCGACACCTCTTCTCTGCAGTACGAGAACGATGACCTGATGCGTCCGGACTTCAACAACGACGACTACGCTATCGCTTGCTGCGTAAGCCCGATGGTTGTTGGTAAACAAATGCAGTTCTTCGGTGCGCGTGCAAACCTGGCGAAAACCATGCTGTACGCAATCAACGGTGGCGTTGATGAAAAACTGAAAATGCAGGTTGGTCCTAAATCTGAACCGATCAAAGGCGACGTTCTGAACTTCGACGAAGTTATGGACCGCATGGATCACTTCATGGACTGGCTGGCTAAACAGTACGTCACCGCACTGAACGTTATTCACTACATGCACGACAAGTACAGCTACGAAGCCTCTCTGATGGCGCTGCACGACCGTGACGTTATCCGCACCATGGCGTGTGGTATCGCTGGTCTGTCCGTTGCTGCTGACTCCCTGTCTGCAATCAAATATGCGAAAGTTAAACCGATTCGTGACGAAGACGGTCTGGCTATCGACTTCGAAATCGAAGGCGAATACCCGCAGTTTGGTAACAACGACTCTCGCGTTGATGACATGGCGGTTGACCTGGTAGAACGTTTCATGAAGAAAATTCAGAAACTGACTACTTATCGTAACGCTATCCCGACTCAGTCTGTTCTGACCATCACCTCTAACGTGGTTTATGGTAAGAAAACTGGTAACACCCCAGATGGTCGCCGTGCTGGCGCGCCGTTCGGACCGGGTGCTAACCCAATGCACGGTCGTGACCAGAAAGGTGCTGTTGCCTCTCTGACCTCCGTTGCTAAACTGCCGTTTGCTTACGCTAAAGATGGTATCTCTTACACCTTCTCTATCGTTCCGAACGCGCTGGGTAAAGACGACGAAGTTCGTAAGACCAACCTGGCTGGTCTGATGGATGGTTACTTCCACCACGAAGCGTCCATCGAAGGTGGTCAGCACCTGAACGTGAACGTCATGAACCGTGAAATGCTGCTGGATGCGATGGAACATCCGGAAAAATATCCGCAGCTGACCATCCGTGTTTCTGGCTACGCAGTACGTTTTAACTCCCTGACTAAAGAACAGCAGCAGGACGTTATTACTCGTACCTTCACTCAGACCATGTAATTGGTTTTGACTGAAATCGTACTTTAAAAAGCGTACAATAAAGGCTCCACGTAAGTGGGGCCTTTTTAATAGCCTGCTTTGTCAGCTATCTATACTTATGGATAACAGCCAAAACAGACTCGACACAGTTAATAACTGTGCACTAACACTGGCCCCGGATGGGCCACACCTGGAGAAACACCGCAATGTCAGTTATTGGTCGCATTCACTCCTTTGAATCCTGTGGCACTGTTGATGGCCCGGGCATCCGTTTTATTACCTTCTTCCAGGGCTGCCTGATGCGCTGCCTGTACTGCCACAACCGTGACACATGGGATACGCACGGCGGTAAAGAAGTCACCGTCGATGAATTAATGAAAGAAGTCGTGACCTATCGTCACTTTATGAACGCATCCGGTGGTGGCGTAACGGCATCCGGCGGAGAGGCCATTCTGCAAGCTGAATTCGTCCGTGACTGGTTCCGTGCCTGTAAAAAAGAAGGGATTCATACCTGTCTTGATACTAACGGTTTTGTTCGCCGTTACGATCCAGTGATTGATGAACTGCTGGAAGTCACCGACCTGGTGATGCTCGATCTGAAACAGATGAACGACGAGATCCACCAGAACCTGGTCGGCGTATCTAACCATCGTACGCTGGAGTTCGCTCGTTACCTGTCTAACAAAGACATCAAAGTGTGGATCCGCTACGTTGTCGTGCCTGGCTGGTCCGATGATGATGATTCAGCACACCGTTTGGGCGAGTTTACCCGTGACATGGGCAATGTCGAAAAAATTGAACTGCTGCCATACCACGAACTTGGCAAACACAAATGGGTGGCAATGGGTGAAGAGTACAAACTCGACGGCGTGAAGCCGCCGAAAAAAGAGACCATGGAACGCGTAAAAGGCATCCTTGAGCAGTATGGTCACAAAGTGATGTACTAAGCTTTGTGGTGGGTAACGAGCCTGTTACCCACCACATTTCCCTTTAACGCCCTCTTCTTGCCAGCAGCGGGAAAATCAATCCCAGTCCAACCAGCACAAACGGCGTCACGATGTTCAGCGTGAGCTGGAATGTCCACTCTGGAGTAAAGGCTTCCATTTTCGGAAAGATCCCCGTGAGGCAGGCAAACGCAGTAAACGCAAAACACCAAATTCCCACCGTCATCGCCAGCGATCGGTTACGAATGAAGACATATTCCGGCTTATATTTCTGCGCTAAGCGAATAACAGCAATAAACGCCACAAACACCCATAAATAACGCAATGGCATCACGACAGAGTTGAGATTTAGCAACCATTTGTAGAGATTGTTCATGTCGCCAATCCCCAGGGTTGGCAACATAATCAAAATGGCCACCAGCACCAGTGTCAGAATATAGCCATTCACCGGTGTTCCAGAGGCATTGGTTTTACACAGGCTTTCAGGAATATATTTGCGATCGGCATCGCCCAGTAAAACTTTAAGCGGCGCATCAATAGAAAACACCAAAGCCGCAATTTGACCTAACGTGTTGGCAACTGCATAAATAACCATCAATGTGTTACCCATGCCGTAATACTCCCCGAGTTTCTGGAAAGCGTAATACTGGCCATTAGTCATTAAGTCATCAGGAATATGCTGAGAGTCAAACATCATCCCCATTGCCAGAGAACCCAGGATCGCGCACACCGCCACCATAACCGCCAGAACTAACATCCCTTTCGGGAACTCTTTGCCAGGGTTACGCGTCTGGTTAACGTATGGAGAGATTTTCTCCGCGCCACCGACCGCAAAGACCAGCATCGAGATCGTTGTAATATAGGTAAAATCGATGTGCGGGATAAAAGATTCCCAGGTGATATTGGTTGTGGCGATTTGCACATCAGTAATCGCCGGGGCGGTGACGGCCATTACGACATACAGAATGGACATCACAAACATCGCAATCCCCGCAACCGATCCAACGATTTTAAGCGATTTCATGCCACGGGATGCAACCCACATGAAAAAGACAAACAGCGCTAACGTCAGCCCCTGCAACGCCACCACGGTATACTCTTTAATCAGCGAACCATCGCCTTTCAGCGCCCACCCCAGCGCAATCAGAATAGCCTGTGGCTTTTGCGCCAGATAAGGGATATGCACCACCCAATAGGTCCACGCTGCGAGATAAGCCAGTCCCGGACCCATTGTGTGTTTAATCCATGTACTAACCCCACCCTTACCGTCTTTAAACGTGGAGCCAAGTTGTCCGACAATCAGTGCATAAGGGATAAAATAGAGGGCAAAAATAAATATCCATGAAGAGACAACCACTAATCCCTGATTAGCATAGTTGTTTACAACATTGCCGAATCCCCATACGGTAATAAAAGACATCAATGCGATGTTGTACCACCGCAATTGTTTTTCCTGCACACTTGCCATTGGCGATCCTTCGTAGACGCTACTTTTGATAATCAATAAATGAAGCGAGGAATTATGCGCGGTAAAATGGCCAAGCGGAAACGGCAGAATGTAAAACTATAATCTTCTGCACATTTTATTTTCAGGAAAGAATAGCGATGATTAAATAAAACAGGCTCCTATAAAGGATACATAAACAGCATGTATGGGAACCTGTTTTTATCCTGTTCAGATATGCGCCACAGAATTCGGTGTATGCCCTGTCTTACGCAGCAGCATCAGTAAATAAATAAACGATACGCTGGCAATCATTATAAACAGTAAACTGTCAGAATAATTTTGCATCAGCATGGCGGTAAATGACGGCCCAAGCAGGCTACCCACGGTATAGCTTAATAACAATGCCTGGTTCATAGCGACCAACTGATGATGTTCTACTTTCTCGCAGGCCCAGGCCATCGCCACCGGATAAAGGGTGAAACCTGCCGCGCCCAGCATAAACAATGCGGGTGCCATCGCCGCCTGATTCAGCATGGCGATACTCCCGACGATTACCACAAAGACCTGAACGCGCAAAACCAGCAGGCGACCTAACTTATCGGCCAGACGACCAATTGGCCATTGTCCCAGAATACCTGCACTGACCAGTACCGCCATCCAGAAACCAATGCTGGCATTGCTGACACCCTGATGGTTGAGGTACAGCGGCATCAGGCCATACAACGACCCCAGCACAATCCCGGAAATAATGCAGCCATTCACACCCAGACGAGCCTGGCGAAGCTTCAGCATAGAGACAATGGGGGTTGACTGTTGTTCATCACCCTGCTGATTCACAATGCGGGTAAAGAGCAGCGGTAATACTCCGGCAAGGATAGTGCCGGTCACCCACGGCAGAACATTCATTAATTCTGTCGAGACTTTACTGACCAATAATTGTCCTAAAAACGTCCCTACGTAATAGACCATCATATAGGCGGCAAGTAAGCGTCCACGGTTACGCGACGTCCCGCTGCACATCAACGCACTTTCCACCACCACCCAGATCATGGCACAACCGATACCCGCAATAAAACGCCAGGTCATCCAGCTCCAAAAACCTACCATGACGCCCAGTCCGACACAGCCCGCGGCAAAAATAAGCGAAGCGATGTAATAGCTGCGGTTAAAACCGAGGTGTTTAATTAAGTACCCGGTCAGTAACGTCCCAACCAGATTTCCGGTGAAATAAGACGAACTGACCACACCTACCTGCCAGGTTGGCAGATTTTCATGGGCGAGCCAAAGCGGGACGAGCGTGTTTAACACGGCGATCGCCAGGGTCAACAGAAGCAGCCCGCACAGCAATAGCATAACGGGACGGGTATAGGTGGACATGAATAAAAACCGTGAGGAAGTTCAAATTTCATGCGCATCATGCCACTGCAAAAAACATTGTCAATCGGCGCAATCAGGGGCCTGAGGCGCTTTCAGGGGGATCGATTCGTATTACTGATTCTTAATGCGGATTGATAAAAAATGGGAAAGTACATCTATTTGTTTTAATTGATCTAAAACAAAATTACCCCGCTACGTTCAGTCGAAAAAATTCATGGATAATCGGCATCTTTTATTTGTGGGATGACCGTATTAACGCCTTATCCGACCTACACGTTCAGTACTGTAATGTGTAGGCCGGACAATCGCGATGCCATTCGGCATTTTCAGGTTAGCTGGCGACCGCCATGCCGACGGTCATATGCAGACCATAGAACACGCCGCGGCCAATCAGCTCACCGACTAACAGCAGAATAAACGCGACGGAAAGCAGCGGTATTGCCGGCTGGTAGCCTTTCACCTGCGGAACAATCCAGCAGCATAACGCTAAAGCCAGCGCCACAATCCGCCATGCCATCAGCGAACCGTAATCGGGCACCAGCGCAGATGCCTGCTGAATTGAGCTGTGGATTGTCGCCAGCTCGGCACCCTGCATCACGGACATGATGCCACTCACGACCAGCGCTAGCACTGAAATAGCAGGCAGCAGTCGCATCGCCCAGCCGTCAATTCCGGCAACGCGTAATAGCAGATATCCCAGCAGCGGACCTCCCATAAACAACGTCAGGAAGAATCCAATCGGCGTCCAGACACTATACCAGGTAGGCACCGTATCAATAGTGTTATATACGCGCACCATCATCCAGACAAAAACGACGCCCAGCACCATGGTGAGAACTAACCACAGATTGCGTAATGCCGGCGACATTTTTTTCAACACCGCCAGTAACCAGCCAATACCGCCAACGGCAAAGAAGATCGAGCCGCTGGCGATTTCGTTACTTAGCGCGGAAGAACCGACACGGTTGAGGGAGTTAAACGCCCGCATCGGTGAGCCCAGATGAAGCATGGAAGCAATAAAACCGATGCCCATCAATACCCACAGGCCAAACATGCAGGCAATCACACGCTGTTGTGAATCAGGGCGTAAGTCGCCTTTCATCAGCGCCAGCGCCAGAACGATAAAGCCGCCAACCACACACTGCCCGAAAACAGTGAAGATCATCAGCGGCCATTCATGCCATCCACTTCCCATCTTACACCTCCTTCGGATTAGCCAGATAACCCGTGGTATCCCCGGTCGGGCGGCTATTGGCATTTGGTTTGATGACGATGCTCGGTTTGGTAAAGTGCGCGCCAGGGAGCGGCGCAACCGCGGCCAGGGTGCCGTGTTTTTTACGCAGTTCCTCTATCGGGCCGAAGTCCAGCGCACGCAGCGGGCAGGATTCGACACAGATGGGTTTCTTACCCTCAGCAACACGTTCATGACAGCCATCGCACTTGGTCATGTGTCCTTTGGCGGCATTGTATTGCGGTGCGCCATACGGGCAGGCCATGTGGCAATAGCGACAGCCAATGCACACGTCTTCATCCACGACCACAAAACCATCTTCACGTTTGTGCATCGCGCCGCTTGGACACACCTTGGTACAGGCCGGGTCTTCACAGTGGTTACACGCAATGGAGAGGTAGTAGGCGAAAACGTTCTGGTGCCAGACACCGTTATCTTCCTGCCAGT